>NZ_KE384555.1:0-157671 GCF_000426705.1 Spirochaeta cellobiosiphila DSM 17781
TATCCCCAACTTCTAGGTAGATCACCTACGTGTTACTCACCCGTTCGCCACTCTCATCAAGTGCAAGCACTTGAATCCCGTTCGACTTGCATGCTTAAAACGCGCCGCCAGCGTTCGTTCTGAGCCAGGATCAAACTCTCCATTATCTATTTACTCATCATAAAGATGAGCTTTTCTTTATTCTAATAAAGAGTATTTGCATCTGTTTGCTCTTTAAAGAGTTGTGTCTCTTTAACTCTTAGAAACCTCTCAAGGTTCCTTCTCTCCCTTCCCTATCTCTTTGTCAAATAACAATTTAAAAAAACAAACTATTCAGTATTGCGAATAATCTGTTTAACACCCTTACTTAAGGACGAGGGGTAATCTAACTGTATCACGGATTTTTGTCAACTCATTTTGTCATTTTTCTCATCACTATTTAAATGTTCTTCTTTTATAGTGATATTTCCCTCTATATCTTCTATCAAAGTCCATAGATCTTTAAGCTCTGCTGTCTTCAAACTAACCGAGCCACGCCCTTGATCCATTAAAATAGACTTAACCGTCTTTCCTAGCTGTTTATACGTTTTATCCAAATCCTGACGCAACTGAGTCAACTCCAGGTGAATTACGCTTTTCTCTCCCAAATCTTGTGCTTTTTCCTTGGCTATAGAGATAGCTCTTTTTGATCCCCTAACACCGTAAGAAAAGCGCTCTTTTACATCATCCCATAAAGACATACTACAAACCCCCCTTATGCTATACTATATTAATATGGAATATAAAGAATTCAAAGCATGTATAACATGCGGTACTTATGTGCCTTTGCAAAGCATTATAAAGGGGTTATACTGCTCGCCGGAATGTGCAATTGCCTACAAACAGTGCCCAACATGTAACAAGCACTTTCCTTATACATCAGAAGAATCTGAGTTCTGCAGTGAAGAATGCAGTATTATTTACAGCCACAGATTACCTGATTACTTAAAGGAGTAAAAAATGAATCTTATCTTCCTTGGCCCTCCAGGAGCAGGAAAGGGAACAGTAGCAGTAAAACTAAAGGATGAGAAAAAGCTTCCCCACATCTCTACAGGAGACCTATTTAGAGCAGCCATTAAAAGCGAAAGCGATCTTGGTTTACAAGTTAAGGCGATTGTAGATAGAGGAGATTTAGTACCAGATGAACTAACTGTTGCAATCGTTAAAGAACGATTAGACCAAGCAGATTGTCAAAATGGTTTCATACTTGATGGATTCCCCCGTACAGAAGCTCAAGCAGAAGCCTTACAGAAAATAACCAATATAGATAAAGCCTTAAATTTTTATGTAGAAGAAGAAGAACTAATCAAAAGATTAAGCGGAAGACGGGTCTGTAAACAATGTGGAGCCTCCTTCCATGTTCTATTTGTTCCACCTAAAAAAGAAGGCATATGTGACCACTGCGGTGGAGAGCTTTATACTCGAAAAGATGACGAAATCGAGTCAATCAAAAATAGACTATCCGTATATAAAGAACAAACCCAACCCCTTATTGATTACTACAACAACAAGCAATTGCTAGTAGATATCAATGCAGCAGAAGCTCCAGAAAATGTATTCACATCTGTTTTAAATATTCTCAAGTAATCCGATAAGACTGTTCATCTAATGGGCAGTCTTATCATCTCCTTTCAAGCTAATTCCATGTTCATCTAAAATAGAATCAAAAGTCTTAACATCCACATCATCAATTTTATCACGAAGATTAGATATCAACTCATCATCCTTAAACCCTTTTTCAATTGCCATCCTAATATCTTCCCATCCAGCGTCTTTTTCACCTAAATAAAGAATATACAAACGTCCTCTGAGAAATAAAAACAATCCATCGGCTCTTCTTATATTATCACTATACAAATCAACAGCTTTTCCATATAGCTTCTCGCCTTCATAGGCTTTTCCAAGATACTCTAAGCCATGGAAATTATTTTCATCTTTTGACAAACTTAGTATAGCAACCTGCTCCATCAATAGATAATTCTCCACATGATCAGCAAAAACCAATATTTTATCTAACTGATTCAAAGAAAGCTCATTGAAAGGAGACAGTTTATCCAAATAACCATTAGCCTTAGCTTCATCAACATCTTTGGTTAATATAAATAAGTTCCAAATAACATCAAAATCAAACTCATTTAACAACAAAACCCTATTGTACAGATCAATCGAGTGAGAAAAATCACCCTTTTTATAATATAGATAAGCCTGGGCTTTAAGAATTTTAGTATTCGACGGGTCCTGGGCCAATAATTCATCAAGAAAAACTTCTGAATCTTCCCATACACCTTGTTCAGCCAGAACTATAGCCAGGTTATACGAAGCTGCTTTTAAATGAGGATCCCACTTAAGCGCTTTTTCAAGAGCAGAAGCAGAATCATCATATTTTTTTAGCTCTGAATAACTAAGTGCCAAATTATAATAAGCAGCCCCAATATTCTTATGTTCTTCATTAAATGATGAACAGCCCATAAAAAATAGAAAACTAAACCCCAAGAATAGTTTCTTCAATTTTCCTCACCTGCCAACGATAAAGATCAACAATATTGGTTCCATAATCAGCTATTAATTGTAAAATATTCCTGGGATAATCTTCTGCATCTACCCCATTCAATCGATCACCGGCATCACCCAACCCTGGCATAATATAGGCTAGATCATTCAAAACGGGATCCATCCACAAAGTATACATCTCTACAGAGTCAAGTGCACGAACAACATTCAATGCGCCCTTCAAAGCACTAATAACATTAAAAAACTTAATGCTTTTCGGTTTGATATTATTTTGTTCAAGATAAGTAACAATAGTAACAAAACTACCACCTGTTGCATTCATTGGATCGGCAAAAATCAAATCCTTACCATTAAGTTGATCCAGATCAAAGTAAGACTTATCTAAATCAAGGATGTACTCCATATTGGAAGCTTTTTTCTCATCGTTTCTTTTTATTTTAAATAACGCGAAAGGAGTTACATATCCTGTAGAGGAATACTCCTGAATCTCTTTACTCATGATCATAGACGGCAAAAGCGCCCCACGCAACATGACGCACATGACAGAATTCTCTATAAGGTTATCAATATCCGGTATTTTGTGAACAGCAAAATTCTGTGTGGGAACATTTACAGGAGTTTTAACAATAAGGTGGTTCTTATTTTCTTTAACCGCCCCACCAAATGCTAAATTAAACAGCAACTCATAAGCTCTTTGAATATAATACACAAATTCCTGATGGTCCGTTCTGGTATTCCTTAACTTAGCAATAAGCCGACTAGCCTCTCCATGAACCTGACTGGGTGTTTCAAATGAATAGACATGAATACGAGGGAACTCTTTTAAGATATTCTGCATTTTTTGTCCCATTTCATTGTAGAGATTAATTAACTTCTGTTTTTCCTTAAGAACAGTCCCTTCATTTGGATTTCCATCCAGGATTTTGCACGATTTTAAAGCTTGATCAAATAAACTATGCATATCTTCCAGAACAAGCTTATCACTCTCATTTAAAAATCCATCCAAATCTTCTGCTCTTAATATTTCCTTAGACATCCTCACTCCTATACCATTTGGTTAATTTCCATTCCCATCAATTGACAGATCGACTATACTATAATAGATATTTGTATGTATGATAACAATTATGTAGGAGTTAATATGAAAAAGATCATTATAGCCCTGGCCTTTCTTAGTATTTCAGTTGGTGCTTTTGCACAAACAGGATTAGGAGCTGCGTTTCACTTCATGAATGGCCCAACACCAGGCATATCCTTTAATATTGCATCACCCAAAATCCCCGGGACTGTGCTCGGCCTCTCACTAAACATTGATGCTGATTCGTTTGATGTGGGAATGTATGATGACTGGTGGTTATACCGTCAAATGATAGCAGGACCTTTAAGCGTCTACCTGGGACCAGGTTTTTATGTACGCATAAAAGGGGATGGAGATACAATAGATCCTAACTTTGGAGCAAGGATGCCAATCGGATTACAATTCTTCCCCATAGAACCACTTGAACTCTTTATTGAGGGAGCACCAACAGCCGGTATTCAGGTTGGTGATAACTTTCAATTTCCCGTGTGGGGTTTTCAGGCTGGCCTAGGACTTAGGTTCTGGTTCAACTAAAGCGTTAAACTCACAAATAAAAAAAACACACCGCATGGTGTGTTTTTTTTATCCCAATCATTCGCTAGTATAAAAAAAGACCTTCATCACTAATAGTAATGAAAGCCTAACATCCCGTAGGGGAGTTGAACCCCTGTTGCCGGGATGAAAACCCGGTGTCCTAACCACTAGACGAACGGGACACAATCAATGAGCCGCACTGGATTCGAACCAGTGACCCACGCCTTAAAAGGGCGTTGCTCTACCTGCTGAGCTAGCGGCCCTTGAGCACGGAAAGGAATATATAGTTTTTACAAAAAAGTGTCAACCACATATTAAATCTATAATTTCTTAATAGGAAAACTCCATTCCTAATCGTAAGTTATAGACTGACTTTACTCCTGGTTCAGTGCTTAGTTCCTTTCCATAAATAGCTAAATTTAATCTTAAAAATTGTAAATTCATACCCATACCAGCATTTAATAAAGCTTGATAGACACCTAATCGAAGAGACAAAATATCCAGTAATGTAACCTCAGATCCTATACCAAGATGCAAAATAGGATTAACACCATTTTTTGGCTGAAGAAGAAAATCAAACATATCCGAGTAATCTGCCATTAACTTCCAGTCAGATAAGTACTTATTATTTTTCAAAAAAGAAGGTCTATACATGACACCCAAATTAATTCGCTGTGGTAAAAACTCATTATTAGTACTTAGTTCATTTGTTTGAGCATTTTTCATAAAACCATCTAATGAGGAATAGATCTTCATATTTTCATAAGTGATCAGATCCATAACAGACATTCCGACCTTCAGCCGGCTTTTGTAACTGTATAAAAAACCTAAATCACTTCCCATGCCTGTTGTAAAGATAAAGGGCTGTTCAGACAAATAATTAGAACTCATACTGCTTATCACATCTACAACATCGACAAGAGATTCTGAGAGATTCACACCACCGGAAACATATCCCTTTAGATTAAATCCTGCATCTACCCGATGAATATCTGATTTAATAGGCAAATTAAAGCTGTACCCTCCTACAAGAATAGTGGATTCCTCAAAGGCAGCATCAACATCAGTGGATGTCTTCATTGTCACACCTGATTTATTAAACAAACCAACCCCTAAACCATTACCTACATAGGCAAAGCTTAAAGGACCAGCTAAATCCATCCCCGCATACAAACCGGTCAAAGTTTCCACTGCTCCATCCGGCAAGCCGCCTGAGGAATCTTTATTAGAAAGAAAAACATTGGCAATAGTAAATACCGGTCCCGTCAATAGTAGGTCTAATTGGGTAATAGTGATCTCAGGCTCTGCTGTAAGGTATCCAGCAGGGTTCGTAAACAAAGCATCCCTATCATCAGCTAGAGCAGCATGAGGGCCTCCTATAGCTGATCTACGTACTGTTGATATATCATAAGCACTTATAAAGTACTGACTAAAAAAAAAGAGAACCACTATAGCGATGGGGGTCTTATTACTTATCAACATATTGCTCCTTTTTAAGAAATCATAGTATTCAGCTGATCCACTAAGTTGGCTAAATCCGTTCCTTCTTCTGCATTAATTTGTCCTACTAAAGCTAAAGCAGCATCCGTTCGTGGCGTACCCGATGTTAATGAGTCTAAATCATTAGTACCTGTTTCTTTTGCCTGTTTCAAAGCTAATCCGGCAGCCAGAAACAAGAGTTGATCGTCATCCAGTTTGGAGGAATCGATATTAGAAACATTACTGTAAGCCGTATCAAAATAGTCTAAATCCAAACTACTTGATGTAAGGATATCATTCAATGCAGAACCAATATCACCACCATCACTGGTAGTATCGGCTAATGAAGTAATCGCGTCCTCGACCCCACTCGCTTTAACGGCTAAATCAACAGATAGCCCTACGATATCTTCATAATCACTATCTGAAGGACTCTTATCCCCTAATATTTTTTGTATTGCATTAAAAGCCTCATCAGCTTCGCCAGGATCGTCTGAATAGAGAGCTTGTTCTGCTCGTTCAATTTGAGCACTTACAGGGAGAGAGGAGTAATCCCTTTGTAGATAGGAGGCTAAACTCATGGTAAACAAATCTTCACAAGAAACGAATAAACTAAGAATAGCTAAACTAATTATCATCTTTATAAACAAGGTCTTTTTCATTATCGCTCCCTTAACTTAAGTCCTAAATATTTTCGGCACAGAGTTTTATATTCTCAATGCTATTTCTATCATATATCCAGTTCTTTTATCTGCCTGGGCAGCATAATTACCCAACTCTTCACTAAATCCTACTAAATTTATATCAAATACTGCAAAATGAACCCCACCACCAAGACTAACATCTCCGCCATTTAGTCCAGCACGAAGAGTGAAATATTTGAACAAAGTTAGCTCTGTACCAAAATGAGTCTGAGTTAAAAAACTTTTTTCCTTTTCTGTAGATATCTCATGTCTATACTCTGCACTAAAAGAAGGATCTATGTATTTTTTCCTCATTCTCAAGTCAGGATGATAGGATGCGCCTAAAGCAATAGTCATAGGTGTAGATGCTTGTGCATTTCTTCCCTCACTGGAATCTAAATTACTAGCCCCCTTATCAAAAACTTCAGATATAGTTTCCTTCGAATAATACATCCTAGTACCAAACAAATCTCTGATACTAAATCCTATTGTGAACTCATTAATTTCAGCGATCAAACCAGCATCTATACCAAGACCAAAACCTTGATAGACAATTGTTTCATCTAAGGATGTTGAATTATCATCAGAACTCTTATTTGATATGACATTTTTCAACAAGGGATTTGTTTTAATTCTATAAACAGGCCTTATGTCACCACCTAAATGAATTGGAAAACCGGAAAAATCAAACTTATGTGATAAACCAGCTACAAAAGAAGTATCAGAGATAAGCTCAACCTCAACTCCTAACAAGCTTTCACCACTAGCATATATATCAGTAGACTGAAAGAATCCCAATCCCAATCCTTTACCAACAATTCCGATTGCACTACCATTCCCATTAAGCCCAACCCCAGTATCCAATAAAAGAGAATTCATAATACTCACAAACTCATCATTATCCAATAAGTCGTCACTATTAGAATCAGTCATGTAATCAATGACTCGCTTCAAATCTTTAGGATTCCCCCAGGTCCCAATAGAGGCACTAATGAAGGTAACATCCCCCCCTTCACGGCTGAAACCAGCGGGATTTGTAAACAACGACACATAGCCATGAGCAGTTGCAACACTAGTATCGCCTTTACCTAATAATATAGGATTATACACCTTGAATGGCTTATCGTAATTATCTTCAGCATAGAGAGAGGTGAAAGCAGTCAAAACAATAATCATCAATAATATACGTCTCATAATCACCTCCTTAAAAAGTTAGACCAGAAGTGTCTAACACTAATTCTAAATACTGATAACTTGTGTTACCAGATCCTGTAGAATCCATAATACCAGTTAGTTCATCAATATTATTTTGTAAACCTGTCTCATTTATAATCTTATCATAGCCAACTGTATTTCCTTTATATACGAAATCATTATCTCCATTAACATCTGCAGTTAACAAGATATAAAAGGCCTCTTCTGTACTGTAACCCGAAGAGTTAGAACTCTTTATAATATCCACAATCATGCTAATTGCTGTTACCACAATAGCTTGCTGAACGAGAGTACTCAAGGCAGCCTCATCCATATCGAGTAACACTTGTGAGGAACTTACATTGAATACTGCAAGAGCATCTTCAACTGTGGTCATAATATCAATAAGATCTGCCACCTCTTCAATACTTGAAGGACTCCCCAAGAGATTAGTAAACAGCTCTTGTGTTATAGAGGGCTTGCTTCCAATGTCACTGGAATCACTAAGTAATGTATTAATAACATAAGGTACATTGTTTACAGCTGTATTGCCCTCAGATCTACTAAGCTTAAGATCCACCATCAAGAGAGCAGCCTCCTGCTTGTCTGTTGTAGACCCTTGACTCATGGTCTTTTGCAAAGATTCGCTCATTTTTGCGACATCACTACTACTCAGATCATCGGGATTAACATTATTGAGAATTTTCGCTATGTCATGATTTGACATACTGGAACTTACATTATATTGATATTTATCTATACTTTCAAAAAGGTTGGTACCAATTACATCACAATTACTGAGACTTAAGGCGGTAATGATGACTGACATAATGATTGCTTTTGTTTTCATGGTATCCTCCTCACTAACAGTTCACATCATATATTATACTTCATTTCTTATAAAAATCTTATACTACTAATATCTCCAATGATGGCATAGTTAACAAGTATAAAAAAACTCTCCCCTGTAGGGAGAGTTCTCTATATAGTACAAGAATAGATAAATACTTAACCTTGTTGACTACGCTCTAAACCACGGATAGCATCTTCCAATCCAGGATTAAGTTCAAGAGCCTTCTGATAAGCCACCTTGGCCCAGGTATAATCTTTAGCTCTTTCCCGGGCATACCCTAGACGAGCCCACCATCTGGCCACATTGGGAGCATGATGAACTGCTGTAGATAAAGCTATATCCGCATGGTGATACTCTCCTAATCGAATAAAAATCTCCCCCATAAAAAAGAAAACAGTATCAATTCTGTCCTCAGAAGGAGCTATGCTTGAATACTCTTCAAAGTATTTCAGGGCATCCAAATTCCGTCCTAGATAAAAATAGCTTTCCCCTAAGGATTCAATAATCCTATAATCATAACGTCTAACCTTAAGGGCTTTCTCCATTTCAATCCGGGCCTGATCATAACTACCTTTTCGAACAAGACTCCAGCCCATAATGGTATAAGCATCCATATTCTCTGCATTCATCTGCAAATCAGCACGACAAGCAGCAATAGCCTCATCATACTTACCTTCTCGATATAAGGCTAAGGCATCGGCCCTCTGGGAAAACAAAGGAAGAGAGAAAGAAAGCAACAATCCTATTACAATAAAGAAACCTTTATTCATTATCCTCTCCCATAACCATATTACCATTAAACTTTGCCCCTGCTTCCATGATAACTTCAGGACTAATCATATTTCCT
Source organism: Spirochaeta cellobiosiphila DSM 17781 (assembly GCF_000426705.1). Taxonomy (NCBI): domain Bacteria; kingdom Pseudomonadati; phylum Spirochaetota; class Spirochaetia; order Spirochaetales; family Spirochaetaceae; genus Spirochaeta; species Spirochaeta cellobiosiphila. The sequence goes on from NZ_KE384555.1 coordinate 9,198, forward strand.
GATACTTCAGCAGAAGAATACAGCTCAACTCTACGAGAACAGGACATCTCCCCTTTTAAAGCACCTCGTATAGATAAAAGAGGGGCTTTAATATCAGCTTCCACACGAGCTTCAGCCCCTATATATAATTCGCCCTGGCTTTTGATTTGTCCATGAAAGCGTCCCTTGATCATCAAAGGTTCGGTAAATGTTAGTTCACCACTGAAGTCAATATCCTCAGCAAGAATCGTGTCGATCTCACGTTCATCTACTCGTTTCAAATGTAAATCTGGCACCTACTAATTCTCCTTATTAACTATCCTAACTTCGCCCTCATGGGATGTCAAGAATGGTGTAATTCCTTCATAATCTTATTCATTGCCTTTTTTAGATCCTGGCGCATATCATAGGTATAAGGATTATAATGTTGTAGATCAACAAATAACTGCCAGGGATCATTACAGGTTTGCTGTCTAATCTCTAACAAACGCTGATACCCATAGGTTCCAATAGGACTGCTCTCCAGACTCAACTCATCAAGAACGCGGCCTATGAAATGGGTAATCCCCTGGGTATAGGCAGCTTGTTGATCATGCTCCTCAGGTGTCATAATATAAACCCTCATTCCCATCTCTGCAAAAACATCTTTCCAATACGCTAAATCTTTCTCGCTATTAGTGACAGGAGTTAAAACAACGGGTAAGCCCTTAACGCCCTCTTTGGCAGAATCAGGTCCAAACATAGGATGAGTACCCATAATAGGATTGGTGTCACCTAACAATCGTTCCAGGGTCTTCAATGGTTCAACCTTGACAGAACAAGTATCCACGATAAGAGTATTACTCTTTAAAACCGGTATTAAAGACCTTGCAGTTTCTTCCATACTTGATATGGAAGTACACAAATACAGAACATCTACCTCTGCTAAATCCTCCAGGGAATTCACCCGGACAACACCCTTTGGGGTGGGTCTCTGAGAACTTCTTGTATATCCATATACTTCAAACTTAGTACTAAGAAGACCAGCCCAGAAGGAACCGAATCTTCCTAGGCCGTAAACGCCTATTTTAATCATGGCCCTATATTAGGATAATTGAGAATCTTTTTCAAAGGCTTTTTGCTTGTCTTTTTAATATGAAAAACTCATAATAATTTCGGTTAACTTTTAAATTCAATTAATCAGGAGTGTATAAATGACTTTTACCGAAAGGATGTGGGAAAGCGCCCGCCAAAAGAAAGGAACTCTAGTCCTTCCTGAAGGAACAGAACCTAGAACAGTCAAAGCTTGTTCACCTATCTTAACAGAAGGATTAGCAAAAGAAGTTATTCTCTTAGGAAAAGAAGGGGAAATCAAAAAAGTAGCTGAAGCTGAAGGGGCTGATTTAACGGGTATTACCATTATAGATCCTACAACCAGTGAACGGTTAGAAGGCTATGCTCAGGAATACTATGAACTTCGTAAGCACAAAGGGATCTCAATAGAAGATGCTAAAGCCAAAATCATTGATCCTCTTCATTTTGGTGCCATGATGGTTAGAAAAGGAGATGCTACTGCAATGGTAGCTGGTGCGGAAAATGCTACAGGCAAGGTTTTAGTAGCTGCTTTTACCATTATTAAAACGGCTCCTGGTGTTAAATCAGCTTCCAGTTGCTTTGTCATGGATATGCCCGATAAAAAATGGGGCAAAGATGGTTTAATGATCTTCTCTGATTGTGCCACCATACCAGATCCAACAGCCGAACAATTAGCAGAAATCGCTGCCGCAGCTGCAAAATCCTGTAAGGACTTCCTACAAACCGAGCCAAAAGTCGCTATGTTAAGCTTTTCTACAAAAGGTTCTGCTAAACACGAACATGCCCAAAAGGTTATTGATGCCCTGGCTATTGTTAAGGAAAAACATCCAGAACTTAATGTAGACGGTGAAATGCAAGCAGATGCAGCCATTATCCCCTCTGTTGCAGAAAAGAAAGCTCCCGGATCTCCAGTGGCAGGACAAGCCAATACATTAGTATTCCCTGACCTACAGTCTGGCAATATTGGATACAAATTAGTACAACGTTTTGCTGGTGCAGATGCCTATGGTCCGTTCCTACAAGGATTTGCAAAGCCTGTATCTGACTTATCCAGAGGTTGTTCTGTTGAAGAAATCATCAACACAAGCGCAGCCACATTAGCTCAAGCAGAATAATATAATATCCCTCCTTCAAATAAGAAGGGGGGAATCTCCTTGCACCTTTCTCAAAATCTTACTAGTATCAAACCATGAATGTAGTAATAGTCGGATATGGCCAAATGGGTCATGAAATCGAAAAAATATTGATAGACCGGGGACATAAGATAATATCAAGGATAGATTTACATAAAGAGTCCGCCGATTACAGTGAACTATGTCCAGAGGCTATAGAAGGTTCAGATTTGGCTATAGACTTCAGTCTGCCTACAAAGGTAATGGCCAACATAAAATTCTATGGAGAACATAGACTTCCTGTTGTGATGGGAACAACAGGCTGGTTAGATCATCTGGAAGAGGTGAAAGAACTCATTGAGTCATCTGGGAGTTCTTATATCTATGGATCGAACTTCTCCATAGGAGCCCATCTATTTTTTAAAATGGTAGAAAAAACTGCCGCCCTCATCAACCCTGTACCAGAATATGACGTGATGGTAACCGAATACCACCATAAATTCAAAAAGGATTCCCCTTCAGGGACAGCCCTGACAACAGCCCAGAAGATCATAGATAATGTGGATCGAAAAACTATTATTCAGCCGGAAAAACTGGATCGACAGATAGAACCACAGGAACTCCATGTCGCAAGCATTCGGGGAGGAAACATCCCGGGGACTCATAAAGTCACAGTTGATTCCCTCTTTGATACTATTGAAGTCACACACACAGCACGCTCCAGAGGAGGATTTGCCCTGGGTGCTGTCTTAGCAGGTGAATGGCTAATTAATAAAAAAGGCTTCTACAGTGTAGAAGATTTTATAGAACAATTCTTTGACTAGGAGATAAATAATGTTTAAAGGAACCTATACCGCCTTAGTAACCCCCTTCGATAAGGAAGGAGCTGTAGTCAAAGATCAGCTATCTCGGATTATTGAGGAACAAATAGCACAAGGCATCACAGGTATTGTCCCCATGGGATCCACAGGGGAAAGCCCCACCATGAGTCATCTGGAACATGCGGAAGTGATCAAAATGGTTATTGAAATGACCAAAGGACGTACACAGGTGATTGCCGGAACCGGTTCAAATGCTACTGTGGAAGCCATATCTCTCACAAAACAAGCAAAAGAAATGGGTGCAGATGCGAGTCTGCAAGTATCCCCTTATTATAACAAACCTAATCAGGAAGGTCTGTACCGACACTTTATGACCATAGCAGACAGTGTAGAAATCCCCTTGATTATCTATAATATTCCTGGAAGAACAGGTCGAAATATTGAAGTTGAGACTTTATTGAGATTAGCAGAACATCCTAACATCGTAGGAGTAAAGGAAGCCAGTGGTGACATCAATCAAATATTTGAGATTATCCGCCAAGCACCGGAGGATTTCTCAGTAATATCAGGAGACGATGGATTGACAGTACCCCTCGTTCTAATGGGGGGACATGGTGTTATTTCTGTCACAAGTAATATAGCTCCCAAAACCATGGGTAGACTGGTCGAAATGGCTTTACAGGGGGAAGTAGAAAACGCAAGGGAAGAACATTATCGTTTAACCCCTCTATTTAAGGCTCTGTTCTGTGAGATAAACCCTACTCCAATCAAAGCCGCCATGGCTTATATGGGATATATGGAACCCAACTATCGGCTTCCTTTGGCTCCACCAGCACCGGCCAACCAGGCTTTGCTTGAGAAAACCTTAAAAGATTATGGATTTACCAATAAAATGCTATAAAATAATACAAGACGAATTGAGTATCAAGCCATCAGTTAACTGATGGCTTTTTTTAGAATCATAAAAAAATTATAAAAAGGAGACATAAATGATTAAAAAAGTAGGCGTTCTTCTGAGCCTTATATTACTGTATTCCTGTCATTCTACTCAAAGCATCAACCTAAAAAAGCTATCCGAGTCAGCTTCTATTGATATCATCTCAGTCAAACCAGACACAAATCTTGTGGATGGATTAGAGACGCAATTCACTATAGAATTGGAATATCAATTCGAAGACCTTGAGGAAGCCCTGATCTTGGTAGGCTTCAATTCACAGAAAATACTAGAGTACAAAATGGATCCTTCACAAAGAATCATCGTTTCCAAAGGCTCCGGACGTAGAATAATTAAAACAACAGCCATTCCCCGTGATTGGAAAGAAAAAGGAGACTTTGTACTGGATGTCAACCTAAGTCCCCTCTCTTCAAAGTCTGATAAGGGAACCTTTGCCTTTGATACCTATCCTTTACAGTTCGCTACACCAGAACAACAGGAAGAAGCCATTAAAACGATTCTTAAACAAAACAAGGAAGTTCCTATTCCCAAAGGATCCCTCTCAATCGTCTCTATAACACCCGAATCTAACCTCATAAATGGGAAAAGAACAAAATTCATTGTTGAAGTTGCCTATGAGTTAACGGGAGCCACAAAAGGCGAAATAACCTTGGGATTTAATACTGATCAACCAGATATATTTACCATGAGTCCTCATTGGAACAAAGTAATCCCCTCTGGTAAGGGGCATTACAAATTCAAGGTCACTGCCATTCCCAAATATTGGGGCTACGAAGGATCTTTCCAGGTAAATGTCAATTTAAGCTCCTATCCGGACTACCTGGAACGGAAGGTTGTAGCCTATGATAAGCGGATATTAAGTTTTGGAAATGATTAAAAGATAAAGCCAGCCAATCTAGGAAGATGGCTGGCTATAAATCACTAAGCCCTTGTATCTATTCAGGCTTTCTTAAGAAAAGAAATAAAGCAAATGTCCCTACAAGGACCATATCTAAGGCAATCAGTATAAAAATCCAAAAGGGGAATTGGGGTACTGAAATCTCTTGGGCATCACTATTAGAGATCGTGTAGAGTATGTGATGAGCAGCTTCTTGCATGGCCTCAATCCCTCGAGTATCCTGGGTAGTAGCCTTAGAAACTGTTGCACCAGTAGAAGTAAGCATCATATCCGTACCCATTCGCACAGCTATATCAGGATTCTTATAATTATCGACAACATAATCAGAAATCACAAAACCTTTAAAACCCCATTCTGATCTTAAAACATTTTGTAATAGAGCCTTATTCTGTCCTGTCCAAGTTAGACCAAGTCGAACATCCGCGGCCATCACAGCAGTAGCAACACCTTCTTTTACAGCCAATTCAAATGGCTTAAAATACACTTCCCGCATAGACTGTTCTGTAGCCCAGGAACTCATACCTAAACGATTGACTTCCTGTGGGTTCATGGCAAAGTGTTTAATATAAGGATAAATACCTTGAGAACGTGCACCTTTGATAAAAGCAGCTGCGATTTTTCCAGCCAAAACACCATCCTCAGAATAATACTCAAAATTACGTCCACCAAAGGGTGTCCTATGAATATTCATTGCAGGTCCGTATAGTCCACTTACCCCATATGCTCTAGCTTCTGTACCTACCGTTTCTCCCAGCTTTTGAACCAGCTCTTTATTCCAGGTTGAGGAAACAACAACAGCACTAGTATAGTGGTTACCTGAAGCACCATTAACCAAACCATTGATACCTGCAGGACCATCAAGATCACTTGTTTTGTACTTTTCAATTGATGGAACACTAGCAGTGGCAAAGCCTCCATAGCCCAACAAAGTCACTAACTCTTGAACAGGAATTTGTTTTATAAGCTGTGACCATTTAGGATCATCATAGGGAACACCTTTCAAATCATTAAGAACCAAATGATTATTCTCTGGTTTATAGGACTTAAGAGCGGTTCCTTGTTCCACGGAATCATCTTCAATCTTCCTAACCATCTCAGGGGTGGCGTCTTTAGGCTCAGGTCTAACAGTAGGAAGAGTCCCTTCCCAATCCGCTCTAGTCACATACTGATTATTATTAGCAAAGGATACATCATCAAAGTGATTGACAGCAGCTACTTGATCACTGGGCCTCTTATTATTTTCATTGTAAACAACTTTTTCTGGGATATTTAGTTTTCGTGATTCAATCAAATCATGAGCATTATCCATAAGCTTGATCTCATAGGTCCCTTTATCAAGCACATAAGCCCTATCAGTAATATAATCATAGGAAGCTAAATCTTCCTTGGCAAAGGATATGGTTAATGTCTCCCTTTCCCCAGGCTGTAGCATCTTTGTCTTATCAAAATCCAGTAAAGACACAAATGGTTTTTCTATCCCACCAATAGTGTAGGGAGCAGTCACATATACTTGAACCACATCTTTACCTGGAACATTTCCTATATTGGTTACCTTTACTGTAAGCTCATAATGATCACCTGACTCATGTAACCCTTCAATACTTTGTGTAAAGTCTGTGTAACTTAACCCATAACCAAAGGGATATTGAACAAGCTTATGATAAGCTTCTTCATCCATTCTATTTGTTCTGTTGTCTACAAATCTTGTCTCATAGAATCTATATCCAACATAAATACCTTCGATATAATCAACGTAAGAATAATGATCAAGATCTACATACATAGCATCGTAAATATTGTTAGTGTTAAGATATTGGAAATCCCCGAAGTTATAGTATGCAGGAGCTGATTCCAACTCATAAGCATAAGTATCAGCCAAGGCACCAGAGGGATTAATTTCACCATCCAAAACTTTAGCAACACTTATGGTACCAGTGGAACCGGGGCCCCCTATCCACAATGCGGCTTTTATCTTGGGATCATCCAGAAACCCTAACTCCATAGCATTACTTGAGTTAATAAGCACAACAATCTTATTAAAGTTCTTTTTGACTATATCAAGCATGCTTCTTTCATTATTAGTTAGCTCTAGATAGTGCTGCCCCTGGGCTCCCCCTGTATAATCTGCCGTATCATAAGGGAGATCACCCCCTTCTCCACCATTACGGGTAAAAACTACAAAAGCGACATCTGAATAATCTTTTGCCTCTTGTATCAAAGTATCTGAGAACTGAGAAGCTTCTGGCTCATAGTTATTGTAGTCCCCCCCTATTAGGTGAAAGACATTCGTTTTTTGCTTCTCCTGAATATGCTGCTGATAGAAGGATATAAGAGAAGGATTAGCTTCATACCCCTGATCTTCAAGAGCTTTTATTAATGAGACATTCTTTTTCTCATCACCTGCCCCGGATCCACTCCCCCCATAGGTTATGTTAATAGAAGTGTAACCGAATAAATTAACCTTTTGGGATGTCATAGGTAATAGATCATCTTCATTTTTTAAAAGGACTATTCCTTCTGCCTGAACATCTTCGGTCATCTCTTTAGCCTTCGCCCTCGCCTCTTTGGTTACTGGTGCATCCTCATCCATTTTTGTGAAATAGATATCTATTACATTGCTGTAACGTATGGTACCAATGTGTATTCCAACTACTAAAATAGTCAGGAGTAGAAATACAGTAAAAAGCTTTACTCTTTTTCTGCTCTTCCACAACAGTAAAGCAGAAAGGAGTAAAGTAATAACTAAGCTAGTAATTATTATTTGATTCAAATTGATTCTCCTGTTTAAAAAAGATAGCTAGCATATTAACTATCTCTTATCCAGAAGTCAAAGACTTTCTGCTTTTTTTGAGTAATAAGCTATGATGACATAAAAAATATATCTTTGTATAATAGAGACCATGGATAAAATAACTATAAAAAAAAAGATCTTTGGACCACCGGAAAACTATCTACCAAGACTGATTCATGAACTAGACAAGATGGTAGTTTTTGTACAGAACATTCACTTAAGTAATTTAAACATGAGCTTTCTCCAGTTGCTTATCATTGTGCACTTAAAAATCAATGGAGAAAATGGGGTTAACCAGAAGAATTTAGAAAAGACATTTGGAGTCACAAGCCCGGTTATCACTCATTCCCTTAAGTCTATGCAAAAAAAAGGATATATCTCTAAAGAAGTGAATGCAGCAGATACTCGCCATTTTATTATTAAACTCAACGATAAGGGAGAGGAAGTATTTCCTCAGTGCAGTGAGTCCTTATCCAAAATGGAAGAAACTTTCCTGAAAAGACTAACTCCTGAAGAACTAAAAGATTTTATCAGATTAAGTTATAAGCTTTTAGGCCCTGATTACGATATGACTAAATTCTAAATAATAATGGTTGTGAATTACAGACCTTTTACAGGGTCTGGCCATTATCAACTATCACAAGTTGCCCCGTCATTGAGGGACTAGCCATCACAGCTAAGGTTAATTCTGCTATATCTTCAGGGGTAGAGATATGACCTAAGGGCAACTATCCTGCCAGCATTTCCATCTTATCTTCATCACCTGCCCACCATCTCGTCTCAACAGCACCAGGAACAATACAGTTCCCCCTCACATCAGGTTCACCGCCTGTTACGATTGCGATTTTGTTCTTGTAATTCATGGAGACCTCCTACTCTAGGGTAATGGGGATTTATGATTTACTTAAATACCGGCAAGTGGAGACATGATATTTAGAGCCTGTTTTGGTGATATAGACAGTATTAGTCTGAGAATCAGCAAAAACCAACCCGGATAGCACAAAAAGAAACAACAAAGACAAAGCAATAACAGATCTTTTTATCTTCATCTACGACACTCCTTATAGTGAAGTATAAAGAGCCTAGCAACCAAAATGCCAATTTGGTCTAAGCATTTCTCCGCTTTGCTTGAACCATTTCATTACTTTGATTCAAGCATTTACCTCATATATCAAAATCTATTTGTTTTGGAGTTTATTGGAGACACCGATGTATTGCTCCACAGATATGGTCTCTGGTCGTAACTTAATATCGATCCCCATATCTGAGAAAGCATCCAGAACACGTTCCCTGCCAAGGGAGTTAGCCAAAGGCGAACCTAGAATGTTATTTTTTAAAGTCTTTCTTTTAGAAGAAAAGAGTTCACGAACCAATTTGAAGAATTGATCCTTATTAATGATATCCTCTATGTGACCATGAGGTTTCATCTGAGCTATACTGGACACAACCTCGGGACGAGGGAAGAAACTTCCGGGCTTCAAGTCCCCTGTTAACTTCACATCGAAAGTTGATTGACATAGGATAGAGAAGCTGGAATAGTTTTTATTACCAGGCTTGGCAATCATTCGTTCAGCCATTTCTTTCTGAACCGTAATGACTAATACTTCTGGATAATATTGGGCATCGATAAAACTCGATATGATAGAGCTAGCAGCGTTATAAGGAAGATTCCCAACAACACGGGCAGCCTCCCCTTTTTCTGCTCTAACAGACTTCCAGGTCTTGATCACATCCCCTTCAACAATAGAGAAGCCTTCTATATCACCAAACCATTTTTGCAATAAAGCGATATAACCGGGATCGATTTCAAATACAGTAAGATGAGAACTAACGTCTAATAGATGATGAGTAATGGCTCCCAGTCCCGGCCCTACTTCCCACACAGACATATCTCTTTCCAATTGAAGAGCTTCCACTATCCGTATCCGGGCTTGGGGATTAATGAGAAAATTTTGTCCCCATTTCTTCCTTGGATTAAAACCAAAACTCTGTAATAAATCTTTTATATCGTTAGGACTATCGTAATTCAAATGATCAAACATAGGCAGCTAGTCTAAACTATTGCTTTAATTAGGGGAAGTTACAGATTATACAGGGGAGGGAATTTTGCAAAAACTTCTAAGGCCATGATAAAGAATTGATAAGACCAGGAGAGTAAGGGTTGGCAATCCCTAATCATAAGAGTCAACAGACCTGCCAGTATAAACAAAACCATGGGAAAGACAAGAAGGGTATTGCTAATCAAACCAACCCAATAGAGAACATCAAAGGACTTTATTAATAGAGGGGAAGTAAAGAGGAAGACACTCAAAGGCACAGTGAATTTATTTAATAGACACAAAGGATACTCCTTCCATAAGAGATTTTTTAATAAAGGAGCTCCGTACATGATGCCAAATAATGCAGCATAGGATAGTTGAAAGCTCAGGGAATATAGATTCGCCGGTTGAATCAGGGTGTGTATTAAAAAAGTAAGTCCCAGAGTATTGCCAGGGTATCTCTGATAATCTGTGAGGGCCCATAATCCTGATATGATCACAAGAAGAACGGCTCTTATCAAACTGGGGCCTGGATTAATCAAATAAAGGTATAAAACAAGAAAGACAACCTGTAAGGCATAGGCTATTCTTCTCTCAGGGATAAACTGAAAACACAGAGCTATCAAGGCTATGTGCAAACCTGAAAGGGCCAGTAAAGGAGCGGCTCCTGACATGGTAAATAAGGATTTCACCTCTTCACTCAAACCTATCCGTTCTCCTGTCGTTAAGGCTAACCAAAGACTACCTTCTTCTCTCTTCCATGACAACATTTGCTTATCAAGGGCCTGCCAGAAAGCAGCTCTCACGGGATAAGGAGAATCATTATAGAGGTGAAGTTCTGGATCCATACGGAGGATCTGCCCTCGATAGAGCCTCCTTGATGTGACAATAGGGACATAGGCTTTTTTATAGCCCTTTTGTTTTATAGAATTATCCTTACTAGTCCTAAGAATTAACACTTTGGACCAGGCCCCTTTTGCCTCTGCTCCGGGAGCTACGTCTTCTAATAAGAGCATTGTTTTATTGATTTCCCTATTTTTCACATAGGGTATGGGCTCTTTATTCCTAATAGATAGACCATGAACGGCTCCTATTAGCAAGCATAAACCTATGATCCTAATTCTTTTAGGTAAAAGACATAAACAAGGTAAAATGATAATAAGAGCAGGGAGAGGTAATATCACAAAGAGCAAAGAAGAGAACAGAATAAGAGAAAGGGGATCAAAGGGTGTTAGCTGCTGGGACTGCATACCCATAGAACAGAGGAAATCCAGAGCATGCTTCAGATAGGATTATTTACAAAGTAAAGGCTAGGCCTAAGACAGGGCCTGTTAGCATGGCATTGCTGTTACCAAACCATCCCCATCCTCCCCGAAGAGCCAGGGAGCCCCTGTGATAAGACAGGAGAGCTTCTCCTTCATAAAGAGCGCTTGAAGTATTATTTTGACTTATCATATTGGGAGTCATATCAAGAAATAGATGATCTGTTAATCCAATTTTAATGGGCATCGTGAGCACGAGACCTGTCCTTTCCCTATTGCCATAAAATAACTGAAGTCCGGATCCTAAGCCCCACTCTATTTTGTTGCCCAGGGATACTCTTAGGATTCCTAAAAACTGATGAGTAAAAAGAGTATCATCATAACCTTCAAAGATATTTTGTCCCCTGTAGCGAAAAGCTACCGGCCCTATTCCTAATTCGACCTGGTTTCTCATTTCCACTTTATCTGTTCCTAGATATTGGCCCAGAGTACTAACCTGAATCAGAGGGAGTAAGGGTTCTCCCACCTTACGAGGAATGACACTTAAATCCTCATGAGAGGATTTCATACCAGAACGCATCATACTATAATCTACACCGGCAAAAACTATGATTCCCATAATGTGAAAACAACCTTCCGCGCAGCCATCCCAACAGCCATCTGTCCCGCTGTTATCCTTTTGGGGGGATGAAGGGGGATTTTGTTTGTTTATATCACGTTCAAAGTCATCTAAATCACCGGAGAAAAGGAAATAGGGAATCAACAGGAGCAGGATTATTCCTAACTTTCTATTCATTTTAGACTCTCCTTTTTGTTCGTTCTTCCCGTTCATCAAAGATATTGTACACGTAGCTAAGAATGGAATTCTTTATATGATTGCTAGGAGGATTCGCCTGTATATGCAAGAGGGAACGGTTAGATTTTTCATCAAAGGTAACCCCCTTTACAACCCCACACATAACAAGGGCAAACTCTGATAAGGTAAATTGAACCTTTAATGGCAAACCAACCTTGGCCCGTCCTCCTACGAGAATAGCCAGACCGTCTTCGGATATGTCCATTAAACGACCTCGTAAACCACTCCCCCTCTCAAAGTTTTCATTGGCATTCTCTATATTCTCCAGATTAAAGATAGCAACAGGGCCATTAGCTTCTACCCGGACGGACCGCCTTTTTTGACTTCGAATCAAAGAATCCGAATGTTCAATATAGAGAAGGGGATATTTTCTATCTAAAAAGTCATCAATCACTCTGGTTTCAAAGAAATAACCTGCATCTTCTCCACGCCAGAAGTAAATGTTTAGTTTCTTACCCTTCCAGGAATATCCCATAGGGAGTTTCTTGCCTTGTGGATAGGATATGGCGATATAACGGCGCAAGTTTTCAATCACTTGAGAATGATAAGTGCCAATACCGTGCACGTTTATTCTTATTTTTTGATGAGGAGATATTCCTCTAGTGGAGTTCAAGCCTAGGCGATATTTGGGAGTATTAAACTCTACTTGTTTACGGAAATCATAGAGTTTACCAATAAACTCTTCCGTATCAGGATGTTCATTACTTCCTTTAGCTTTGGCTTTAATAATCACAGCCCGGATCATCCTATCTAACTTATTTATAGACCAAAAGAGTGAGATAGGATTATCCAGCCGCGTCTCACGAGCAGCTTTACCTAGAAGCTGGATCTCCTTGATGCTAAAACCGGATTCGCGGCCTTTAAAATAAAACTGAAACCAGGGGAAACTCTTTCCCTCTGATACTTTATACCCGACCAAACCCAGTGCAGCTAATAGAAGTAGAACCAGGACTAATATTAACATGTATAGGACTCCCTAAACTCTACTTTTATATATGATATCGTCAATATGTAGCAAAGCTTTACTTTTATCCCTTATTTGGCTATATAAGAGGGGTGAACAAGAACAAAATATCCCTCTATGAACCTCTACTAATCTTTGCTGTTTTTTACTTACCTGGAATCTTTACGGGTACTTTAGGTAATCTGACATTCAGCCAATACAGGTTCCATTTCCTCTATGCCCTCAGTACGATTCCGGAAGTCCTTTTGTTGGTTTATATTGTGTACCTCAAGGACAAAAGGCTTTTACCAATCATGGGTATCCGTAAATGGAACAAAAGGGATAGCCGTCATTTAGGATTTCACTTTCTTGTATTAATTGCTGTTATTATTCTCATACAGTCAATTCTTTATTTGGCAACTCTCTTGATTCCCATTCCTGAAGTACCCGCTTTACCTTCCACACCATTAAGTATGATTCCCTTTTTATTAATCACAAGTTTATTAACAGGAATAAGGGAGGAACTCTATTTTCGTTCCTATTTATTGACCCTGTGGAAACCACCCTATATATCAGCGGCAAGGGGCATACTGCTATCAAGCCTGCTCTTTGCCAGTGGTCATTTGTATCTGGGATGGCCGGGGGTGATCAATTCTTTTATTCTTGGATTGTTTTTTTGCTGGTTGTATAAACGGACTCGTAGTTTGTGGCAAAATGCCCTCATTCATGGTTTGTATGACTTTTCCATTCTTTTAATAGTCACCTTAATTCCGACTTAAATCATTGTTTATTTTCTATTCTTTGGTATATTTCTATATATAAGAGGTTTACTATGAAAATAAATAAGGTACTAGTTTTTATTCTTTTAGCTCTCCCTTTAGGGGGCATATGGGCAGAAGAAAACAGCATAAATAATCAACTTTCCAGTCTTGGTTTTGATCTACCTACTGAAAACTTTAAGGTTCCCCAGTTTCAATTGGAAGATCTACAGGGGACCATGAAACCTATATCTACTTATGAAGGGAAAGTTGTCTTATTAAACTTTTGGGCAACCTGGTGTCCTCCCTGCCGAGAAGAAATGCCCAGTATGCAAAAACTTTATAATGAATGGTCCGGAAAAGGTTTTGAAATCGTCGCTATCAACCTTAGTGAGAAGAAAGACACGGTTCAAAGCTTTTTAACAGACAATGCTTATACTTACCCTGTGTTAATGGACTATGATGGAGCTATCGGAAGTCAATGGTTTGGTGTTACAGGGATTCCAACCACCTTTGTATTAGATAAGAATGGAATGGTTCGCGGTCGTCTTGTGGGAACAAGAGATTGGAACCAAAAGGATGTAAAAGATCTATTGGCTCAACTGATTGCGGAATAGATCTGGGCTAAACTGAAAATATACTTGCCTATATTCAGCTATATAGCTATACTCCAGGAAAAACACAACCGAGGAAGGTATCATGGTAGATAATATCAAGGAACTTCTCCCTCACAGGGAGCCTTTTCTTTATGTGGATAAACTTGATAATGTAACTGATGAAGGTTTGACAGCCTATAGGGTTTATAAAGAGGATGAGTACTTTTTTAAAGGTCACTTCCCGGAATATCCCGTTGTACCCGGTGTTATTCTGATAGAAACTATGGCACAAGCTGGAGGAGCAGGAATCCGCCACTTAGGTAAACTGGGTGACAAGGCCCTTTTCTTCCTGGCCACTGTTGATAAGGTAAAATTCCGAAGACAGGTAAGACCTAATGATGAGGTTCGCATGGAAATAACCAATGTTAGAATCTCAGCAAGAATGATCAAACAATCTGGAAAAGCTTATGTTGGTGATGAAATAGCCGCAGAAGCAGACTGGATGTGTCTTGTAGGGGAAGCGTAAAGCTTCCCTTCTTTCCTTATAATCCTATCCAAAAATAAAAATCTATACATTTCTTTTCTTATTCAGAAGTAGTAAACTATAGAGACATGTCACTAACAAAAGTAGAATTATTAGTTAACCAGCTTTTTGATAAAGCACCAGCCTTTCCTCTTACTGATGAAGATCGTTTTGTAGTTTTAAGTGATTTTCACATGGGTAATGGCTCTAAAAGGGATGATTTTCGCTTAAGCTCATCCATCGTCTATTCCGCACTAGTCGATTATTATATGCCCCAGGGTTATACGCTTATCCTGAATGGGGACATTGAAGAACTTCAGAAGTACCGAATGGATAAGATTATAAAAGCATGGCCTCAGATTTATGAAGCTTTTGATGCCTATCACAATAAGGGAAAATTATTCAAAATTCATGGTAATCATGATGAAAGTTTGTTTTTTAAAATAGAAGGTTTCAATCGTTACCCTATCTATAATGCTATCAAATACCTGTATCATGATAAGGAACTTTTCTTCTTTCATGGTCATCAGCTGAATCAAAGATATAACAAATATAATAACATGATTGAGTTCCTTCTTAGGTACTTAGTCAAACCTTTAGGGATCAAGAACTACTCTGTGGCCTACAACTCACACAGACAATTTAGTGTAGAGAAGAACGGGTACAAGTGGTCTGTAAACAAGGGGATCATGAGCTTTATTGGACATACCCATAGACCCTTATTCGAATCCCTGTCGGGAGAAGACTCTATTAAGTTTCGTATTGAACATTTATGCCGCCATTATCATGAATATAACGAACAGCAGCAGCAATCGGTGATCCTTGAGATCAATCATCTCAAAGAAGAACTTGAACAATTATTGAGTCAAAAGAAAGAATTGAGTCATCGATTATACTCAGAAAATGTTATTGTCCCCTGTCTCTTTAACTCAGGAACCGCTGTAGGCAAGAGAGGAGTAACGGCAATCGAATATGATAAGGGTCGCCTCAATCTGGTGCATTGGTATGACAATCACCTTAAAAAGCGTTTTTCCATCTCTCCCAATCCTTCAGAGGAAGTGACAGAAAACACCTTCAGGACTGTCTTAAGGACAGACAAAATCGAATATATACTTAATAAAATCCAATTACTCGGATAATCCTATTAGCTGACCAGCATTAATGTAGAATCCCAAACCGATCCTTGGAATGTAATCACCAAAATTAGTCAAACTATCTTTGGGAATTAAGTAACCATAGTCTAAAAATAAAGAGAAAGTTGAGAACTTTAGACCAGCTTTGGTAAAGACAGTGGCATAGGTCGTAGCGGAACTATTCCCAGAGGATGAAGCTCCCCATATATCAATCCCGGCCTGAGGTTGAATAAATAAAGGCCCGTAAGACATAGGCATTGTTAGTTGAACAGGAATAGAATAGGAAGTCGAACTGGACTCACCACTTTCTACAGTAGATCCTTGATAATAGCCTGTTTCAAGACCTATCCCCCAATTCTTGACAGGTTTATAGGCGATATGAACAGTACCACCTAATCTTAAGGCCAATAAGCTTACAAGGGTCGATAAGAACTGACCTTCCTTCGATCCATCGTTATCAGGAACTAAAGTATAAAGACCTACCCCTGTTTCTAGGGATACATGTTTTAATCCGGCTAAACCAGGCAAATACTGTCCTAATAAACCACCCGAATCCTTTGGCTCTGTTTTATCTGCTACACTAGGAGCAGGACTAATCTCCTGGGGAGGCTGAACAGGCTCAGGTGCCGGCTCAGGAGTTTTGCCGGTATTTACAAATTCTTTAACATCCTTTCCCTGTTCTGCAACAGCGACTTTTCCTTCTCCATCTGTTAAGGCAGAAACCTCTCCTGTTTCAACAGAAGTGACATCAACGGTGCCTCCTATGGAGGTAAGAGATTCTTCCTGTTTTCCTGTTTCAGGATTTACAACAATCTTATACTCTACTTTTGCAGAATCCTGACTAGTCGATATATCAAAATCACCTATTCTAGCTTGTCCAGCATTGGTTAACTCCATATCTACTTTTCCATAAACCATATTGATATCCGGTTCTTCATTAGCTGGATTCACAAAGAAGGTCAAACTTGTGTTCTCATATACATTAAGAACTTTGTAGTTACCTTCCAGCTGAATAAGTAAGGTAGTCTCTTCCCGGGTAGATATAAAGTCCCCTTCCAAAAACTCTGTTCCTGTTTGATCTTCTGTGAAGTCATACTCCTGAGATTTACCTTGTCGAACCAGAAGGAATCCCTCTCCCTCAT
This sequence comes from Spirochaeta cellobiosiphila DSM 17781, assembly GCF_000426705.1. NCBI lineage: Bacteria > Pseudomonadati > Spirochaetota > Spirochaetia > Spirochaetales > Spirochaetaceae > Spirochaeta > Spirochaeta cellobiosiphila. The sequence continues at coordinate 26,080 of NZ_KE384555.1, forward strand.
AATCTAACAAAACACCAAGCCGTTTGGGGCCTTCCTGAGCTAGGATGATCATAGGAAAGAAGGCAAATAAAGCTATAAAAGTAGTGATTTTCACAAATATCCCCTTAATACTATTTTAAATAAACATCAATGCCATTAAGAAGCATTTGTACACTCATTGTTGTCAGGATCATTCCCATTAATCGTTCAGCGGCTCTTAAACCACGTCTACCTAAAAGTTTATTAAAAAAGGCACTAGATACAAGTATAACTAATGTAACAGCCCAAGCAATAATCAAAGCGATCAACCAATCAATCTTACGATCTGGATACTGAGAGGCCATAAGCATAAGGGTGGCCATACAAGAAGGGCCGGCAATCATAGGAATAGCCATAGGAACGATAAACGGATCATCTTCCTGTTCAACACTTTCCTTTTCCTTCTTCGTTTCTGATGGGAAGATCATTTTTATGGATATCAAAAACAGGATAATCCCCCCTGCCAGACCTAAGGCGGGTTGAGTAATATGCAGTCCGTTCATGATGTAACGACCAAAGAAGAGAAACATTATCAAAATAAAGAGGGCAATAATCATTTCACGAATAATGATCTTGCGTTTCTTTTTAGGATCAAAATTCTTCAGAATAGATAAGAAGAGAGGGATGTTCCCAAAAGGATCCATAATCAATATTAAAGTTATGACAGCAGACGTAAATTCCATGTACTAAAGTTATCACACCTTCCCTCTTGTGCCAATCTATAATACAATCTCCGCCATGCGAATCACCGGTGGCCTATACAAGGGCCGTATCATTAAAATGCCTAAAGGGGAAATACGTCCTGCCATGGATAGAATGAGAGAATCCATGTTCTCCATCCTGGGCTCTCTGGAAGGTAAACGATTTCTGGATGTGTTCTCCGGTTCCGGATGCGTTGGGATTGAAGCAGCCAGTCGGGGAGCTGTAAACGTAGATCTGGTAGAAAAGGACAGAATCAAGAGATCGGTTATTCTGGAAAATATTTCCATTGTTGAATGCCCCATTAAATTAATCATGATGCCTGCAGAGCGTTTTCTAAAATTCGCTAAGGGTCAATGGGATGTTATTCATCTGGATCCCCCCTTTCCTTACAAGTACAAATTAGACCTACTTAAAACAATAGCGTCAAAGGATCTTGTAACACCTGGAGGATACTTAATGATGCATTACCCGGGAGAAGAATCATATCCCGAAACCATAGGCCTTTATAACAGAGTTGATTTTCGGGAATATGGCAGATCCCACCTGATCTTCTATCAACGGTCGGTTTCAGAATAATTGATTGTTAAGTCCGCTAGAACCTGATCCTCTGATTTCACGATTAATCGCCATTGGCCCTCTTCATTTGGATTCAAAGTTAGTTGCCTTTCCTTATGGGAAAGATACATAGCTCTATTGATTATCACCTTATCTTCCCTTTGCCAGCTAAGAACAACTCTTTGAGGTTCAGTAGAAGTAAGAGCGAGACTTAGATCTTCATTTCCTGATATAGAAGGAAGTGTTTCTTCTATTTTATTACTATCAAGATTTAGTTTAACCTGTAGAGAATCTGACAGAAAACGACGATTTTGATAAAAGTGCTTTGTATAATAAGGGGAAGTAATTCGCGATTCGATAACCCCTTCATAGGATCCTTCAGAAGCAGCATGAATAACCTTTCCCTGCCCTACATAGATTCCTACATGACTGGGACCAGCCCCTTCTGTGTCATAAAAGATAACATCTCCCGGTCTCAAGGGCCCTTGTAAGGCCTCACCCCAATGGACTTGATCCCTTACAACTCGGGGTATATCTTTAATACCTACATGGTTAAAAACATCCTGGACAAAAGCACTGCAATCCAGCCCATATCTCCCTTGTCCTGCCAGTTCATAAGGAACAGACAGATAAGACCGTGCGATAGCTACAATCCTGGGACGCAGATCATCTTGAGGTTGAGAGACAATTTTTATGTCAGAAGCAAAAAGAACACTAATTCCTAGATTAAAAAGTAAGAAATATAACCATCTCATAATCCTCTTCATCGGCCTTTTTCCTTTATAGACTTTATTAGAAATAATGATTTTGTTATAGTGAGGCTTAACTTTATACATTGGAGGTCTTATGGCGAAGGAAAGACATAAGCTTTTGCAGATCCCCCAGGGGACTGAAACATTTTATCTTGAAGAGGCCTCCCGACATCGTCATTTGGCCAGACAATTAGAGAACTTATTCGATTCATGGGGATATCTGCCTGTTCAGACTCCTGTGTTCGACTTTTATGATATCTATCAGGCCCTCATTGATAGAGACAAGGCAGAAGACATTTACCGTCTCTTTGATAGGAAAGGGGAACTACTCATGTTACGTAGTGATATAACCCTCTTTCTGGCAAAGCAAATGGGTGTGATTCTGGAAGACAAAGATCTACCAGTTCGCGTTAGTTATGCAGACTCCATTCTTCGCTATCAACATAGTGAAGATATATCCAGACAGGAATTCTTCCAGGTTGGTGCCGAATTAATTGGAAAAGAAGGAAGTGATGCCGATCTGGAAGTGCTATTACTCTTAATCGAGAGTCTGGAGGCTTTAAAACTTCCTCCTTCCCAGATCCATTTGGGAACTCATCGCATATTAACGGATCTGTTCGGGGATTTAGATCCTTCCCTTAAAGTTCAGTTAGCCAAACATATTAGACAGAGGAATTGGAGTGCTCTTGAAGCCCTATTAGATGATACGGATTATGACACAAAAAAGCTCCTGGACCTCTTATCCTTTGTAGGGTCGCCCGAGGAATCGGAAGAGACGTTAAAGAATGCTGTCAAAGATTTTCCTCAACTAACAGGAGCAATCAATGACCTGAAACTGCTCTTTGCAGAATTAACAAAGCTGGATAAGCAAAACTGGATTACTTTGGATTTTTCTGAAGTCGGTCAGAAAAGTTATTACACCGGTATCTTTTTTGAGGTGTATACAGAAGGTATTCCTACAGAAATTGCTACAGGTGGTCGGTATGACAAATTATTGTCCCACTTTGGATTTGATGCACCTAGTGCAGGATTTAGCTTATTTCTTCGCAAAGTAGAATCTGTAACAGAAAGCGTTAAGGATAAGGAAGTAATGACAATAGGTGAAGGAGCATCCTTTGCAGAACGTTATCAAAAGGCAAAACTCCTTCGTCAAGAAGGGAAAAAGGTGATTTTCTAATGAAAGAGACGAATATAGAACCATTAACACTAGCCCTTCCCAAAGGGCGATTATTTGACCAGACACAGGAGTACTTTGCCAAAGCGGGAATCCATTTCTCCTTTGAAAAAAGAAAACTTGTAGCATGGGATCAAGAAAGAACCCTTAAGATAATGCTTGTAAAAAACGGAGACCTTCCCACCTATGTCCATCACGGAATTGCCGGATTAGGAGTTTGTGGAGACGATGTTATATACGAATCAGGACTTCAATTTAACAAACTAAGGACTTTACCCTTTGGTAGTACTAAGATTTGTTTGGCCGGGAAGAAAGATTCTCCTATGGATGAGACAAAAGGTTCTCTTACATTGGCTACCAAGTTTACTAAATTCACTACGGATTATTTCCATAAATTGGGGATTCCCGTCAAAATCATAAAACTCAACGGTAGTGTTGAGTTGGCCCCTATATTAGGTTTGGCCCCTTATATTGTGGATTTAGTCGAAACAGGGGGTACACTTAAAGCGAATCATCTGGAAGTCATTAAGAAGTTAGCCGATATTGAAGTGTATTTTATTGCTAATCCTGCTTACTACAAACTAAGATACAAGCAAATCAATACCTTACTTCAGACCATAGCCAAGGGGGATGAATAGCTTGATACAGATTACCCGTAAAACAAAAGAAACAGACATTGATCTGACTTTTTCCTTTGATAATAACTCTGAGGTGGCTATCTCCACTTCCGTTCCTTTTCTTGATCATATGCTTACAGCTATGGCTTTTCATGGAAACTTTTCCTTAAAAATAAGAGCCACAGGTGATACAGAAGTGGATTACCACCACTTAGTAGAGGATGTGGGTTTAGTCCTGGGAGACGCTTTTAGCCAATGGCAAAAGGATGTGACCCGAATTCAACGCTATGGGGATGCTCGAATACCTATGGATGAAGCCTTGAGTACTGTTGTTATCGACGTATGCAATAGACCAACATTGGTGTATAAAGCGGATTATCCCCAGGCCGTGGTGGGGACATTCGATATGGCATTATTCAGAGAATTTTTCCTGGCCTTTGTCCAACGTTCGGCCATAGCCCTGCACCTTAACTGTGTGTATGGAGAGAACAGTCATCATATGATTGAAGCTTTATTCAAAGCTTTCGGTAAAGCGCTAAAAAAAGCCTATGCCCCACTCACAGGTGATGAGAGCCAAATGTCCACTAAGGGTTCTTTATAAAAACTCTTGATTTTAGGTTATTTTTCTCTTACATTGACAAGTATTAAAAGTTTATGAAGAAAAGCCGAGTAGATACAGCTTTGGATATGATTCCTCATGATGGTTTCCTCAAGCTTACTGGAGATACACAAACAAACCTAACCTCTGCTCAACGTGCGGTTCTTATTCGCAGAGGTAACGAGCTCTTTAACCAAGGCAAAATAGACCAAGCAAAGCGGATCTTCGTAACAACTTCCTATACGGATGGAATGATTCGTGTGGGAGATCTGTACATGAAACAGAATCAACCACTAGAAGCGTTTCGAATGTATAAGTTAGCCCCTTCCCCTGATAAGACGGAGTTTTTAATTGAAAAAATGAGTCAAATAATAAGTGGGTGGATTAAAGAAGAATTAAATATTAAGAAGGGATAAAAAATGATTGACGATTTTGAAGATTTTTTTAGTGATGATCAAAATTTAGATGATGAAACTGTCAATGAGATATCAGAGCTTTCAAAACGCGGATATCAACTACTAAAAGAAAACCTCCTTGAAAGAGCTGAAGAAGCCTTTCGAGAAATATTAAGTTTGGACGATAACAATAATTATGCCCTTGTTGGCTTAGGTGATGTTTTTAGAAAAAAGCGATCCTTCCGTGTGGCTATAAGCTATTATCAACAATGTCTTGAACTTCATCCAGATAACAATTATGCCCTTTTTGGACTAGCAGATTGTTATAAAGCTCTGAATCAATTCAATAGGGCGATTGATATATGGGAAAGGTATCTACAACATGATGATACTAACGTAACAGTACTAACTCGAGTGGCAGATGCTTATCGTAAAGTAAGAAATTTTCAAAGAAGTAAAGAGTTATATCTTCAAGTCTTGGAAATGGAAGAAAACAACCCCTATGCCCTTATTGGTTTGGGACACTTACATTATGACTTTAAAGAATTTAAAGATGCCCTTTATTATTGGGAACGAATGCTTCAAGTCAATGATAATGTGGATATAAGAGTCCTAACCTCCTTAGGTAACTGTCACAGAAAAATGAAGACCTACGAACAAGGTGTTCCCTACTTCGATAGAGCCCTGGAAATGGAACCTAATAACTTCTACGCTCTTTTTGGCTTAGCTGATTGTTATCGAGGTATGAACAGACAAGATAAATCACTAGAGTACTGGGAAAGAATACTCGATAGAGATCCACGTAATAAAGTTATCTTAACAAGAGCTGGTGATGCTTATCGTAACATGGGCCTCTATGACAAGGCGGAAGAGTTCTACAAAAGAGCACTTAACATCGAATTTGATATCTATGCCATCCTTGGTTTAGCATTGATCAATAAGGCCAAAGGTAACCACGAAGAAGCCATTGTCAGCCTTAAAGGGTTGATTAAGAATGACCCTAAGAATCACAGACTATATACAGAGATTGCTGAAAGTTATATGGCTGTAGGACAAAAAGAAGAAGCCATGGATATTTTAGCTTCTTTTATGCGCATGGGTATCAGAAATACCTTTGTCATGGAAATGTATGAGAAAATAAAATTCGGGGAACTTTAATCCACTCATCTCACAATTATATTTATCAGAGGATATAAAAAAACCCGCTTTTAGCGGGTTTTCCTAGTTATAAGACAAATCATTATCTAATGGCTAAGAACAGCTCTAATACGTCTTACACCAGAAGAACTGGATTGTTCTTTTTGTATTTTAAAGGTACCTAGGGATTTTGTATTCTCCACATGAGGGCCACCACAAACTTCCATACTAAAATCACCTATACTGTAAACCTTCACAACTTCATCGTATTTGTTCGTAAATAAAGCCATAGCCCCCTGGGACTTAGCTTCTTCAACAGTCAACATTTCCATGAAAACAGGAAGTTCTCTTTTGATCTGTTCATTTACTATATCTTCTACCTTTTGCACTTCTTCTGGGGTCATCTTATCAGGATGACTAAAGTCAAACCTAAGACGTTCAGCGGTTATATTAGAACCTTTTTGTTCTACATGATCACCGAGTACCATGCGAAGAGCTTTATGAAGAAGGTGGGTTGCTGTATGGAGGGCTGTTGTCATTTCTGAGTTATCAGCTAATCCTCCTTTGAACGTTTTCTCACTACCCTTTTTACTTAATTCCTGATGCTTTTCATAAGAGCTATTAAAGCCCTCTTTATCAACGGTTAATCCATTTTCCTGGGCCAATTCCTCAGTGATTTCAACTGGAAAACCATAAGTATCATAAAGCTTAAAAGCCATTCGTCCAGGAATGATCTTCTTTGGATTTTTTAAGAGATTAGGAAGGAGCTTTTCAAATTCTTTTTCACCCTTTTCCAAAGTCTTAAGGAACTTCTCTTCTTCTTTATCAAATTCCGCAAGAATAAGGTCTTTTCGTTCAACCAGTTCTGGATAAACTTCGGCATACATATCAATAACAATAGAAGCCGGCTTTCCTAGGAACTTCCCTTCATAACCTAATTTACGGCCATGTCTAAGGGCTCTTCTAATCAACCGACGCAGGATATACCCCTGACCTAAGTTTGAAGGGGTAATGCCATGATCATCACCCAAAATAAATGTGGAGGTTTTCACATGATCCGAAATAATTCTGATAGAATTATCTATACTATCATCCTGTCCATATTTCTTACCGCAATCTGCTTCTATACACTTAAATATAGGTTGAAATAACTCTGTATCATAAACAGACTTCTTACCTTGAAGCATCGTAATTGTTCGTTCAATTCCCATACCGGTATCAACACATTTTCTTGTTAAGGGTTTAAAGGAACCATCAGCCTGTTTATTATACTGCATGAAAACATTATTCCAGATCTCAAAATACTTACCGCAATGACAGCCTGGACGACAATCAGGACCACAAGCTTCCTTACCAGTATCATAGAATATCTCAGAATCTGGACCACAGGGTCCTGTTTCGCCAGCAGGTCCCCACCAGTTGTCTTCTTTGGGAAGGTAATAGATACGTTCTGAAGGAACACCGAGTTTCAACCATATTGAGGCAGATTCTTCGTCCTTTGGAGCATCGTCATCTCCTGCGAAAACAGTAACAGAGATGCGTTCTTTCTCTAAACCAAGCCATTGGGATGATGTTAAGAACTCCCAACTCATAGGAAGGGATAGATCTTTGAAATAATCCCCTAATGACCAGTTGCCAAGCATTTCAAAGAATGTTAAGTGGGAAGGATCCCCTACTTCATCAATATCACCGGTACGAATACACTTCTGAACGTCTGTCAAACGGTTCCCAGCCGGGTGAGGTTCACCTAATAAGTAAGGAACTAAGGGATGCATCCCGGCAGTGGTAAATAACACAGTGGGATCATTTTCTGGAATCAAGGATTTACCTGATATTTCTACATGATCATGTGATACAAAAAAATCTATGTATTTTCGTCTTAATTCATTCGCTGTCATGGGATAGATAGTATGTTTAAGTCTGGTTTATGTCAATATTAAAGGACTTCCCAATCGGATCCATCAATAGGATCAGTCATGAAATCCGGAAAGAAATAGACAAGAGATCCTGACTTACGAACCTTGATCTCTGCAAAACCTTTACTGACTAACTTATCCAGCTGAGCTTGGGCTTTTTCAATGCTAATATCCGAACTTAAAGCCAGTTCAGAAGGAGATACAACGCCATTATTTTTCTTAGCTAGTTTTAATACCTTTCTTTCCAGAGTATCCTTTGATTCTGATTTGTAATAATGATGATTGGCATAGGCTTCCGCCCCATGTTGAATCATTGCTTTGCGATAAGATAAACGGATATTAGCTTCTTCTATTTGACCGGGCAGTGTGAAAAAATCATACACAGACCCAATCATTCCAAGGCCACCGGAAAACAAGTACAGAACTCCTGTTCCAAATTTCCCCATATAAAATCTATGTAATCCGAGAGCTCCAAAACCACCTAAGGCCCACAGAAGATAAGCTATTGGAAGAGAATACATTTCATACTCCTATCTTTAATAATGGTACTATTATACTATTTTTTATGGGGACTACCAAATTTATTCGATCCATTCATCTGATTTAAGACGAAGATTACCATCGAGAACCCCTTGTTTAAGCTGTTCAAGAAAGCTGTCTTTTATAGCGGCCCTTTCACTGGCAGAAGGAGGAGGAGAGCTCTTAAGGTACTGAATAATAAAAGCCTGTCGTCTCTTGGATAATTGATTCAGAATGAGATCGGCACTCTTATCTCCATAGACGGCCATAAGAGTGAGAATAGTATTATCATCCAATGAGGATAAAAACTCTTGCCTGTCCCGTTCTACAACATCCTCCAGAGTGCGAAGCTCTACCACTTTATTCTCAATCAGTCTGGCTATATCAGGAGAGCTTTGGTGGAGATCTTTGAGAAGACTCTGTCTCTCCAGAGGATTCATTTCGAGCATAATCGCCGACAAAACAGAAGGTCCATCGATACGATCAGCTTTATCCTTCTCTAGCAAAGCCACTTTTTCTCTTAGCCTTTTAGATATTGTCTGTTGTTCACCATCCATAAGAACCTGCTTTGACAATAAGCCCTTGATGACAGCCTGTTGTTTGGCAGGAAGAAGAGAATTGATGACGATCTTCTTTCTGGCAGTATCCAGCAAAGGCAACACCTTAGTTAAGGTTCCCGGATCTTCATCATTGAATAAATATTTTATATCCTCATCAGGGACATCAGAAAGGAAGGCAAAAAGATCTTCATCTTTTTCAGAAGCCTCCTTCACTGTATTCAATGTTTTGCGATAGGCATTAATGCCATGCTGATTATACTTCATGTTATCATCATAACTAGGCTACTGTTTGCCGTCAAGAATGGAATATTCCTGCTTAAGGATATCTGGGAGAGGAAAAGGTTTGGTGAACACAGGAGAATGGCTCTTTCCATCCAGATCCCCTACATTCCAGGTTCGGGAGGTTATGATATCTTTTAAAGCTTCCAGACTATTATGGCCCTGAAGAGAGTCAGCCAGGATAGCTCCTGCTTTCAAGACCCTCTCCTTTGCTCGATCATAGATGTCCTCCCATGAGTCATAAACAGGTTCTCCCGATACAGGATGCTGCCACTTCTGATGATTCTGATTGAGAAAATCATAGGCGTCCAGGTCACCTACAGGATGGAACAGAGCCAGACGATTCCGTCCTCCTTGTTCACCATCCTCCTGATCCCTCTGAGCCGCCCATAAGGCATTATCGCGACGGCTGGGGTCACTATACTGTAAGAAACCAATAGTATCCCGATAAGCATTATGAATACGAAGGGAGCGGTCAGGCTGGCGAACCTTCTCACCATAGGTCAACTCAAGAGCTAGTCCCAGAGCATCCAAAATCGTTCTTTCTGGTAAACTATTTAGATCAAAGCCTTTTCCTTCCTGCCAATGAGCAAACAAAGATTGACCTGTTCTTTGCTCAAACCATAATCGATCCATGATGCGTTCAAAGAAAGGATGCATTTGATACCACTTTTTGCGCATACTTCCAGTAGGATTAACAGCAGTAGAAAAATACACAACATAGGGATGGCCTTCCTGATCTAGTATGGCATGTGTCATAAACGCCAGCCAGAATAAAGGATGGCTCTGACCGATCTGTTTGGCCAGGTTCATAAGAAAGGAATCCCCATCCCTGCGGTGCATTAAAGCACCATAGGAGACACCACTGGGCATACTATGTTGATTATGATAAAAAACATCTCCTCCCTGAGAGGCTAGAAAAAGCCACCCGGGATCGCTCTTGTCTTCCTTATACAAGGGATGAGTATTTTGAAGAATCTCTTTGACTTCGTTAAAAAATAACCAATGGGTAATTTGGGCTGGCATGACCCTATACTACTAGAAGTATTTCTTTTTTTGTAGTCACTAGTTGACACTTTTCACCTCATAAGCTATAAATTGTTTCCGTTAAGCCGCTGTAGCTCAGTCGGTAGAGCAGAGGACTGAAAATCCTCGTGTCATGAGTTCGATTCTCATCGGTGGCATTAACATTTATAAGAAGCATCCAGCTTTTTGGATGCTTTTTTTCGCCGCTGTAGCTCAGTCGGTAGAGCAGAGGACTGAAAATCCTCGTGTCATGAGTTCGATTCTCATCGGTGGCAAAACCTGATCCTGTGATCAGGTTTTTTTTTGCCCAAATACTGACTTTTCTTGACACTCAACCTCTGTACAGGAGAAAATCCCATCAGGAGGTAATATGATTTCAATAGGGGTTAATGAAAAGCCTGAACTCAAAAAATGGATTCCCTTAAGTTTTCAACATGTCTTTGCCATGTTCAGTTCGACCGTTTTGGTTCCCATATTAACGGGATTACCAACATCATCCGCTTTGTTTACCAGCGGTGTAGGGACTCTTATCTATATTTTGATTACAAAAGGTAAAGTCCCAGCCTATCTAGGTTCCAGTTTTGCCTTTATTACACCCATTATTATGATCAGTCAAAGCTTCGGTGTAGCCTATGCCTTAGGGGGAGCTTTTGCGGTTGGTATTTTTTATATCATTATTTCACAGATCATCCGTTTCTTTGGCTATAAGTGGATAGATAGAGTTCTACCTCCTGTTGTCATTGGTTCTGTCATCATGGTAATCGGTCTCAAACTGGCTCCTACAGCTATGGATATGGCTATGACAGGAGGAACAGAAGATTACCATCTCAGCTACTTTTTAATCGCAGCGGTAACCCTGGGAATTGCTATTTTTGCAACGATATTCCTAAAAGGATTTTTCACAGTAGTCCCTGTTTTGATCGGTATCATAGGTGGTTACCTTTTTACTTTGATCATGGGACTCTTTTTTCCAAGCTTTCATCTGATTGACTTCACCGCTGTAGGTAAGACAGCCTGGTTTGGCCTACCCCATTTTGCCATTCCCAAATTTGGTATTATTCCTATCATCACCTTTTTGATTGTGTCTCTGGCAACCATCGCAGAACATCTGGGAGATACTTTGGTTATGTCCCGGGTAGCGGGAAAGGATTTTTACAAAGATCCCGGGCTGCATAGAACCTTAGCCGGTGACGGAGCAGCTACGGCTTTTGCCTCCTTTTTTGGTGGTCCTCCCAATACTACTTATGGGGAAAACATTGGAGTTATGGCTATCACCCATGTGTATTCTGTATGGGTGATTGGAGGAGCCGCTGTAGTAGCAACCTGTCTATCCTTTATACATAAGTTCGGTGCCTTGATACAGACTATTCCCAGCCCTGTTATGGGAGGAATCAGTATGATGCTCTTTGGTATTATAGCCAGTGCGGGGATAAGAACTGTGGTTGAAAGTGGTGTCGATTATTCCTGTAAACGTAACTTGACCATCACTTCTGTTATCCTGGTCTTAGGTATTGGTGGAGGTCTTATTCAATTCCCTATCACTTCCAGTCTTAACTTTGAATTAGGGGGCGTAGCCCTGGCTACCCTCGTTGGTATTGTTCTGAATTTAATTCTTCCTCAGAATTTGAACAATAAAGAAGAAGAGTAAAGAAGCTCATATTAAGCAGGCCCACCTGGTGTAAGGTGGGCTTTTTCTTTTTTACGCTTTTAGGGGCGTCTCCCTTTAACAGGATATTGCCTTGTCCAGTGTTTCATATGGATGTTTTCTAAGGCTAGAAAGAATGTTAGAAGGTCCTTCTAAAACTTTTAGAAGGGCCAGCTAAAAAAGTTAGAAGGCCTTTCTAATTTTATTCCTCAGTACTAATAATGAAATCCACTGTGGCCTATGAACTCTCGAAGGATGCTATAAGGGGGCACTGTGATCTCAGAGATCATGGCAAAGTTGTCCAGGAACTCCAAAAGACGTAATGCCTCAGAGTATTCTTTGTGATAGGGTTTAATCTGACGTAATAACAAATCCGCCCTGCCCCTGAGGACACCTAGTTCATAATCCAGAGCAGAATTAAAATGTCCATCAGCACTTTCCTGATAGGGGAAAATATTACGCTCCTCCCCTTTTCGAACACTAGGCCAGCGTTTTATAGTCTCTAACGCAGAATACCCTCTAAAATTATAATCACGAACGATACGTCTAATAAGACGATTATCTGTCGTTGATATTCGGTTGTGATTGTCAAGATTCAGCTGGGTCAAGGCGGAGACATAGATTAAGAATTTATCACTTCTCTTGATGCGAGGGGTTAACTCGGGATTGAGGCCATGAATTCCTTCTATAAGAAGAATAGATTTAGGTCCTAATGATAAGCGAGGTCCATCTGTGGACACTCCGGTTTTAAAATCAAAACGGGGTAAAGTAATCTTCTGACCTGCGAAAAGCTGTAAGAGATCATCATTCAATCGATCCACGTTGATGGCTTCAATAGCTTCAAAATCATACTCACCATGTTCATCCAGGGGAGTCTTCTCCCTATCCAGAAAGTAATCATCCAGGGATATTTGATCGGTCTCAAGGCCTAACACATTGAGTTGAATACTTAGTTTCTTCGTAAAAGTTGTTTTCCCTGAAGAAGAAGGGCCGGCAATGAGCACAACCTTTGATTCACTGGCCACAACCTTATCAGCCAGTTGGGCAATCTTCTTGTCCTGTAAGGCTTCTGCCAGATTAATGAATTGGGGAATGGATTTTTCCTTGTTGATTTTGTTGAGAGCTCCTACTGAACTCACACCTAAAATATGCCCCCATTCTTTGTATTCCTGATAAACATTGAATAGCTTGGGATAGTCTTTAAAGGAAGCCAATCTGTTCACATGTCCCTTCAAGGGGCCTCTGAGCAGTATACCTTGTCCATAGGGCTTTAGTTCAAAGGTGTCTAAGTATTTTGTATTATCCACTAAGGTAGTGTGAGCCACATCCCAATACTCCCCACATTGATATATGGATACCTGATAGGAATTCTGGTGAGCTAGCAATTCCAAAGTTTGCTTTTGTTTGTATTGTCTGAAGTATTGAATACTGTCTTCATAACTAAGGGTAATTCTGTCTATGGACAGAGCCTCTTGTACGAAAACTTTCATTCTTTGAGTCAAGCGATCTGTATAGAGAGAAAGATCTTCCTCTTCACTGTAGTAGTAATAGCCATCTCCAAGGGAATGACTGATATTGATTGACAATTGAGGGATCTCTTCCCTTGCTGCCAGGCAGAGGAGATATCCTAAACTATCTCTGTAAATATGCATGCCCTCTGTAGAGTCTTTTTTGACTAACTCTATCTGACAATTACTCTTTACTCGATAACTCATATTGACAGTTCTATTATTGGCTTTCACAGCAAGAGGATTATCTTCAGTAGAGAGAGGATGAGTCCCAAATAAATCTTTTAATCGAGTCCCGTAGGGTACTTCATAAACATCACCGGAAGGGTAAGAAACTTTAACTTTATCCATACTTTCAATGTAATAGGCCTTATCCGGGAGTACAAGGTTATTTCTTATTTCTCTGAAGGTCTTTTATGAAGTTTAGCCAGGGTCCAGGGCCCACATACTTTATCTTTGGGGAAAGGTCTTTCATAAGATCCAGAGCATCCTTGTAAGCCACAGGGCTAGTCCAGTGGATAGATGTTTTATTATTGTTTTGTGACATAGACAAGAACTCCTAGAATAATTCTAATTGTTTTGTAGGTTCTGTTACAGGGGATTCTTTTACAGGGACGGGCTTGTCCTTCTTTTCAATGATTTCAATCCTTTTCAGTAAGGGGGGGCCATCCCACTTAATGAGATCTCCTATAGAGGTAAGGCTGTCTTCAATGTCCATAGCATGCTCCAGAGTTGTCCATTTAGAACCGAACTCACTGATCAGTTCTCTAGCTAGTATGTTTAATAGTATCCGTAAATGTTCACGGAATTCTTCATCAGATAAGGATTCCGGTCCCAATTCTGTACAGAGTGATAGAAGATAGTTTAAGCCTTCTTCAATGCTCTCCAGCTCTTGCCCTTCTCTTATATAATGGGTCAGACTTTGAATCAAGAAGAGAATAGAACCTTCCAGATCATAAGGAACTAAAGATAAGGCGATAAGCCTGTTTCCTTCTGATTTTCCAAATATATTTTGCACATAAGGATAAATATCATCACATTGCAAATCCTCTGTGATAACAAGATGGAGGGCTCTAAGAGTCAGACGCTGTATTTGTTCATAGTTATCATCTATAAGTTTATCGACCACATATTGAAAGGATTCAAAGAAGAGATCTTCGAATCCACTTAGAGCGGCCTCCTCTATTTGCTGAAGAGCGGAGAGAACATCATCCTGGGGTTCGGTAAGTTCTGAAAGGAGTTTCGATCCGGCTTTACTGGATATCATATTTTGATCAAATAAAAAATCCAGGTTATGCAGAATGTGATTCTTAGGAATCTGATGATAGAGGGCTTTCGCTCGGTCCCTACCCCCTGTATACAAAGCTTCCAAGAGATAAATGAATATCCTCCATTCATAATAGGGATGCTTTGGAGGAATGGTCTCCAGCTTATTAAAAACTTGGGGATTCAACATACCATTTGTTGTAGATTCTAAAGCATCTAAAATGGTAAGAGAATCTTCCTTTAGCCAATGAGTATCCTTGATATGAGAGGAATGATAAACATCTCTGGGATTAAGTAAGGAGTTATCTATATCCATACCCAGAGTATCTTCCCAGCTAGGGTATCGATCTAATCGTATTAATAATAAACGGAGTGAATCTTGATTGTACCTGTTCATGTCCCATCCAACGGAAATTCTAGGAAGGGAGTATTCCCCTATCCCGTAATTTGCTGACTTCACTCATATCAAGAACCCGGCTTATCTGAAGTTCAGAATCTTCACTTGTTTTAAGAACACGAGGTTCTGGCAAGGAAGCACCATGCTCATCTGTTAGTAATTTGAGCATGGGAAATCTGGGTTCCTGGGTATTCGTATCAACAATTTGGGCAATTGAGCCGCTATTCAGAATCACATAGGATCCGAGTGGATAGATACTAATGATAAATACCAAACGTTTCAAGATTTGTTCATCATAGATTCTGCCAGAACCTTTTAGCAGTTCTACTATACTAGTGTGACCATTCCGTGCTTCCCTATAAGGTCGGGAAGATATCTGAGCACTATAATTACTAGCGATGGCAATAATCCGTGCATTCATACTGATGCGATCACCGCTCAAGCCTTGGGGATATCCGGTTCCGTCCATTCGTTCCTGATGTTCCAGAATCGCTAAAGTAATATTAGCAGGAAGGGAGAACTCTTTAAGGACTCTATATCCTATAATGGGATAGGCTGTGAGAGCTTTTTTCTCTTCTGCTGACAAAGGATTAGTTTGATTACGAAGAGCCGGGGGAAGCCGGAACATTCCTATCTTGTGTAATAAGCCGGCAATTCCCAATTCAATAAGTTTATGGGCAGGCATACGCATGTCCTCCCCAATAACGATGGCCAGAACACAGGTCTTGACCGATTGGATTATGAGAAAGTCATAATCAGTACTACCTAGCTCAGCAAGGCGAAGGATGTATTTTTTATTTTTCTTAACCATGGCTATGATTTCTTTTACCATATCCGTAGCAGGAGCAATCGCTAAGTCTGATTTCCTCAAAAAGTCATCAAACAGCTTTTCTGTATAATCCAGGCTTTTATCAAAAAGTTCATTAACTTCTTTCAAGGCTTCTTTTTCTTTTATGTCTGAATCAAACTGGCCAATACCATCCATACCAGGAATGGTCATCTTACCAGAGGTAGATCCTTCTGTAACAATTTCTGTATATTTCCATTTGCTCAGGCGCTTAATAAGCTCCTCTGTAACAGGTGTTTCTGGTGTTAATAAGATGTACTTATCATCCAAGTATATATCTGAGTCATAATAAGTATTAGGTTTAATTGTATTGGTAGAGATACTTTTCATTAAGGAAACTCCGTTGACCTTTCATCATCTGTCACTTAAACTTCTATTATTATATTATAGGAGTCTTTCCAGGTGAAGTTTAAGACAATTTTCATTCTTTTCAATTCTATCATCATTATATCATTCTTATTTGTGTTTTTAATGCCAATTATGATATTAGGAGCGGATTATGGACATCTTTTTTTAAAAAACAATTGGTATGTGGCTTTATTGTTTGTATTGGCCATGGTTGTCCTGAATATTTACTTCCTGCTGAATTGGAAAATGTTTCAATACTTGGAGAAAGAAGATTGGTCAGGACTCTTTGACTACTTATCAGCGAAACTTCAAAAAAGAGGACAATTATCAATCCGTCAAATACGAATGTATCTAAACACAGCATTGGTATTGTCTAAGGTCGATGAAATTGTTGAACTTAGAGATAAATTGAAAGCCAATGCCCCCAGAAAGTTTAATAAGTTTGTTCTGGAACTGGGTATCCCCTACCTCGTGGACGGCCAATCCCTGGAGGGCTATAATTACTTCAATAACTTTTCCAGTACAAGTAATCAAAGGGACTGGATTCATTGGGCCAAAGCATTTTGTTTGCTGAATTTACAACGACGAGAGGACGGAAAGGAAGTACTGGTTCAATTATTGGGTCAGACAAAGAATCCCATCATCATTCTTATGTCGACATATCTCTTAACCTCATTAGGAATGGATGATGATGACACAGCGAAGATATTATCCACTTATAAGGATATGTTAAATGAGAAGTTTTCAAAAGCACAGCTTAACAAGAAGATGAATGTTCAGAAGGAGACCAATTTACTTCTATTATTGTTTGGAAAAGTCTACACAGAGGCTCTAGATTGGTGCTTTGACCATTCCTTGCCAAGTTCCGAAAAAATCGTTTCCCAGTGAGTTAAGGGATAACTCTTCTAAAAAATCATCCCGTTTAATATGCTGAGCCCCTAGGGATTCCAAGTGTTCTGTGTGGACCTGACAGTCTATACAGAACAAACCTTGTTGTTCTAATGTTTTGACTAATGTGATAAAGGCAGCTTTCGATGCATTTGGGGCTAAAGCAAACATGGATTCACCAAAGAAATACCTTCCTAAGCTGACACCATATAATCCACCACAAAGATTACCTTTGTCATCCCAGGCTTCCACAGAATGGGCATATCCTAATTCATGAAATTTGTTGTAAGCAGATTCCATATCATCTGTGATCCAGGTTCCAGGCTGTCCAGGTCTATACACATTGGAGCAATTCTTGATGACTTGATCAAAGGCTGTATCAAAACTTATATCATAGACCCCTTTGCGAAGAACTTTTTTCATACTCTTTGATATATGTAAATGTTGAGGATATAAGACAAAACGAGGATCTGGAGACCACCACAAAAGGGGCTCATCTGGAGAGAACCAAGGGAAGATTCCCTGTTTATAAGCAGATAATAACATACCTGGACTGAGATTCCCCCCTACGGCCACAACTCCTTCTGATGTAGCCGTATTGGGATGGGGGAATTGAAAATACTCTTCTGTACTAAGATAAGGAAACTGTAGATCCATTTTTAACCTGATGGGCGATTTTTCCTTTCTTCATGTAGAGACGAACAGTACCACCGTTAAGCAGGCGTCCGAAAAGGACTTCATCCACAAACCAGGATTTTACTTCCTGTTCTATAACCCGTCCAATATTTCGAGCGCCATATTCTGGGTCATAACCAGTTTCTGCTAAGAACTGAATAACCTTAGGACTAACTTCCAGGGTAACATTCCGTTCCTCTAGCATGCTTTCAAACTCATGTATTTCTTTCCATACGATCTTTTGTATGATGTCTTCAGGCAGTCTACCGAATGTGACGACCTTATCTAATCTGTTACGGAACTCTGGTGTAAAGATCTTGTTCACAGCATCATTGACAACAGAATCTGTTAATACAGGGGATCCGAAGCCAATGATAGGTTTACCGATATCCCGTGCCCCTGCATTGGATGTCATTATTATTATGACATTTCTAAAGTCAGCCTTTCTTCCTGAATTATCTGTCAAAGTAGCATAATCCATTACTTGAAGCAGGATATTGAAGATCTCTGGATGAGCCTTTTCTATCTCATCCAAGAGGAGAACCGCATGGGGTGTCTTACGGATGGCATCTGTTAGAAGCCCACCCTCTTCATATCCTACATAACCAGGAGGAGAACCTATGAGACGAGACACGGTGTGTCGTTCCTGATACTCGGACATATCGAATCGATGCATGGCAATTCCCAATACATCAGCCAATGATTTGGCCAACTCTGTTTTTCCCACACCTGTAGGTCCCGCAAAGAGGAAATTCGCAACAGGACGTTCCTTTTTATGGAATCCAGCCCGGGATCTTCTTACCGCTTGAACCACTTGTTCAAGGGCTTGATCTTGACCAAAGACTCTTGCTTTTAGATTCACCTCCAGGTCTTTGAGACGGCCTAACTCTCCTGTGGTAACACTCTTCTCAGGAATATGGGCAATCTTTGATACAATCTTCTCTATCATTTCAGAACCAATGACATCAGGGGTTTCCGGATTTTTGGTTCTTAACATTCTACTAAGAGCACCTGCTTCATCAATAACATCAATAGCCTTATCAGGCTGATGTCTATCATTGATATATTGTGTTGAAAGACTTACCGCCTCTTCTAGAGCGGTCTCTTCATAGCGTACTTGATGATATTCTTCATATTTGGGGGCCAGGCCTTTGATAATCTGAATTGTTTCACCAGGTGTTGGTTCAGGTACATCAATCTTTTGAAAACGTCTGGCCAAGGCTCTGTCTTTTTCAAAGAATCTCTTATACTCATCATATGTTGTGGAACCGATACATCTTAATTTACCTGAAGTAAGAGCTGGTTTTAACAAATTACTGGCATCCATGGAACCTCCAGAAGTGGCTCCTGCTCCTACTATGGTATGAATTTCATCAATGAAGAGGATAATATCCTTTTTGGTTTCCAGTTCTTTCATGATGCCTTTGATACGTTCTTCAAAATCTCCCCTATAACGGGTACCAGCCAATAATGATCCCATATCCAAAGAATAGATGGTGAAGTTTTTAAGTAACTCTGGCACATTGCCTTCTGCTATACGCTGGGCAAGTCCTTCTGTTATAGCGGTCTTACCTACTCCAGGTTCACCAACGTGAATAGGATTATTCTTAATTCGGCGACACAAGACCTGAAGAGTTCTTTCGATGATCTCTTCACGTCCGATAACAGGCTCTAGTTCGCCATCACGGGCTGCTTGAGTTAAATCTCTGGTAAACTGTTCTAAAAAGGTAGCCTTCCCTTTTGAACTTTGTTCGGTTGTCGTATCTTCATCACTATCCATATCAAAGGTTTCTGCATCTTCCCAAGAGTCTTCCGCTAAAGGCCCATGACTGATCACTTCTAATAACCGCAACCGTGTTAATCCCGCTCTGAGTAGATAGTAGGTAGCAAAGCTTTCTTTATCTTCAAGGATAGCCACAAAAATGTCACCAATCCCTACGGTTTGCTTACTGGAGGCTTCTGTATGGAAGAGAGCCCTCTCAATGACTGTTTGAAAACCAATGGATTGTGTTGGTTCCCCTTCATCAATAAAAGTCATCTCCGTATCAAGATATTCTGTTACTTTATTTTTAACATCTTCAATATCTACATCACAGGCCTTTAATATACCGATGGGACGATCAAACTTGAAAGATGCTAATAATATATGTTCTGGGGTTAAATATTCATGCCCCTTTTCTTTTGCTTCTTGGTAAGCAGAATTGATTACATCCTGCACTGTCTCACTAATATTCATACACCTATGCCTTTTCGTAAGTACATTTAAGAGGATACTCAGCTTTTTCTGCCATTTGTGTCACTTGAATCACCTTTGTTTTGGCAATATCAAGTGAGTAAAGTCCCACTAAGCCTTTACCTTTCGTATGTACATCTAACATAATTTTTGAGGCTTCATCTGTTGATTTACGAAAAACGACCATCAACACATGCACGACAAATTCCATTGTTGTATAGTGATCATTATGAAGGATCACCTTATACTTATTAGGTTCTTGAACTTCGTCCTTTTCCCTACTTTTAATTTTCTCACTAATGTCTGATTTATTTCCAGCCAAGAAACAACCTCCTGGGGATATTTATAGACAAATTTACTGCTTTTTTATTCAACCATCAACTCCCGGCCTAAAATGACTATACTGATATTGAACCCTTAGGAATTCTTGCAAATCCTTCAAACTTCGATCGATAGTCAATTCATCAATATCAAACTCTTTTCCCGTTAGAAATTTAAGTTTGTATCTTGATAGCCTAGCCCCCCGAAAATAATAAACTTGCTTATGTATTACATCCAGTTTATTTACCAAGAATATGGTTTCTCCTAATAGGTACCTTATTCTTATCTGCTCCTTAAGAAAGACATACTGTCTTGGTATCATGAAAACCATTCTAAATAGCAAGTAAGCTATGAATATAATAACAACTGACTGAAAACCCAAAGCAAAAATTACACGTTCACTATTATAGAGTAATAGAAACATTCGATACCCGAACCAAGAGGTTAACACAATGAGAAAAGCAAATACGAAATAACTAAAACGTTCTGTATTAATGACAAAGGGAGCTTTGAACCTTTTATGTCCTGAGTTTTCAATCATCCGGCGTTCAATATTGTCAGCCAGGATATCAAAATCCTTAAGGTTTCTTGAAATATGGATCTTTGTATCCTGTCCATTCACATAGGAAACGCCAGCACTAGGATTAATCACAAAGGACTTTATATTTTTGTATAATATTGTTTTTTGAAAAAAGAGTCCTTTTATTGATAATCGATTATCATCAATAATGTATTGAGCTTGTAACTGAAAGAGTCTGATCGTAAGGACAATAGCCAATATGGCCATAACAACACTAACACCTAACTTGAAAGGCCAATAAAGGGAATCGGTATAAATGTTTGTATAAACAATCATAGATAAGGATAAAAGTATTCCTATACCATTGATGAGCTTATTATGTTTGGGATATTTGAAAGTCTGATACATTACTCATTCCATAATTCCAGCTGTTCAGGATTGTGATAAATATCAGTAGTCGATGGTTCATCAATCATCCTCTTTATGGGATGAATCTTGATTTTATCTTCAGTGATATCTCTGTAATTATCTATTATCCAATAGGGATTGGTCAACCAATCCTCATATTCATTGTTTGTTGCTAATACGATAGGCATACGGGGATGTATTCTTTCCATAGTACCTGTTGATGGCTGTGTTATTACCGTAAAAGACCACCCTAAATCATCAAACTTTTTCTTGCTTGCCAATCCTGCTAAGGCAAAAAGTGGTGAATTGCCACAATAACAATAATAGGGATAACGTTTTTTATCTCGAGCTTTCCATTCAAAAAAACCTGTGACAGGAATCAGGATAGGTTGATTAAGTGCTTCTTTAAAACTGACCTTAGTCCTCAATGTTTCTATGCGAGCATTTATTGTATTTTTCTTTATACTATTGGCTTTTTCCAATGAGGAGACCCAATGGGGGATCAATCCCCATTCCCCTTTGAATATTTGGTGGTTCTGTAAGATAATAGGGTAGAAATCCTTCTTATATGGTGTAAAATGGTAGTAAGGAAGAGAGGGAAAGTTATCTTGTTGGTAGGCGTTAAAATGCCGTTCCAACTCTTTTGCCTTCCTGTCCAAGGACAAGTTATAACACATAAAACCAATCTATCAAAATAGATAATAAGTTGCAAATTTCTTTTAATGAGATATACTGTAGCCAGATTTAAAGAGGGGGGTTCATTTGAAAAATCTTGCATTAGTTTTGATGTTAATACTTACAACATCCGTATTTGGTGAATTCTGGAATGATGTTCCCGAAATGCTTAGACCCGATCTTGCAGATGCCTATTATCAAGCAGGTGAGCAATATGCCAAAAGCAATCAAGCTGAGAAAGCAAAACAGTACAAAGCTATGGCACTTAAAATATATCCAGAATATAAACCTGGCCAAGAAGTTCCTAAAATGTCAGTACCTCAAACAGATAAAGAGGCTGAATCCATTCCATCTTCAGAGAATATCAAAGAAGAAGTGGTTACCAGAGTTAGACAGCAAAATCTACAAGTGGAAAGACTTGTCCATTATCAATTCACAAAAGCGGTCCGAGCCTTAGTAACAGAAAACACAGGAATGCTTCTATCTGTTCTTGATTCACAGCTTTATGTTGGGAATATGGATAATAAAATCGATAGGAATCAGTTGGAAATACAATTGCCTAAGATGTTTGAATCAAGGGATTTTACATCTATACCACCTAATGCCTTGTATGACTTAAGCTCTATAACTATTGGTCATAGAGAAGATGGGACCTATGCCCTAACGGTCTCAACAAACAGCACTTATGATAACCAAATGGCACAGATATTTACTTTTTGGAACAGTGAACAAACTTTTATTTTCACACCATCCGGTAAAACATGGCTTATTTCCGGAATTGAATAAAACTTCTTTTATTCTAAGGGGGCGAAATATCCACTTTCGTCCCTACCACTTCTTTGAAGAATCTTTGATTCTACTTCCAGAGGAAGGTACCTTCTACCAAAATCAGTATCTGCTTTGGAATTATACTTAAAAACGTAAAGCCCCTCAGGAATCTTAGTTAAGGTATCAGGATACTCAGTTAATCCTTCAGGATTCAGTATTGGTATAAACTTACCATTAGTCTTTTGAACAAGATACTTCAATTCCTCATCTGGTTCATTGGAAGACATAATAATAACGTCTAACCGAATTTGATTATTTTTTAGAAAATCTGCTAACTGAGTAACATTATATTGGTCAAAATCATTAGGATCTATCTTACCTGTTGAGAAATACGTTATCACTTTGTGATGAGAACCTGGTAATAGACTATTACCGGCTAAACGTAGCCCCAGGTCTATTTGTCCTTCATTAGAATCGACCAGGTTTCCATTATTCAGGCTAACATTATCCTGTATACCATTTTGCCTTAGGTATTCAGGTTGTGGTCCTGCTTTAATAATATTAAAATCATTATACCCTCTAGCTGTTAGGGAAGACGTAAGTTCTAACAGGGCCTGTCTTAGAGGTCCTTGATACTCTTTCATATCTTCAGATTCTTCGATAACCATGGACAATTTGATCCTATTGATATCCGAACTGGTGGCTGTTAAATCAAAATTCTCTAATTGTATATCATTTTCAGATAACACAAAGTTGCTTTTATCTAATCCCACCATAGGAATACCTTTATAGTCCTCTACTGCCACTTCAACCCAAACTTGAGGATAATTATCGCTAACGACTCGCTGAATCTTTACAAATAAACCGGAATACATTGCCGGGAGTTCTACAAGAGCATCTATTTGGGATCCTTTAAAGTCAGATACCCATAAATTACCATTAATATCAGGTTGGGCCATGATATAGTTATGGTCACCTTTGTTGGACTTTTCCCATATCTGGGTATGGATTTCATTCTTTATATCAAGAGTATATATTCCCTTATCCTCGGCAATATAAAAAACCTCTCCTTCCCTTGCCCAGCTTATTCCTTCAGGCTGAAAGAGCATTTTTTCAGCTATCGTTCTTAGATAATTACCACTATCATCAAAAACCAATATGGAATTCAATTGCTTATCAGCTACATAGAGTAAACCTGAATCGTATAATATCCCTGTTGGTTCTTCCAATCCTTCAAAACCACTGGCTTTTTTCCCAAATACAAGGATAAAGTCACCTTCTCTGCTGAACTTACTTACCCTTTTATTCCCCCACTCTGTAACATAGATATTTCCATAATCATCTTCTGTTAGGAATTGCGGACCTAAGAGTTGACCAGGATTACGTCCTGTAAGACCGATTGTCTTGGAATGAAGACCATCCAGAGAGAGAATACGAAGCATATCCCTTCGAAACTCTGAGATAACAACATCATCATCCCTAATCATAATGTCAAAAGGGGCGTCAATGCCTTCAATCCCCCCTTTTATTCTATCAAGAATGGATCCATTCATATTCAATCTGACTAACTCCTGTGATCCATAGGAAGCCATCCATAGACTTCCATTGTTCAAAGGACGGAAACCTGCTGGCTGCAGGAAGAGAGGAGGCTCAGCACTTGTTCCTTCCAGGGACAGAGCTTGTACCAGCCGGGATGTATTATTGTCAGAAAGAAGAGATCCTCGACGGCTAGATAAGATAGAAATCCAATTATTGAGAACGCCATTCTCTTCTTTGGCCGTTACTTTTTGCCATTCACTGATAGCCAAACCTTCGAATCCACTATAATAGTAGGCCCGCCCCAGCCATTGGCGAAATAACAAATTATTGGGCTTAAAACTTAAAGATCTTTCCAAACCTAAAATGGCTTCATTATACCGACCTTGATGGAAGGCTCTTACAGACCAGCCAAACTCATCATTGGCTTTAACTTGTTCCATATCCACTTGAGCCATTAGAGAAGAAATACTTATAAGGATAAACATTATAGAGAATATAATTTTTTTCACTTTATCCTTCCTTTGGCCTTCTTGACAATCTTATAATGATCTTGAATAACTGGATTATCAGGTGCTAGTTTAAGTGCTTTTCCAATAAATTCTTCTGCCTTGATCGAATCTTTTTTCTGATGATATATCCAGCCCAAACTATCTAAATAGGCAGGATTACCTGGTTGCTCTTTGATAGCTTTCAAACAAAACTGAAAGGCCTTATCCAAATACATACCTTTTTCTGCCAATATATAGGCTGTTGAGTTAAGAGCTGTTGTATTATTGGGGTCCTGGGCAAGAGCCTTTTGCAGGGTTGTAAGAGCTCCGGTCATATTACCCATTTGCCAGTAGATATGTCCAAGAGCTGAAAAAACCATAGGGCTTTCATACCCTTCTTCTCTAATACTATCTAACTCTTTGACAGCGAGGGGATATTCTTCAAGCTCTGTATAAATTAAAGCTTTAACCATACGACTTTGATAGGTATATACCAAATCAAAGTCTTGAGAAATTACTTGCTCAAAATATTCCAGGGCTTTTTCATACTCCTTTAGTTTAGTACAAGCTAAACCCAGATAATATGGTAAGGAAGGGAACTCTTCTTCATTGAGAGCATCAAATACTTTTAACGCTTGTTCATAATGTCCTTCCCTGTATAATCGAATCCCCTCATCAAGATCTAAACTCATGGTTTTGTAAATTCCACCTTTTGATAAACATTATTATCATGATTAAGTGGATGTATATAGATAGAAGAAATGGATATCATTCCCTGTTGAACAGCAGCCCAATCAGAGTTGGCTTCTGGAACAACATCATGTAAAGCACCTTGAACAAAACAATACACCCCTTTGTCAGGGGCTGTATAAGTATGAATTGTATCATTATAATACCTACGGGCTGGTGTTGTTATTTGAACATCATACTCCTTGTCCAAGTTAGGAATATTAATATTCAGAAAGTGGTCAGGATCAGCTTTTCTCACAAATATATCTGTATTGGCAGCAATAAACTGTGCAGCCGCTTCATAATTATAGGGACCACGTAATGATGCCATACTTACAGCGACAGCAGGTAAACTCATAAGAGCCGCCTGTCTGGCTGCAGCAGCTGTTCCTGAATAGATAATATCTGTCCCCAAGTTGGGTCCATTATTGATGCCGCTGATTATCAGATCAGGATTTAAATCCAATGGCCCCTTTACAGCCAAAGTAGTACAATCTGCAGGCGTTCCAGAACAGGAATAGATATTTTTGTCCTGTTCCTTGATAACCATAGGCTCTCTTATGCTAATCCAATGACTAGTAGCACTCCGTTCTCTATCGGGAGCAAGAATGGTGACATTGCATTTATCCTTTAACGCCTTATATAAAGCCTGGATACCGGGGGCAAAATACCCATCATCGTTTGTTAATATTATGTTCATGATTATTAGTCTCTGTTATAAAGTATTTTCGAATCTCAAACCATCTGACGGTTCAAGAATCATGTATTCTGGTGTGAACCCAAATATTCTATCATATTCTTCTAAATGTTTTGTATACTCTTCTAAGGCTAATTTTGTCATTAATGAAACAGTACAGCCTCCAAATCCCTCTCCAGTCATCTTGGATCCGTAGACTCCTGGGGTCTCCCATGCCCTTTTGACAAGCCAATCAATTTCAGGACAACTCACTTCCCACATATCCCTTAATCCCTCATGAGAACGATTCATCAGGCGACCAAAAGATTCGAAATCACCTTTTTCCAAATAGTTTATCCCATCTTCAACTCTTTCAGATTCCTCTAAAAGATGAATACAACGACGCCGAACCTCTTCTGATATTTTGCCAACAACTTCTCGTAAATCATCCTTTGAAAAATCCCTCAACGAAGAGCCTGATTTACGTTTTCCCAGATAAGTGACTAAATCCTTTATTTCCTGTTGATAGTCAATACCATCAGATTCAAAACTATTTTGAGGCACTTTGGAATCTGTTAAGACAAAAAAAGCATCCCCTCGAGGATAGTCTATGGAAGTATTCTCCAGATTCTTAAGATCTGTAAAAAGAAGTTTACCTTTTTCAGATTTCAGAGCGGCCATAGCCTGCCCCATCCCTGTATATTGTCCAAGGAATAGAACTTCCGATTGTCTGGCTGCATCTAAAATCTGGAAGGTACTCAACTCTAGAGAAAAGACTTGGCAAATGGCCGAAGCAGCTGCAATACATAGAGCAGCACTAGAACCAAGACCGACACCCTGTGGTATGTCACCTTGTATAGTAATATCCATTCCTTTAATAGGATGTCCACTATTAAGAAAAGCGAAGATAACACCTTTTATATAATTGGCCCAGCGATCTTCCCGTTTGTATTTCAGGCCGGATAAACTACTTTTTTTACGCTCCCCTAAGTCAACAGAATAAAATCTAAGACTATTATCACTGCGGGGAGAACAAGCGACATAAAGCCTTTTATCTATGGCTAATTGCAAGAGAAGACCGTCGCCGGGGCTTGAAAATTCCCCTAACAAGGAAACCCGGCCAGGGGCTGAAACGACACTGAAAGGGTTCTTCCCGTATTCTCCGCTATGATGCTCTAAGATGGGATGCACGGCTCCTCCATTTTGATCCTTACCATTAATAGTAAGGCATTTGGCATAACAATTCAACAAATTATTTACCTAGGCCATAGTCCACGAAAGGCAAGACTGCTATTTTTATATTGTAAACAACAGTACTAAACATATATATTTAGTACCATGAAAAACCGTATTATCTTGACAACTTTATTATTAGCTGTGTCTATATTATTCCTCTATATGACCCGTTTTTTTCTTTTACCATTGATGTTGAGCCTAACAATCGTTGTGCTTATTAATCCTTTCTATCATAAATTAGAGAAAAAACTTAATAATAAGAGTAACTTAGCTGCAGTCATCACGACTTTATTAATTCTCTTAATTATACTGATTCCTGTAGGATTCTTTTTACAGGTTTTGATCAAACAGTCTTTTGAAGTCTATTCCAAAATACAAACTTATCTGAAAGATCCAGGCATAGGTCAGTTTATTCAAACGGTCAATGATTGGCCACTTCTCGATCGGATTAATCTTAATGAAATTGATTGGCAATCCCTAATATCACAGGGGATATCCCAAATAACAAAATTTACGACAAAAGCCGTTAATACCACATCTAACGGGGTATTCCAAAGTATAGCCTATTTGTTCATAGTTTTATTTTCTTTATTTTTCTTTTTAAAAGATCAGGAACGTATGATGGAGGGTCTTAAGAAATTACTTCCTTTGGAACCTACTGTTATTGATCATTTAGCTCAAAAATTTAAAGGGACAAGTAAGTCTGCTGTACAGGCCACTTTATTTATTGGTGTCCTTCAAGGAGTCATTGGCTCGATTACTTTTATTATTGTTGGAATAGATACCTGGATGTTGTGGGGGGCTGTTATGACCATATTGTCTATAGTCCCTCTCGTAGGATCTTATATTATAATGGTTCCAGCAGCTCTTATATTTCTGGCAGGTGGTCATATCTGGCAATTTATCTTCATCTTGTTCACCGCAACAGTTGCGTCCTATGGGGTAGATAACTTACTTCGTCCTGTGTTCTTAAGCAAAGATACCAGAATGCATGAACTATTGGTATTCATTAGTTCATTAGGAGGAATGGGCCTTTTTGGATTAACAGGTTTTATTGCTGGACCAGTCATAGCAGCGACCCTCCTTTCACTGCTACAGATATATAAAGAGGGTCCCATATCACATAAAAAGGATAGACTACATACTCGAATCAGAAGACTCAGGCAATAACATTCTGTCTTCTGATTCTTTACTCACTTGAAAGAAATGTATTTCATTCATGAGACTAAGAGCCTGTCCCGAAAACTCTTCTGCTGTTGCAGCTAATTCTTCAGCAGAAGCAGAAGAGGATTGCACAACCTCTTCTAACTGGGTCATTGTTTTATTGATCTGACCGAGGCCAATCTTTTGCTCTTGGACGGAGGAGGATATTTCTTCTATAAGTTCTGAGGTTTTTTGAATATCCGGAATTAATTTTTTCAATAACACACCAGCTGTTTTAGAAACATCCACCGACTGTGCTGATAACTGACTAATCTCGCTTGCAGCCATGCCACTTCTTTCAGCTAGCTTTCGGACTTCTGAGGCGACAACCGCAAAGCCTTTTCCTGTTTCACCTGCTCTTGCCGCTTCAATCGCGGCATTCAGAGCAAGGAGATTAGTTTGACGGGCTATTTCCTCAATAATACTGGTTTTTTCTGCTATCAGACTCATGGCATCCACCGTTTCTTCAACAGCATGTCCACTCTTACGCGCATCATCTACAACAGCTTGTGCTATAGCATTTGTCTGTCTGGCATTGTCAGCAGTATGTTCAACATTAGCAGATATTTCTTCTATGGCTGCTGATGTTTCTTCTGTAGAAGCAGCTTGTTCGGTAGCGCCCTGAGCCAAATTCTGGGCACTTTCAGCAACCTGATCAGCTCCGGAGTTGACATGTCCTGATATTAAATTAATTGAAGCGACTATACCCTTTAATTTATTAGCCATAGTAACGAGGGCACGAACCAAAGCACCAATTTCATCTTTAGAATTGATATCAAATTGTTCTACAGCATATAGATGACCACTAGCCAGAGACTCGGTTAAATGTAGTCCTTTACTGATATTTTTACTGATATCATAGGCTAACTTAATGACAATACTAACAGAGAGAACAACAGCAAGTATAAGCGTGATTATTGAGGATAGGATGTCACGATTTATCTCCATGAGCAGTTCCTTCGCTCGAGCATCTGAATAAGAGGCAAGACCATCGGATAAGGTATTAATATCTTCTCTCATAGTCCTAAACGCTTCCTCAGTTTGTGGTTGTAAGGAAAGCATGTTCACGTAATCATCAAAATTCTGTTGAGACAAATTAATAGTTTCTTCGGAATACTTAAACCATTCTTCATAGTCCCCAATAAAGGAGTCTCTGATAGACAGAGCTCTCCCCCCAAAGATATTAGCAGCTTCTGATACACGATCAATTGTTTGCTGGGCATTTTCAGAAAAACTATCAGCATAGCCCATCATATCCTCTTTCGCTTTACTGTCGATGATCAATAACTGGGCGACATAGGCTTGATAAACATCTCTGTCTCCATTAAGAACCAAGGATAAGGCACTTTCAAGATTGGCCCTTCTTGCAGAGGAGATATTTGTCTTAAGAGAACTATCAATCAACTCGCCTAGTGAATCAATATGATCACGCATAGCATCAAAACGCTTAACGGCCTTGGCATTGGAATCATCAATCTGAACACGAGATGCGACTACTGATAATGCATGTACTAGAATCTCTTTATTCAGTTCATCCCAGGTTTTAAATTTAGTTCTAAAATCCTCTAAAATCTTTGACAATTCATCATCATATATTTCACTACCAGCATTAATCCGCTCCCATGTCTGGTCTCGATTCTTATTGTAATCATCTTCTAAATTACGTGCTTCTTCTAAACTGGAACTATTAAAAATGGCAACAATATCTGCATATGCCTGGTAAGCATCTCTATCACCATTAAGAAGTAAAGCGCGATACTCTTCAATTTGTTGATTTAACTCTGTTACTTCACGTATAGCAAGGAAGCCAGTTAGTCCTATAATAAAAACTATGACTGCAGAAAGAATAGGAATAGCAACCATAATACCGAGCTTGCCACGAATCTTCATCTATAAAACCCCTTAACTGTCATTACTTTTAAGTATTAGTTAAGGGACAAGGAAATGCAAAAAATAGAATAAATTATCTTAGTCTATCCCATATTTCCTTAATGGTCTGATCCAGATCATTCTGAAAAGTAAAGGAGAAGGAGGATTCTACACCTGTAAGCTCTTGATTGATCAGTAGAGAGGAGACGTTTTTGACCCAATCCAAGGCAATACCTGCAACAGGATGAACCTGGAGACTTGTTCCTAGTACCAGGATGAAGTCCGCTTTTGGTGGATTCCTGACAACTCGATAAAACTCATCGGGCAGAGCTTCACCAAAAAAAACCACATCAGGTTTTATGATACCTCCGCATTGGCAGATGGGAATTTGATCTGATTGAATATCTTGAGCATACTCATCATATTGATAGCTTGTTTGACACTCCATACAATGGCCTGTTAAGTATGAACCATGACATTCAAGAACTTTTTCATTTCCTGCTTTTGTATGAAGCATATCGATATTCTGGGTAAGAATAAGTTCCAATTTATTTTTACTTTCCAACCAAGATAGAAATTCATGTACAGGAGAGGGATGAATATCCTGGGCCAGCAGTTCTTTAGACAACATAAAGAAAGGCTCAGGATGTTTATGAAAGTAGTTGATATCAAAGATAGCTTCTGGATAAGGTAGATTGTATTTCTTTTCTGCGAATGAATATAGACCATTAGGGCCACGAAAATCAGGTATTCCTGAAGAGGTACTGACTCCTGCTCCTGTAAAAACAACTATGTTCTTAGCCTCTTTCAATTGTTGGACAGCTTCATCCATTCTATTCATATCATCTATCCTTCCAGTATTCATTTACCCGAATCAATAAAATCTTTATACCACAATGCAGAATCCTTTGGGATACGTTGTTGGGTGTCATAATCTACGTAATGTAACCCATAGCGAATTGTATATCCTGCAGCCCATTCAAAATTATCCATGAGGGACCATACAAAATATCCATTTAAGGGGATATTATCCTTAACAGCCCTTAAAGCCTGATCAAAATGATCTTGAAGGAATTTAACCCTTCCCGGATCATGAACTCTATTGCTATCCAGGCTATCAATATGATCATCGTAGGCAGCTCCATTTTCAGTAACGTATAGACTCTTAAAGCCATAATCTTTGTATAAGCGTTCTAAAGTGTCATATAGACCCTCTGGATAAATGTCACGATCAGCGGTCCATTCTAAATGGGGTTGGTCAACACTTGCCGTATGAAGAAGTTTATCCTCTTCACTCCAAGTATACCAGTTAGAATTATAATAATTAACTCCTAAGAAATCGATATCACTGGCGATAATCTCCATATCCCCTGATTCAACCTTTGGACATAGAGGACCATAAAGATTCAACATATCTTCCGGATATCCTCTTCCTACAAGAGGATCTAAGAACCATCTATTAAAATAACCATCAAAGTTAGCAGCCGCTTTTCTATCCCTTTCTTTGTCAGGATCCTGAGGATAAGAAGGTAAAAAGTTAGGGGCAATACCAAGGTTAAGATCTTGCCCTGTACTTCGCATGGCCCGAATAGCCATCCCATGAGAGACTAAAACACCATGAGCTACTTGAAGAGCATTCTTAAAATTACTTTCTCCAGGGGCAAATATGCCTTGATGATGACCTAACATCGCCGTACACCACATTTCATTATGGGTCATCCAGTTCTTGACCTTGTCACCTAATACATGAACCATCGTCCCGGCATATTCTTCAAAAGCTTTAAGAGTATCCCTGTTCATCCAGCCACCTTCATCATAAAGGCATTGGGGAAGATCCCAATGATATAAGGTTAAAAAAGGTTCTATGTTATTCTCTAAGAGTTCATCTACTAGTTTTTTGTAAAAATCCATCCCTTCTTGGTTAACTTCACCATAACCTTTAGGAAAAACTCTGTTCCATGAGGTAGAAAAACGGTAGGCTCCGACTCCTAAGTTTTTGATTAGTTGAACATCATCTTTGTATAGATGATAATGATCACAGGCTATATCGCCATTATGATTTAACTCTGTCTTTCCAGGAGTATGACTGAAGGTATCCCATATGGAAGGGGTTCTCCCCCCTTCTCCTACAGCACCTTCAATTTGGTAAGCACTGGTAGCCACACCAAATACAAAATCATGGGGAAAATCGTTGTTCATAAATACTCCTAACTAATTCTCTTCGAAATATGTATATCCACGGAGTCCCGAATCAAATACTTCTAAAATATGTCTTCGCTCTGGTCCTGTTATCAGCTTTTGTCGAACTCCGCTCTCCGCAAGTTGTCTAAAGGATTCCTTAAGGAATTTGATATCGTATTCAACATAAGACAGGACATCTTCAACGGAATCACCGGCCAGTTCCTCTTTGTATTCAATCTCTCCGTCATTGGCCAAAGTAACACCGACAACATTAGTATCACCAAATAGGTTATGAAGATCACCAAGTGTTTCTTGGTAGGCCCCTACTAAAAAGACACCAACGATATATGGTTTCTTATCGAGGTTATGAAGAGGAAGGTATGGTTTTACCCTATAATCATCTATAAAATTACTTACTTTACCATCGCAATCACAGGTTATATCTGCCAAAATAGCATGGGAGGACGGTTTTTCTTCCAATCGATGGATAGGCATAACTGGGAATAATTGGTCAATAGCCCAAGCATCAGGTAAAGATTGAAAAACACTAAAGTTTGCATAGTAGATTTCACTCAGGTTCTTCTCTATATTCTGTAGTTCATCCGGAATACGTTCTAATCCACCAAGATGTTGATTGATAATTTTGAGAGTCGCCCAAAAGATCTCATCCCCTAAAGCTCTTTCTCTTAGGGATATTTTACCAACTTGAAAAAGATTTCTAATCTCATCACGATAATAGATGGCATCGTGATAAGATTCTTGTAAGTTGTTTTCATTTAGGTCTTTATGAACACCAAATAAATACTCCAAATGCTGGCTCATTCCATCTGGTAACTCTGAGGGCATTCCTTTTTCTGTCAGACTGTTAGTATCAAGAATATTGAAAAGCAGAACAGAAGAATAAGCACTGATGGCACGACCAGATTCGGTAATGATATTAGGATGATCTATTTGAGCATCATCCAGGTTCTTTTTAACGACCTCAATAACATCAGCACAGTATTCCATCAAGGAGTAGTTACGACTATTATCATTCGCAGCTTTAGAACCATCATAATCAACACCTAATCCACCGCCTATATCAAGGATCCCCATGGGAGCTCCTTCCTGAACAAGACTAATATAATATCTAGTAGCTTCATCTACAGCTTTACGGACACTTCGTATCTTGGGAATCTGTGAGCCTAAATGATAATGAAGTAATTTAAGATGTTGTAACATATTTTCATTTTTAAGAGTATCTAAAGCCTCTACCATTTGACTTGAGGTTAAGCCAAAGATGGAGTGATCACCTGCAGATTCAGCCCACTTGCCTTCTACAGTGGAACTCAACTTAGCCCTTATTCCAATATTAGGACTGATATTTAAAGCTCTTGATCGTCGAATGATGGTTTCTATCTCTCCTGGTCGTTCTGCTACAAGAAAGACTGGAAGCCCTAATTTACACCCCCACAAGGCAAGATCTATGAATTCAGCATCCTTATACCCATTACATACAATATAAGATTCTGGATCTTTTATATAAGCTAAGGCGATAAGCAATTCTGCTTTACTTCCCGCTTCTAATCCATGGTGGTATTTGACTCCATAATTAACGACTTGTTCGACTACTTGCTCTTGCTGATTAACTTTTATAGGATAAACACCGCGGTAGACACCATTGTATTCATATTCTTTGATAGCTTTACGAAAGTTCTCATTTAGTTCTTTTATTTGACCTTGAATTAAATCTGGGAAACGTAATAGAACAGGCATATTGATACCTCGAGAATCTAATCCTTCAACCATTTCATATAAACTACAAAGCTTCTTACCTTTTGGACTATTGAGGTAAACCCCCACATGGCCATCCTGGGTGACTTCAAAATAATCATGTCCCCAATTATTAATACGATAGAGTTGGCAAGCGTCATTGATTGACCAACTAGATTGTTCAGACATTAAGCCCTCCTTAAATAATCAATTACTGATGTAGCAAGTGAAAAACCAAATATACCCGTCAGTGAAGCTAGACTTCCTAAAGTACGCCTGGGAGGTCCCTTTAAAAACTCTGAGCCTTCTTCTTCCGGAGGACGATATTCATAATTAATGACTTCTGGTGAATAGACACAGGTAATGCCCTTACCTATTCCTCTTCTACGTAATTTACGACGTATCACTCTAGCCAAGGGACAGCCTTCTGTATCCATGAGATCTGCGATTTGGACCTTGGTGGGATCAGTTTTTAAAGCAGCTCCCATAGAGGAAAATATAGGAATATTTTTTTTGTATGCTTCTGAAAGAAGAGTTACCTTTGCCCCCACAGAGTCAATAGCATCAACGATAAGATCAGGAGAAAGAGAGAGGAGGTCTTCACTATTTTCATAATTAAAGTAAGTGTCTATGGTTTGTATTTGTACATCAGGATTGATAGATAATGCTCGTTCTTTGGCTACTTCAACTTTAGATCTACCCATAGTGGCGTCCGTAGCAAGAATCTGCCTATTAATATTAGTCATTCCTACTCTATCAAAATCAACTATTATTAAACGCTTTATGCCACTCCGGACCAAGCCTTCAAAGGCATATCCTCCAACAGCACCCAAACCTACTATCATAACAGTATGATCTATAAGTTTAGCAAATTCATTATCTCCATACAAACGCCTAGTTCTTAAAAAACGATCCATTGGCACACTATATATATTTGTTATTAACTTGACAATAATTTACCAATACTGATTAAAAATACAGACCACCAGTTTGATAAATTAAATCCTGAACAGTAACTAAAAGTCCTTTTTCTACAGCATTTTGTTTTTTGAGTAAGTCTATACGCCTAATGGTTTCGTTAACAAGATTCTTGTTAACGACAGCTTGTATTAGAGTATCATTGATGACAGCCACCTGCCCCCCTGAGATTTGTGACAGAAGCCTAATCAGCTCAGACCTGATATTATCTACTTGCAGTATGATATTAAACAAACAGGAAGGGCCTTTGCTCACTAATGTTGTTTGGCCGAAAAGCTCAACCACCTTTTCATAAAGCTCCCTTTTATTCTTACATAAATCGAGTAATTTTAAATTTTCTTCCTGTTTAAAGGTAAGACTTAGGGAGCTCAAAATCTGAACATGCACGTCCCGTTCTTCTTCCGGGGCCAAAATAAAGAAAAAGTACCGAGAGGATTCACCATCAAAAGAGTCAAAGGGCACCCCATCAGGAACCATTAATAAACCAAGAAGAAACTGTTTTAACCCTGGAATCCGACAATGAGGTATGGCCACACCTTTAAGAAACCCCGTACTGGATAGCACTTCCCTATCTGTTAAACGTTCAAGTATTTCAACCTCTGACATCTCCTCTAAGAGAGGAGAACGTTTAGCTAGATAAGTGATAGCCCTGAGGACATCTTCTTTTGTGGAGGGTTTGGCATCAATTCTTATACAATTACGATCAAGGGCATCAATTATGTTCATGAACCTAATGTAGTGCTGCACTCATAAATAAACAAGTAAATTTTGTGGAAAAACAAGGGAACTTATCATAAACTTCAAGAGGATGAGTAAACGAAATTTTGATAGAACAGGATTTGAATCCAGTTGCCAAATAAGCCTGGATGGACAAGTTTGGACAGGTGAGTCAGAGAACCTCTCATTGAAGGGGGTGTTAGTTGAGTTTAATACAACTCACAGCTTTAAAATTGGTCAAGAAGTTACCTTTACTTTGTTTTTAAACAATCAAGAGATTACCTTAGATTTTGAAGCTACTGTTGCTCATTGTTTTGATACAAAAGTGGGACTCACTTTTACTGAAACAGACTCGGAAACCTTCACCCATCTGCGTCGACTGTTGGAATGGAATCTTGCAGATGCAGGTGAAGTCACTAGAGAGATAAAAGAACTTAAGTCTCATCATCCTCAGGAATAGGTAATTGAGAAGTTCTTTCTTTAAGATAAGAACTGAATCGGAAATCAGGAGCCATATGCTCATCTCGAGCTGCTATGGTTAATTCTTGACCGGTTTTAGGATTTCTTCCTAGGCGAGCCTTCCGGGCTGCTTTCTTTTTAACCGCGAACTTACCCAGACGACCAATATTGATGGACTGTTGTAATAGGATGGCTGTTTCCATTGTCATATGGTAGTCATCCAACAATTGTCTCACTTGTTTTTTAGTTAAACCATTCTTTTTAGCTAGATAGGAAAGTATGTTTTGTCTATTGAATTGATCAAAAGGAACTTCTTTGTTCATTGTTAGTTCCCGATTCAACTTAACAAAGGAATTAGTCAAAAAGATAGTGGCTTCTCTCACACGCTTATCCTGCTCACCTGTATCTATGCCTTCTTTGCATACAGCAATACGATAGAGGGCAGAGGTGTTTTTGACAGGCCCACCTTTTATACTTAATGTTTGCTTGATAGTAGGAGCGCTTTCCCACTTTATGTTATCAGATAGGAGAATATCCGGGACATCATTCCTTAATTTAATACTTGCGTATTCAAACCATCGATGAGGACCGCAACCAATACTGATAAGTGAACCAGAATAGGTTAAGATAAGCACAGCTCTCGAATCATCTTCAGATAAAGATTCAACTTCTTCCATTCCGAGCAAACGTATTTGTTCTTCAAAGAGGATATCTTTTTGCTCCCAGGTCAATTTAATATTATCCCAGGCTCCTTCTTCCTTAGCCCAATCACCATCTGAAGTTTGAATTAATCCTTTTAGATGGTTCTCAATTTCTGTTGGTAAAGCCATATACCTTCCTTTTATTTATTTTGAGTTGTATTTTAACCAATCATAACTTACAACCCCTTCAAACCTGATGGCTCGATTGTCTTTTATTATGATGGTTGTAGGAAGAGTTTCAACATTGTATAAAGCTGACAACGCTCCTGTGACATCTCTATAAATAGGATAGCCTATTTGATCAGCGATTTCAGTAAATTGTTTATTATCTTTCTCTGTTTGAGATACATTAATAGCTAATAATTGCCCCGGCCAATCCTCATTATAGATATTTAATTCGGGGATTTCTGCTTTACAAGGGGGACACCAACTGGCCCAAAAGTTAAGTATTACCGTATCCTGAGAAGATATAAGATCTTCATAATCAACAGCTTCTCCATCCATGGCATATAAAACAATAGTCTTGTCAGTACTAACAACTTCTTCTCTATTTATTGCCGTACTCGCTCCTATAATAGAGGCTATACCTACAAACAAAATAACATAAGAAATCAGCATTCTTTTGGATAATAAATTTCTAAAGTAAATAGTTATTGCCCCAATACCAATAAAAGCCAATATCCAATGGGGAAGATTTCCCATCTTATACAGAACAAGTAAAGGGGAATTAATAAACTCAGGGATATCAAAGAGTATAATACTTCCTTTTAATACCAATAAGAAACTTATGAATTGATAAAATAGAAGATCTGAATATCCTTTTCTAAGGGCTTTATCTTTTAAGAGAGGAACATAACTTAGAGCAACAACCACAGCAATCAATATCAACAGTAATTTCACAATACATCCTTTATGACTCCTGATAATGTACTCATATCATAAGGTTTTGGCAAAAAAGCTGCTAGACCAGCATCTAAGAGACTCTGAATCTCATTAGTAGAACCAAAGCCTGAAGTTAGGACAATAGAAACCTGATTATTGATGGCATGAATTTTATGAAAGACTTCCACTCCATTTAATTTTGGCATCTGTTGATCCAATATGACCAAAACAATGCGAAATTGTTCTCGTTTAAAGATCTCAAGAGCTTCTACTCCATCAGTTGCAGCGATCACCTGGAAACCACACTTTTCCAGAATCCCCCGGGCAACCTTCCTCATTACAGGTTCATCATCAGCCAAAAGGACAGTTCCATGCATTACAGGCAAATTAACAACATCTCCTTTACGAATGTCGTCAGGTTGTTGATCAATAATAGGAAAAACAAGTTCAACTCGTGTTCCTTTCCCTTCATGAGAGACAATATCAACATATCCATCATGATTTTTCACAATGTTGTAGACCATAGCTAAACCTAAGCCCGTTCCATATTCTTTGTCCTTTGTTGTATAGAATGGTTCAAAGGCATGGTCTACCATATCCTGATTCATACCTATCCCATTATCTTCCACATAAAGACATAAGTAATCAGAACCATCTGGAATGGTATATTTTCGATGGGCCCTACAGTCTTTTTCAAACAATCGAACCCCTATAGTCAAAGTCCCCCCGGGACTTTCTTCTAAAGAACGCATAATAGTCATTGCATGGGCAGCATTAATACATAAATTCAAGAGAACCTGTTCTATTTGACCTTGATCACCCAATATCCAGGGAGATGGCAAATCATTCTTCTTCTCTATCTTAATAACTTTGGGTAGTGAAGACTCACACACTATCAAGACATTCTTTATAGCGGCTTCTATATTGACAGGTTTAAGTCTTGATTCTGATTTACGAGTGATAGACAGTAGTCTTTTGACTATACCCGAAGCCTTATCTGCCGATTCCTTAATCATATCCAAATGATCAAATAAGGAATCTTTTGGTCCTTGACATTCATCGATTTCATATTCAAGAAGGGATACCGAACCGGTTATACCACCTAATATATTATTCAGGTCATGAGCTAATCCTACGCTTAGTGCGCCAACCGCTTCCAGCTTCTGACTTTGTCGAAGCTGATCTTCTGTTTTTTTTCGGTCAGTAACGTCAACAAGTCGCATGACAATACCTGTAACAACCTCATTCTGTATCATAGGATAAAAGGCAATATCCCAAAAACGTTCATCCAACACCTGATATTGAAGGATTACAGGAGTACGATCAGAAATAATCTGATGAAAACGTTCTTCATATATTTGTAAAGAAGGTATGACTTCGATAAGGGGTGAAGTTAAAGCCTGTTTCTCTTCTAAATGATAGTAGGCATTCGCAAAACGATTCCATAGGGTTATCCTTAATTTACAATCCACTGCGATAACAAACCAATCCATGGAATTCAATACAAGACTAAGAAAACTCTGTGCCTCACTAAGTCTTTTTTCATTTTCTTGAATATGGATAAGATCTCTGTAAGCACGTACACTGGATATAACGGCGGTCCGAAGCTTACTGACAGTTAGTTCTGTTTTGTCTTTGTAGTCATTAATATCATAATTAACGATAACTTCATCCTCTGGAGCTAATCCGGATTGACCTGTTCTGAGAATAATT
Organism: Spirochaeta cellobiosiphila DSM 17781; assembly: GCF_000426705.1. NCBI lineage: Bacteria > Pseudomonadati > Spirochaetota > Spirochaetia > Spirochaetales > Spirochaetaceae > Spirochaeta > Spirochaeta cellobiosiphila. The sequence goes on from NZ_KE384555.1 coordinate 65,950, forward strand.
CTGATATTCTTGTTGCCCAGAACATCCCTAATATATTGGGTTATCTCTAACCCACTCATCATGCTATCCATGACAACATCCAGCAATATCAGAGCTATATCAGGATATTCCTGAAGAGTATTCTTAATATCAGTTTCGTTATAGGCACTTAATAATTTGATAGGACGTTCGTCAACCACAAAATCTGTGAGAGCCAAACGAGTGACGAGATGTACAGAATCTTCATCATCTGCAATCAAAACCTTCCAAGGTTGTTTACTTGTTTCCATCGTACTTATTGCATCTAGAGACCAATAATCCATTACCACTCCAGTATACAATCAAATTATAGAAAGTTTCTTCTCTTTTTTCTACCTAAACTTCTGAAACACACAAATCTTCAAGCCCTTGTTGCGATCTTGCTCATAAAAGTCATCACCAGAAGTCATTTCCTCTTTTAACTTGTATGGACCTAAGTTTTCCACGGTCAACCTCCACTCTTCAAAACAAATATCTGGAGAATTAAGAACGGCAATCAAATAACCCTCTTCTGATACCCAGTCTGTTGATCTTCTAATAAGCTTGGGATAATCCTTTTGAGGGGAAAAAAAGCTCTGTCCGGGAGGAGGATCCATAATAACAATGTCATAAGGTCCATTTTTCCCTATCTTGGAAAAGGATTTTAAAATATCATGACCGAAATATTTTACTTTACTCAAGTCATGTCCATTCAATCGATGGTTCTCACGCCCCTTACTCAAAGATGATTTTTTCATATCCCAATTGTGTACAGACACAGCTCCTCCAGCGACCGCTGCTACAGATAAGCTGCATGTGTAACTGAATAAATTTAAGATTTTTTTATTATCGGAATTCTTGAGAAGCCAGGTACGTAATGGTTTCGTATCCAGGAATAAACCAGAGTTCTGAGGAGTGAAGGGATTCACCCAAAAAGATAAACTCCCCTCTTGAACAACAAAAGGCTCCTGATCTTTTAAACCAACTTCAACAGTCCAAGGGACAGATCTTCTATCTTGAACTATTATTTTTTCACAATCAACTTGATAATGTTCAACTATAGATGAGCATAACAAATCAAGAGAAACAGGAAGCTCACCATAAATGACAAACCTAATATAAGGGGGATAATACTCGATGACAAGATTCTTCCAGGGAGAGGAAAGATATCCCCTACCATGGAATAATCGCCCCAGTGATTTTAAGGGAGGAAGACTTTTAATAAAATCATTAATCATTTATGGTTTAGAACCTTCGAATAGATTCTGCTCTTTCGGCCAGGATTGTAATGACTGCGTTTGGGCTCAGGTAGATCCTTGACACTTCCTAACTCAAAGCCAAGATTGATAAACCAATCAGAAGTTTGGGTTGTTAAAAGAAAAACCTCATCAAGCCCTAATTCTTTTGCTTTGTGTATCAAATAAGCAACAATCTTTTGGCCTAAACCTAAATGCCGAAACCCGGGGTCAACAGCTATTGCAGCGATCTCCCCTTTCGTTCCATACAGGTGAAGAGCCCCACATCCATGAATAGCCCCATCCACAGCATAAACAACAAAGTCCTTGATACGTTGAAACATATCCTTCTCAGAACGGGGAACTAATATACCCTGATCAACAAAGGGCTTCATCATACGCAGGACTTCTGATACATCTTCAGGTAACATAGGTCGAATAGACTCAAAAGGATCCTGGTGAACCATCGTACCGATTCCTTGGTTACTAAATATCTCTTTTAGTAAAACCCCTTGTATTTGCCCATCCAGAATATGAACCCGGCTAATGCCTCCCTCACATGCTTGAGCGGCTAGATCCAGCATGGACAGATCTTCAGAATTATCCATATTTTGTGTAATAAAAGCTCTCGCTTCTTCTATGGTCATACGACTGATTCTATTCTCATTCACCACTAAAGAAAGATTTTGAACATTATAGGAATCTGTTTGAAAAGGAGAGTAATTTGTTAAGAAAAATAACTTTTCGGCTTGCAAATTAAGAGCGACCTGCATGGCTAGTTCATTACTTGATATATTATATGGTTGCCCTTTACTATTCCACCCGATACAAGGGAATATAGGAATGAACCCCTCGTCTAAAACGGTATGGATAGGAGCGGCATCAATGCGCTCCACTCTGCCGGAGAACTGATAATCCATTCCCCCTTGAACGCCAAGGCCTCTAGCTCTAACCCAATTCCCCGTAACAGCCGTTACACTATGTCCTGCCAACATGGTCATGAGTCTATTAGAAACATCAAAAGCAGCCATCTTTATAAAAGGAATGGATTCCTGGGTACTGATCCTAATATTATTAACTCGATCCGTGTCCATTTGGAATTGCTTGAGAATTTCATCAATACGTTCTGTAGCTCCGGGAACCAATACAATCCTGATCCCTGCTTTATGGAGAGTCGCTAAATCTTTTACCAATAAAGGGAAATAGATATGATCAAACAATTTGTAGTTAATTTTAACCACGAATGTTGTACCTGTGAATCTATGAGTGTATTGAAATACTTCTCTAATAAGATCAATATTATCAGTTAAATACTGTTCATCCATATGACCTGTATTCTATCCTTAGAATACGGGTCTGGCAATAAGGGGTATAAGAATATGAGGACTTCATGGTAGATACTCACATCCATTTATCTTACTGTAGCAATATACATACCTTACCCCATGAATGTTGGGATATGTCAGCCTCACTTATTCAATGGAAGGGGATATACAATCGAAGTTTAAAAGAAACGAAGTGTAAACCTTATTATGGAATACATCCATGGTGGGCAGAAGAATGGAATAACGAAACAAAACAACTATTAATTCAATACCTGAGCAGACAAAACAATGCCGGTGTTGGAGAAATCGGTTTGGATAAAAATAAGGGACCTTCTTTTGACTTACAAAAAAAAGCTTTTAGGCAACAATTAGACATAGCGATAGAACACAGCCGTCCTGTTAGCCTCCATTGTGTCAAAGCCTGGGGTGCCATGACTGAAATCCTGGAAGAACACAGCATGACCATACCTATTGCCTTTCATGCCTATTCAGGAAGTCCGGAATTAATCGAAAGACTTATACGAATGGGAGCCTATATCAGTTTTGCCCCTTTTAACTTAAGAGAGAATAACAAAAAAGGGAGAAAAGCACTCCAAAATGTTCCTCTTAACAGATTACTGTTAGACTCGGATTTTCCCTATAAAGAAAATCAAAGCTTTCTTGAGTATCCCCAAGTTATGGGAAAACTACTTATACAGGTAAGCCAATTACTTGGATTACACATACAGGAGCTGGAAAAACAACTCTCGGAGAATCTCAATCAATTCCTCAATAAGCCACATTCCAAAACTCATCAGTCATAACACTTTCATCTTTTAGCATAGCAGCCATTGCTTTTCGAGGATGGGTATTGAGAAGCCCAGAGAGAGCATAAGGAAGATGATATCCCCATCGTAACTTTTGCCTAAGAGGATTGATATGTCTTTCAATAGCTGATGCAATGGGTTTAATCTCTGTAGGGGTCTTGCCCAATTGGGTTAAAAGAAGTTCAAGAGGACAATTCCCGGCCCCTCTACCCATACCGTAAAATGTTCCATCTACATATTCAGCCCCACATTCTATAGCCATTAAAGTATTGGCCAAGGCTAATTGTTGGTTATTATGTCCGTGGAATCCAATTTTCTTAGAGGGACAACTATCTTTGTACAATTTAATTAAACCGGCTGTTTGATTCATACTTAATGATCCAAAAGAATCCACAACATAAACAGCTTTACATGGGCTAGTCTGATCAATCAATTGTAATGCTTTTTTTAACTCCCCTTGAGAGGAAGAACTAATAGCCATGATATTTATGAAGGTTTCATATCCTAATTGATCTAGATATAGGGAGGTTTCGATAGCTTCTTTCACTTGATCAATATAACAAGCTATTCGAAATGTCTTAATCAAAGAGTCACTCTGAGGGATGAACATATCTAGTTTAAATCGTCCTATATCTACCATAATGGACAACTTGGAATTAGAATATGAACTTGACCAAATGTCAGCCAAATCTTCTTCCAAACTAAAACGCCATTTTCCGTATACCGTCGGATCAAAATATTCAGTACTGGCTTTATAACCAACCTCAACATAATCAACTCCAGAACGAACAGCAGCCGAAACAACTTCTCGCACACAGGCATCATCGAACTGCCATTTATTCATTAATCCACCATCACGAATAGTACAATCAATTACTTGCATTTATTACTTACCTCCCAGGTATAAAAAAAGCCCGAAGCGTTTGCTCCGGGCCTGTTATTCAAAATAATTCCTCTTACTTGGAGGATCTACCGCAAACAGGCCCTGGTGCATACCATGCAAAGTAAAAGAAGAAAAAATAGCTGGTAAAATAGGATCTATTTGCGTTCATTTGCACAGATTATGATAGACTTAGCTATTTCTGTCAAACTGTTTCTATAGACAATAACAAAGGAATTTAACATAATTCTGTTAAATTCCTTACAGACATCCATATTTCTAAGTAAACTGATTATCTAATTGCTAAAGTGAAATAGCTTGCTCCCCCCTCTTCCAGTCAAATAATAGAATTAAAAAAGAACTACTTTCTCAACCTCTGTTCGTAGGACTATCAATATGACATTGTCGAACACTTAAAAAGCTATACTTTTTAAAGGAATTTCTTCGGCATAAGGCATACGATCATTGACAATGTCTTCTAAGTTTCTATTTGAAGTACTTCTAGAATCAGCATAGAAATCTCTTGAAAAAGCGAATATTAGGTTAGACCAATCGTCATAGTCTTTAAGCTTAGATTTTTCTCCATTAGTAAAATTGATATCATAGGAAACTGAAGCATCAATACTTTTGTTTCCATTATAATCTAACCTTGCATTACCCTGTCCAATTCCATCATTCTCATTTATAGCTTTTTCATCTATATCGTTGCCCATACCATGACTATAGTCAAGGCTAAAGGAAGATGTATTAGGTCCATTCTCAACTCCAAAGGAAATAGGTTCCTTGGAGGAGTCACTCATTAGGGAAAGCCACCTAGTTTTTATATCAGGTTGCGCATTATTATATTGCTCTAAATAATACCTATCACCTACAGTTTCACTATTAGTATCTGGAAGCCCATATAACTGGTATAGGTAATTCATAACACTGTAGTAATTGGGTTTATAATTCTGATCCTCATCACCACCATGATGTAATCCTAAATTATGTCCTAATTCATGCATAAAAGTAGATGCTTGGAGATTTATTAATTCCTGCTTTTTTTCGTTACTATCGGTGTTTAAATCCCAAACACCACCTAAAGTAATGATAAGATCATTTCCGGCCCCATTAGTGCCCAATTCTGCAATCCCAGAGGAGCCTGCATTTCCTGCACCTTGTAAAAAGCCAAAGACACAATAATGGTATATCCATTTACCTACCATGGGAAAATACTTTGCTTTAATATCATACAAGTTAGAACTAGAACTGTAGTTACCTAAAGAAACCAATCGACTGTAAGGTATTTCATGACTTGTATTGTCTAAGTTGTACTTTTCTTTACTAAAGCTAGAACTAAATTTATTACCAATATTTATATGGAGGGAGATATTATTTGCCTCAAACACTTCAACTACCTTATTAAATGCTTCAATCTGAGGATCTACACCAGCATCATATCCCCTAGAGCCAGTGAAATAATATTCATTATTCGATTTGTTATATCCCAGTAGTTCTACTGAAGTTGGATCCATATAGCTCACATATACAAAGATATCTTTTTTACCTGTCCTAGCTCCATAATCATACAAGGGAAGACCTCCATAGGTTCCTCCTGGACTCTCTGCTTGATCTGGAATACCATCATTATCAGCATCAGTATCATTAGTTATATCATTAATAGAGCTGGGCGTCGAAAATTTACGAAGAGCCCAATCATTATTAGAATCGGTATCTATATACATTTCAGAACTCTGATTTCTGGATAAGGAATTACCATAATAGCCATAGTACTTATAAGACGATAAAGAGGAGGGAAACCCTTCAGCTTTACCAGAAAAATAACCACTTTGAGGCTCTATAGAACAGTTACCAAATCTAATAAAGTCATAAGTGACTCCATCCCTAACCAATTCAACATAACCTGAGTCAGACCAAAATGAATGATAGGTCACGTTTTTATAGACAACAGTGGGTATAAAATCACCTTGGGAGTGTAATGAATCAGGAGAATGGCTATTTTTAATTTTTAATACGGCATAACCATGAGGTGCCAACGTATAAGAATGTAAGGGGATTTCCATGACATATACATCATCTTGGCTATTATTAGTTCCATAACTTCGTAACGAATAAGCCGATAAATTTACGGATACATTATTGGGATTATAAACTTCAAACCAAATAGAGCTATTCGAATAGTAGCTGGCACCCACTTCTGTAATATAAATTTCCTTGGGTGAATAACTTGATGAATTCTGGATTATTAAATGGCCAGCTATATCATCATCAGAGGAGTTACTAAAAAACAAATTACAACTTGTTATTAAAGTTAAAAGTAATATAGGAGTAACTTTTGCTATGCTTTTTACATTCATGAAAGTTTAACCTCTCTGGGGTGGATTGTTTTGTAAATATTCGTGGTCACCTCTGACATCATGAATAAGGTCTTTGATTTTCCATTCTTTATTATTATCTGTTGTCATACAAAAAGCGATATCCTTAGGATTCTCAACTACTGACTTAACGGCCTTCATAATAGCTCTTATCTCATCAGTATTAAAACCATTTAATAATATTACCTTACCGTCTCTCATTTCTGCCATATCATATCTCCTCTTATTATTTTCTCTCACTAAATTAACTAAAAAGTACGGATCTTTTAGAATATTTACAAGTGAGGATCTTTTCAACCATTAATACTTAAGGATAGAGTACTTTTATGAAGACAAGAGAAACAATACAGAACTTAATTCCCTATAGTGCTGGTGTTAAGGTACCGGGGGCTATTAAACTTTCAAGCAACGAAAACCCTCTAGGGACCTCACCAAAAGCCACTCAGGCTATGAAACAATACCTAGATCAGTCATTTATCTATCCAGATGGAGCGTATAGTGAGCTACGAACTAGATTGTCACAACATCTTGGAACTCAGAATGATAACTTGATAATTGGAAATGGTTCTGATGAAATCATTACCCTTTTAGGGCTCACGTATCTAACTCCAAATGATGAAGTCATATTGGCTAAAGAGACTTTTAGTGAATATCTCTTTGCAACAAAAATTATGGGAGCCACTCCTATACAAGTACCTTTGAAAGAGGGATATCATGACTTAGAAGCTATGGAGGCGTCTATAACGTCCAGTACTAAGATGATCTTTATATGTAATCCCAATAATCCTACAGGAACCTATTGGCCCGAAAAAGATATCCTTAAATTTCTGGATAAAGTACCTTCCGAAGTGTTAGTCGTGTTAGATGAAGCTTACAATGAATATGTTCGTGCAGAAGATTATCCCCATTCCGTCAATTTACTTAATAAGTACAACAACCTCATTATTTTAAGAACATTCTCAAAGATCTATGGTTTAGCCGCTCTTCGTGTTGGTTATGGAATATCCAATAAAGATATTATTCAAGATATCTGGAAAGCAAAACAACCGTTCAATGTAGGGACTCTGGGGCAAGTAGCCGCTAAAGCGGCCCTAGATGATCGTGATTTTGTTATACAATCCTTTCAAAGTAACAAAACGGGCCTAGCCCAATTGGAAGAGGGACTTACTTCACTTGGACTATTTTATTATCCAACTCAGGCCAATTTTATTTGTGTGAATGTTAATCAAGATTCTAAAAAGATCTTTGATAGAATGTTAAAAGCGGGAGTAACAATACGATCTCTCATAAGCTTTGGGATGCCTGAATGGATACGTATAACCATTGGAACAGAAAAGCAAAACTTAGCTGTATTAAAAGCACTCAAAGAAAGTTTAATATAAATTTGGTAATCACTGTTGACACTTTTTCGTGGAGTCATTATATTACCACTCACAACGAACGACGCAGGGTAGAGCAGTAGGTAGCTCGTCGGGCTCATAACCCGGAGGCCGCAGGTTCGAGTCCTGCCCCTGCTAAACTTTCATGTTTAGCAAATCTTTAATCAATAAAGATTTATGGTGTAAAACTCCTAATAATTGTTTATCAATTAATTAGGAGTTTTTTTATGTTCATACGTTTTAGTAATTCTCTATTTATTATAGCTAGCAATAAAATTTCTATTTTACTTCAAGTTTAACTCTAACAGTATCTGGGTCATATCTATTTGAATCAGACACCCAGGCAGACCATCCGCCCCCTTGTGTAGCCCAATTTGTATATCCAATATCCCCATATTGACTTGTTCCCTTATCGTCAGCCAATTGGACCAGCAGCCTAACATCAGAACATTTAAATTCTTCTATTATTCTTGTCTCAATACGTGCACGAATACCATCAAAGCCTACTAGATTAGAATCACCACCCCAATCAGACCATTCTGAATTGTTTATGGCTTCACTGGCCCATTGAGTATAAAAAATATCCCCATACTGGCTACCACCTTTGTCATCTGAACATTGGAACCCTATTCTAAAATCAATTCCATCTTTTAAAATAGTACTAGCGATTTCAAGATTCACTCTTAGAGCGTCAGGATTGTATTTGTTACTATCAAAAGCCCAAGGGGACCAGTGACTTCGCTTCTGACCTACAGAATATGTATATACTTCTTCACCAAAATTATTTCCTGTAATACCAGCATCACTTAATTGTAGCCCTACAAAAAAATCACTTACAGAACGGGATGAGGATTCCTCTTCAATCGAATTCACCTTATCTGAGGATTGTGAATCCATCATAAAGTTCTCACAGGAATAGAAAACCAAGAGCAATGCAATGAACGTACTGAACGCTATTTTTTTTCTCATATTCATCTCCTTTAATTGCTAGCTTAACTAAACTATAAAAGGAAGACATTAATATAACAATAAAAAACTTACCAACCGGTCAGCATTATTAAACAATACTATTCATTGCATGACTATATTATAAATATTTCCAGCAGAGAGATAGTTTATACTCCCAAATGCTTCACCAAACAGACCAATTTACAAAAGCTCTTTAATGGTGATGTCTCCACTGGAAGCTTTAATATCTAGTTCGTAGCCCCCGCCATTGGCTTCACCTTTGATTTTACTATGTGATAGTCCAGAAATTTCTGTTAGTAACTTGAAGTCACTTTTTATTTTTCCAGAAGAGGCATTAAGACTAAAATTAAACTTTGACCCAGAGGGTAGTTCTACTAAAACGTCTCCTGAACTACTTTTAATATTCATATTCCCTTTCCAGGAATCCATACCTACTAAAACATTACCAGAAGAAGCAAAAATGTCAGAATGAGAAGAGGATAGATGAGCAATCTTTATTTTACCAGAGGAAGCTCTTGTCATTAGATCGTCCACAGATATTTTATCCAGTTCAATTCTACCTGAACTAGCGTCAATACTAAGAACAGAACCAAGAATGTTTTTTCCTCTAATATATCCTGAACTAGCGGAAAGGTTAGCAAGATTAACAGTCCACTGATCTATATCAATGTCACCAGACGAAGCTTTAAAATTAATCCGTTTATCCGATCTCATATCACTAGCTGTTATATCACCAGAGCTAGCATTAATTTCTACTTCAGAACTGTCCACGTCAGTAAGGAATACATCACCAGAGCTGGAGTTTACTGTCAGACTAGCTGCTTCAATTTGATTAAGTTGAATATCATTTGAAATATCACGGACCAAAAGATCTCCCTCAAAGGATTCAGGTAAAACAACCTCAAAGTTAAATGATCCTTTCTGAATAAGCTGGAACATGAACAGAGATTTTTTAAATATTCTAATAACCAGAACCGAATCTTTTCTCTCTACTAATAGGGAGGGAACACTCTTCTTGTTTGAGGTATCCAGAAAACCATTTAATGTAAGTTCAAGTTTGTCTTTATTCTTTCCTCCCCTTAATAGATAGGACTGCCTAGCCCTATCTATCGTTATCACACTGCTAGGACCATCTAATTCAAAGACAATGGTTTTAATTCCCTCTACATTCTCTACTTTTCTCTCATCAATAGAAAAAGAACCAGCTATTATAGCCATGGGACATAACAGGATAAATATAAGCCCCATAAATTTATTCTTCACAAAACACTCCTTTGTTTCTTATCAGCTATGAACCATAGGTCCATACTTTCTATATAAATCTTAAAAATAAACAGATCACTTATAATGATACTCATCGTAATATATAACAATAATTTTTGAATAAACTGGTACAGAGAAAGAGATAAGAGAAAGTAATAAATACTTCTGTGATTACTGCTTTATAAAATAGTATCATAATAATATCAGTATATATAACGTGCAGTGGTTACAAGATAAGCCGGCGGGGCTACCGTTTTGTAAAGGCCATGATATTCATATCCTCCATTAAAACCCAGGGCAAAGCTATCAGAGAGAGAATAAGTACTTACTATGCCTAAACGAAGAGTATCTCCCGAAGCAGAATACCACCCATCTTTGACATCCTTATAGAACCATCTTTTATAATAGTCGCTATGCTTTAAATAAGTTACCAATTGACGATCCCAAATAAACTCCCCTCCCAAAGACCAGTTTTCAAAATAAACACCTGGGCGCATACCTAACTCCATGCCCAAGCCATGTCCTTTTACTAAAGAATTACCAAAACCACGATAGACCAGAGAAGAATGCAGGGGTATAGAAATAGACCCTGCCTCAAAGATACGCAGATCTCCCCCTACGCGCAATCGATACTCGTCCGTATCCATTTTAACAGTGGGGATGGTAAAATCTATAGAAACATCCAAATCCTTATTGATACTATGGCTGTAACCGGTTGTTAAACTTGCCAGGCCATAATCAAAACCAAAGGCAATATAGATGGTACTATGTGAAGTCTCTGCACTTAGCGAATAGGTTAAGAGTAGGAGTAAAAAGGATGTAATAATGATTAATCGCTTCATTTTCGTGCTCCTGATAAATCAAGAGTTGCCAAATATTGATTCACGATTTTCATACTGACATCCCCCTTTGACCATGTCACATCGCTATGACCAGCATCCGGGACGACTTCTACCCTGGCCCTTTTAAAAAGCTGAGCTTGGTGTTTTTGAAAACCTTCGCCCATCTCTGTCGACAAACCACCAGCTATAAAGAGAATCTCAGGTTTTACTTTTCCCAGGTTCAAAGTAAAATCGAACTCCCCATCCACCAACTCTTCAAAATAGAGAAATTGCAGAACAGAAGCACTGATTCTCCAATTAGGAGAAGGATCATTATGCCTATCAGCACCATAAGCAGGATCTCCTAAACTGATAAGGTATAGATAGTCAGCCATTTCATGATCAGATACGGAAAAGAACTGTCTAATCCAAAGGAAATCATTAATAACTTCACTCAAGAAATTAACAGAAGAACTTTCCATTTTCCTACCTAGCGCTGTACTAAACTCACCTGGCTCAAATAAAACGGCTCCGGCAATCCTGTCAGGATGGGCATTCATATACTGGGCAGCATACTGCCCTCCCCAGGAATGTCCAAATAATATTACCTGTCTTCCAGGAGCAAAAGAGTCAACCAGATATTCTAAATCCGCAAGGTATTGATCTAGAGATAGTGTCTTTGGATCATTTTGTCGCTGGGACAGCCCAGAACCTCTCTGATCCCAAAAGACAAGATAATAATTATCACTAAGACGAACGCCTTCAAACTCATCAGCTAGGCGGGTCATAGAAAGGTAGTCATTACCTGGCCCTCCATGGAGAAAAATAATAACCGGATTATCCGGATTACCCATGGTTTCTAGATGAAGTAGTGTATCTTTCAAAGGAAAAGACGGAAGAGAAGAGTCTTGATCTACAGTAGCAGGGACAAGATTACCAGGTTGATTGGGATTCATTAAATGACAACCACACAAAAACAAAACAAAACATAGATAGATAAAGCGCATATCGCCTCCTAAAAAGCTAATGAGATAATCATCAACTTCCGGAAGAGAGACGACAATCATGAATGTTCATGAAATTGCCAAATTAGACCTAAGGAATTGTCATGATTCCCAATCACGCACCTTTGAGATGAGTTCTAATTTACTAGAGACCCCTGTTTTATTGTATATATTATAGACATGAGTTTTCACAGTCCCCATAGAGACATTCAGACAAGACCCTATCTCCTTATAGGATAAGCCAGATACTAAGTGCTCAGCTATTTCCTTCTCTCGCGCACTAAGACTATAAGTATCAGCTAACTTGGCCAGTTTAATTCCCCTACCTTCACTTGGCTTTAAATAAAGACTCACTAAAATCACAATACTTAAGACATTCCAAACCAGTAAAAACAGAGGAAAAGAAAAGAAGCCATACCTATTAAGAGAAGGAAAGAGATACAGATCATCCACAGCCATTACAACAGAAAAGACAATAACAATGACAGAAGCTATTTTACCCAGGCTTCGTAATTCCTCTGCTTTCAATTTATACAAATTGATCAAGGAAAGGACTCCAAGATAGATAAGAGATCCATATCCACAGATAATCCATACTAAAGGAGAAAAGCTACCTATAGCCGATGTTGACCATGAGCCCAGGGAGGAGATCCCCGCATAAAAGTACAGCACAGTAAAAGGAATTAACAAAGGCAGCAACTGCCTTTTATAATTTAAAGAGAGAATCCTATTCAAGTAAAAACATACGGAGTAGATCAAAAGAAGAATCAGGCAGAAATCTGACAAATACAAATAATTGATGATTCCTTCAGGTAAATCCAATACCGGAATATCTGCTTTAAAAATATAAAGCCCATGACGGAGTATGAGAAGCAACTGAATGAAGCTGTATAAACGAAGCTTTGCACTTTTAGTGACAACAGATAAGGTCACAGTAAAGGCTAAAGATCCTAAACCAAAAAAAACAGCCATTCCATTGATAAGGAAGAAGAGACTATCCATCACTTAAGGCCATATCCACAGCCCACTCACTATGAAGTCGGGTTGTATCGAATAAGGGATATTCACAATCCTCTTGTTTGATTAAGAGAGGTATCTCTGTACATCCCATGATAATGCCCTGAGCTCCCTCAGTTATGAGTCTATTCATTATATTTAGATAAGCCTTTTTACTATCTTCTTTTAAGTTACCAATACAAAGCTCTTCATAGATGACCTTATGTATCAAATCCCGTTCTTCTGCCTGGGGGAGCATAACATCAATGTCATAAACGGTCTTAAGTCTCCCTCTATAGAAATCCTCTTCCATAGTATATTTAGTACCTAAAAGAGCCACCTTAGAGAATCCCTTCCTTTTGATGTCTTCACCAGCCGCATCGGCTATGTGGACAAGAGGGATATCGATTTCGACTTGAACCTGATCAAAGACCTTATGCATAGTATTAGCCCCAATGAGAACCATTTGAGCCCCAGCCCTTTCTAAAGATTGGGCTGCATTTGTCATAAACTTAGTTAATTCGTACCAATCCCCCAAGGACTGCAACCTTGCGATCTCAGCGAAGTCTACAGAATGAATGATAACTTGAGCGGAATGTAGTCCGCCCAGACGAGCTTTCACAGCTTCATTTATATATTTATAATAATCCAGAGTTGACTCCCAACTCATTCCACCAATTAAACCGATACATTTCATACTATTCCCCCTCATAATAAGTTACCCTTAAAAATCCTAACAAATCAACTTCTCACATTAATAAAATTGTCCCATTTCATGTAAAGTGATATTCTGGTATTCATGAAGTTAACCATCAGACAGGCGACCACAGAGGATGCTCAACAGGCTTACAGAATGATCAATCTTTTAGAAGACAGCATTTTTGATGAAACACTTTTCCAAAGCTATTACACTCAATGTCTTCTTAATCCTAATCATACACTCTTAATAGGGCAAAGGGAGGATACCACCTTAGCCTTTGGCTCCATGATCATAGCCCCTCACCTCCATCATTGCGGTTTAGTGGCAGAGATTCTAGAATTAATCGTACTCCCTGAAGCCAGAGGTTCCCACATAGGATCTCAAATGCTGTCACATTTCAAAGACATTGCGGTCACAGAAGGTTGTGTCAGTCTTGAAGTCGCCTCCAATAAAAAAAGGTTAAAAGCTCATGCCTTCTATGAAAAGAATGGGTTTACTAACAGTCATTATAAACTCACCCAATCACTTATACTCTAATAAGCAATAAAGCCTTGGTTAGGGGTCAAACTTCTGTTAAGATTCTCTTCATGAAAGAATTAGAAAGTCTGGTTCGCAAAGCGCCACGACTGGAGCAATTAAGCTTACGCAAAGAACTAGGGCGATTAAAAAGAAAGAAACAAGCAACAGACGAAGAAATAGAATCGTTAAAAAATAAAATATCCAAAGCAGAAGAACGTCGCCGGAGAAGGCAGAGGAACCTACCAAGGATCGCCAGTTATCCAGATCTACCTATAGTAGCCAAGAAAGACGAGATCATTCGAACGATAAGAAATAATCAAGTACTTATTCTCTCAGGAGCCACTGGTTCTGGTAAGACGACCCAAATCCCCAAGTTCTGCTTGGAAGCCGGTCGGGGTGTCAGTGGCCGTATAGGATGTACACAGCCCCGGCGTATTGCCGCCACGTCGGTCGCTTCCCGTATTGCAGAAGAATTAGGTCAGCCCCTTGGTAAAGACGTAGGTTTTAAAATTCGCTTTGCTGAGAACCTTAACAATGAGGGCTATATAAAAGTAATCACTGACGGGGTCCTCCTGGCCGAGACCCAGGGAGATCCCTTCCTCAATGAATATGATACTCTTATCATTGATGAAGCCCATGAACGTAGTCTGAACATTGACTTCTTATTAGGGATTCTGAAAAGCCTACTTCATAAGAGACGAGATCTTAAGCTCATCATCACATCAGCAACTATTGATACACAGAAGTTCTCCAAGGCTTTTGAAGGGGCTCCTATCATCGAAGTATCAGGGAGAACCTATCCTGTTGATGTAAAGTATGCCCCCATTGAAGAAGAGGACAATGTAGCCGAAGCCTGTGCACTGAAAACAGCAGACATACTCAGCTCCACGAATACAGGGGATATTCTCATTTTTCTCCCGACAGAAAATGATATTAGAGAGACAGTGGATAATCTACAAGGTTTAGGATTGGGACATACAGAAGTCCTTCCCCTTTACGCCAGACTCAGTAGAAATGAACAAAACAAAGTCTTTAAACCTGGTGATTTTAGAAGGGTTATCGTTTCTACTAATGTAGCAGAGACCTCCCTTACCATTCCCCGAATCCGTTATGTAATTGACTCAGGCCTGGCCAGGATCAGTCAATATAGTCCAGGCTCCCGAGCAATGAGCCTGCCAATTACAAGAATATCAAGGTCCAGTGCAGATCAAAGAAAGGGACGGGCCGGCCGTGTTCAGGAAGGGATCTGTATACGTTTATACTCAGAAGAGGATTATCGAAATAGGGAGGAATTCACCCTTCCTGAGATCCTGAGGACAAATCTATCAGAAGTTATCCTCAGAATGATCAACCTTCGTCTGGATGACATGGAAAAGTTCCCCTTTATTGACCGCCCTACAGATAAACACCTCAGGGATGGGTATAAACTTCTATTAGAACTAAAAGCCATCGAACAAATCCCTCAAAAAAAATCAGGCCATAACCAAAGTTACCGTCTCACCACAGAAGGGAAGATCATGGCCCGCCTTCCACTCGATCCCAGACATAGTCGTATTCTGATTCAAGCAGCCAAAGAAGGATGTCTGGAAGATAGTCTTGTCATTATCGGAGCCCTATCCATACAGGACCCCAGGGAAAGACCTACAGACAAAGAGAAAGAAGCAGATCAGGCCCATCAACAATTCCGAAGTAAAGATTCGGATATGCTTTTCTATCTAAACTTATGGACTGCTATTGAAAGGGAGAGATCTCAAGGTAAAGGAGCTGTCCGCAAATTTTGTAAAAGGAACTTCATATCTTTTAAGCGAGTCAATGAATGGCAGGATATCTACAGACAAATAAAAGAGATGTTAGAAGAGGAAAAGCTACCTGTAAAGAATCTGGGAGATCAGGAACTCCTTTCAAAATCAGAAGACTTTCCCCCCGGTTATACCAGACTGCATAGGGCTTTATTATCAGGTTTTCTGACTCAGGTTGCTAAGCAAATCATCATGGAAGCACCCAAAGGTCGCAAGCCTAATCCTAATATGTATAAAACCGTAGGTTCTAAAGAAGCTATGGTATTTCCCGGTTCAAGTCTCTTTGGTCAAGGACATCCCTGGATAATGAGTGGGCTTATGATCAAGACAGGAAGACTGTACGCCCGGGAAGCAGCCAAAATTGATCCTACCTGGTTAATAGACCTGGCCAGTCATTTGGTAAAATACTCCTATAGTAATCCCCATTGGAATAAAAAAAGCGGACAAGTACAAGCCGCTAGAAAAACCACCTATTATGGATTTCTTCTACAAGATGGCGAACAGGCTCCCTATGGACCTATTAGTCCCGAAGAGAGTACAAATATCTTTATCCAGGGGGCTTTAATAGAAGAAGATCTATTCCCTCAGCAGAAGATAAAATTAGAGTTTCTTAAGTACAATAGTGAATTACGCCAATCCCTCGAGAATATAGAAGACAAAACGAGAAGAAAAGATCTCCTAATCAGCGATTATGAGCTCCTTGAATTCTACAAAAAGAAGCTTAAAACCTGTTATGACTTGAACAGCCTGATTCAAAGAATCAGAGA
Organism: Spirochaeta cellobiosiphila DSM 17781; assembly: GCF_000426705.1. Lineage (NCBI taxonomy): Bacteria > Pseudomonadati > Spirochaetota > Spirochaetia > Spirochaetales > Spirochaetaceae > Spirochaeta > Spirochaeta cellobiosiphila. Next base: position 82,785 of record NZ_KE384555.1, read on the forward strand.
AAAAGGGCAGGATGACCTTATCCTACAGGAAGAGGATCTACTCCAGAAGGATAAACCAGAAGATTTAGCAGAGTTATTTCCTGATCGCTTCACCTCAGGGGGAAGTGATTTTGTTCTGGAATACAGCTTCAATCCAGACAGCCGCAAAGATGGGGTGACTCTCAAAGTACCTCTGGCCCAAAGGGATGAAGTAAGTCCCTATGAAGTGGAATATCTTGTGCCAGGTTTATTAAAGGAAAAGGTTTTAGCCCTTATCAAAGGGCTTCCCAAAGCCTATCGGATTCCTTTAGTACCAGTACCGGATAAAGTTGATCATATCACAAGCTTACTCACAGACCACACGACCCCTTTTCTCCAAAACTTAAGCACGATCATACTCAAAGAATATCAACACCAAATTCCCATCGATGAATGGAATCAGGATAAACTCCCGGATCATCTGAAGATGAGAGTATCTCTAACAGACTCTGAAGGAAAAGAGCTCAAGACAGCCAGAAATGCAGGGGTACTCAATGAAAAGATCGCCACAAGCACAGATCTCAACAAGATCAAGAAAAAAGAAGAAATCAATATCATAGAAGATTGGATATGGGAGGAATTTCCATCAGAACTTAAGGTTACCCTCCGTAAAAAGCAGAGTATAACCCTCTATCCTGCCCTAACGAAGGAAGGAAGCAATACAGCCTTCCGGCTCTACAAAGATCCCCTTCTGGCAAAGGAGCTAATGATAGGGGGAGTAGAAAATCTTATGCTTCACCAATTATCCCATCAAGTCCAGGCGTTAAAGCGATCCTCTGAGTTAAGTAAGGAACGGCACAATGATGCTGTATACTTCGGTGGTCGAACGGCCATAGCAGAACGTTACTGGTCTTCCCTATTAACAGGTTTATGGAATAAGCAAACCCTGACCAAAGAGGACTGGCAACGAGGCCTGGAAACTGTTAGAGATCTCTTGCCTCAACGAACAGAGCAGGCTTTCCAAATACTTGAGGACAGCATTATTCAGTATGGGGTGACACGAAGATTCCTAGCCAAAGCAGATAGTCAAACAAAGGGTAGTTTTGTTCAGGAGAGAATGTCTGATCTGGAAACACTCTTTCCAAAGGACTTTCCCCAGGGATACTCTGTGGACGAAGTCTTTAATCTGGGGCGTTATGCCCGGGGAATTCTTAAGAGAACAGAAAGGGGAATCCTCGATCCTGTTAAAGATCATAATAAACAGCTGGAAATAGATCCCTGGATTGAGCAACTCTATCGCTTTGATCCCAATGAGAGCTGGTCGCCGGAAAAGAGGAAGCTGTACCATGAATATAGATGGTTTATAGAAGAATGGAAATTATCCCTCTTCAGTCCAGAAGTAAAACCTTCTATGAAGGTATCTGCCAAAAGAGCTGAAGAGAGATGGATCAGGATCAAATCAATGTTCTAAGTTCCAACCGGGTACACCTTGCTCGGGAGGAACAGGGCGACCGTTTTTGACGACAACAGCTATAACTTTAGCCGCAAGAACAAGTTCTTCTCCCCGATAGATCTTTTGATCAAAGATAATGCGAAGCCTCCCTTCCTTGCGGACCGAAAGGCTGCTAATAAATTCATCTCCACTGGTGAGAGGTCTTTTATAATCCATCTCTACCCTGGAGACCATAGGATCAATACCCTCCTGGTGGAGGGCTTTAAAATCGATATCAAGACTGCGAAGATACTCATGACGAGTATGCTCCAGATAATTAAGGTAAACCCCATTATTAACAACCCCCTGCAAGTCACACTCGTAATCCCTCACTTTAAAGGTTATATCAAAACTCATACCTCAATTCCTTCCTTTTCTATCTGTTTTTTCTTTTCTTCCTGAACCCGTTCTTTGGCTCCCATAACCAACATCTGTAGACGATTCTCAATGTTGGCAAAGCTTGTATCAGGATCGAAATCCAGACTAAGAATCTGAGAGTCGGGGAACTTCTTCTTAAGAGACTTAACAATCCCCCGCCCTGTTATGTGATTAGGAAGACAACCAAAGGGCTGCATAATCACAAAGCTGCTGACCCCATGCTGGGCATGATGACTGATCTCACCGGGGATAAGCCAACCTTCACCAGACGTAAAGATACGGTCTACCAAGGGATCTGAGAGACGAGCTATTTCATACAAGTCCGTATAAGGAGTAATGATTTCCGATTCTTGACGACAAATCTTATCAATCTTATCGTTAACAAACTGGATCATTTTGTCACTTATATTCACCATCATCCAATCCATGACAGGATACTTCACATGGTAATTATGAGCCTCTGCTTTTTGCTTAACAAACTCTCGACGGAAGATATCTATCATGCGGGGCATTATCACTTCCATACCATTCTTTTCCAGATAATATTCAATATTATAGTTACTGGCAGGATGGTAGTTGAGAAGATACTCCCCTATGATAAAGACCTTTGGATAAGGTTCACTTCGATCATGGGGAACCTTTTCAAGAATGCCTATAGACTTTCGGAAGGCCTTTAGAGCCCCGCGAACGCCCTTCTTTTCCAAAGCGGAAGAAATAATCTTCACTTGTTCTATAAAAACCTTATCCGTCTGACCAGCTGTCTTTTCATAAGGTCTGATCTTATGACGAAGGTCTTCCAGATTATCCATCATAACTAATCCCCATGCCATGTTATAGTCAAAGAGAGGATTAAGATTAAAACCTGGATGCATATTCTTAGTGTCACGGTCTGTGGTAATGATAGGAACCTGAGGATATCCTGCTTCATCCAGAGCACGACGGGCGGCTGTTGCATAATGGGCTAAACGGCAGTCACATTGATCCTTTGCCAAACCAAGAACCACCTCATCAGGGGAATAATCCGACTTTTCAATATAATCCAGGAATTCCCCAATATTAATCTGGGCAGGGAAACACATATCATTATGCACATATTTCTTACCAAGACGAAGGGCATTATCCCCTGCCAAAGGCATAGACTCTACCCGATACCCCTGCTTTCTAATAACGCTTGATATAAGGATACCAAAAGCCTCTGAGACATTAGGAACAAGGATAACCTTTTCCTTCACATCTTCCTTATGAAACTTAACTTCATAAGGATCCTTAAATGCCTTGGGAGTGGGAGGTCCCACTTTCTTTCGTTTTGTACGAATACTTTCTACAAAAGATTTCACTCTGATAGCCAGAGGTCCCGCCACATCGCTTTCGTCCATCTTAAGAACAAGAGGATCCTTATCCCCTCCATCTTTGAGAAGACGGGTAATCTCATCGGTGATAACCGCATCATGACCACAGCCAAAGCTTACGATCTGAACATATTCCAGATTAGGATGGGTAGCCGCATACTTAGCAGCGGCCATCATTCTCACATGGAAGTTATTGGTTAATTCGGCTCTTGTAACATTTAATTCCTTTTCCCAGATGCCCGGAAGGCTATCGATGGTTAGTACGGGAATCCCCATATTACGGAACTGATTAGCCAAATCATGGTTAATAAGATTATCCGTATGGTAAGGACGACCTGCCATAAGAACAGCGAAGTCATTTGAACCTTCCAGGGAAGCCAGAACTTCCTGTCCCTGGAGAACCAGCTCTTCATGGAACGTATCCAGGGCCTTTTGGCCAATAGTTACAGCAGCAGCAATATCCTCTTTCTTTAAACCGAAAGTCTGGGAGAAATAGTCTTGTAATTGTAAGAGACGGGTTCTATCATCGAGCCAGTGGAACAGAGGCGTGTCAAAGGTTACTCCATATTTGGTCTGAGGTTCCAGATTCTCTCTAATCACAAGAGGATACCCCTTAACAACGGCACAGACATGTTCACTTTGAACATTCTTCACTTCCGGTGCCATACGGTTCATCATAGGGAAGAAAATACGGTCAACCTTCTTATCAATAAGATCAAGAATATGACCATGCACTAACTTAGCCGGGAAGCACACAGTATCCGAAGGTATAGTAGGAAGGCCCTCTTCGAAACGCTTCATACTGGAAGGGGCTGATAGTTGAATCTTAAATCCAAGGGACCTGAGGAAAGCATTCCAGAAGGGCATACTGGACCAGAATTCAAGAACCCTGGGAATACCAAGGGTAATGTCCTTAGGCTGACTAAGCTGTTTGATCTCATAATCTTTGAATAACAGACGGCGTCGATACTCATCAAGGTTTGTTGTTTTACGAAGCTTCTTGGCTAAGTCCTTAACCTTTTGCTTATCTTCTGCAGAATCGCCAATCACTTCTCCCCTTTCACAGCGATTACCAGTTACAAAAATCTCCCCTGATGGAAAAGTAATCAATGTTCGGGAACAGTTATTAGAACAGTAGTTACAAATAATCCCGCTCTTCTGGGTGAAACCGAACTCATGTAGATTATCAAAGCCGATAAAGGTGGAAGGCCGGCCTTGTTGTCTTTGCTTTGTCAAAAGAGCAATACCAATGGCTCCCATTTCCCCCGGATAGGGAGCACGTACAACTCTTTTGTTGGTGTACATTTCAAGGGCTCTCAGAACAGCTCTGTTTTTAAAAGTTCCTCCCTGGACCACAATAGTGTTGCCAAGAAGATCAAAGTTATTGATTCGAATAACCTTGGTGAAAACATTCTCAATAATGGACTTACATAACCCGGCTACGATATCAGAAGGGCTTTTCCCGTTTTTCTGTTCCGTAATGATACTGGAGTTCATAAAGACCGTACATCGGGATCCCAAACGGCTGGGACTCTTGGACTCAAAAGCCTTGTTCTCAATATCACTTAAAGGAATACCTAAATTACTGGCAAAGTTTTCCAGAAAGGAACCACAACCTGCAGAACAGGCTTCATTAAGAGTGATACCCGTAACAACCCCTTCAGATATGGTAATGGCTTTCATATCCTGCCCACCGATATCCAGAACAAAAGAAGCTTCCGGGACATGTTTCAAAGCGGCTTCTGCATGGGCAACAGTCTCAACGGTATGGTAATCCGCACCAAAGGCTTTAGCGAATAATCCTTCTCCATAACCTGTTGTTCCAAGGCCGAGGACTTCTAAAGTGACTCCCCTATCAGCATAATACTGCTGCTTTTGAAGAAGAGCCTCTTTGACTACTTTTAGAGGTTCCCCTTTGTTAGAAGAATAAAAAGCATCTACCACTTCTTCATCAGGAGTCATAAAGATGAACTTACTAGTGGTAGATCCGCCGTCAATACCGACATAGACTTGTAGTGTATCTCCTGCCTTTAGATCAGGAGGAGTGATTTGAGGAAGTTGATTCTGCTCAACAAAGGTATCCAATTCTTTTTGATTATCAAAGAAAGGTATGGCCTCAAAGTTATCACTTGTCTTTTCCCTTTTAACAGGATTGGCCAGGGTATCTATCCCTTTCTGTATATCAAAGGTTTGTTCTTGATCGATAAAGAGACTCTTCATACTCAAGGCAGAACCAAAAGCCATAAAGACTTCCGGATTAACAGGAATAAGAACTTCATCCTCTTCTAAGCCTAAACGCTCTTTGAATACCCGAATAAGGGTGGGGTTAAAAGTTAAAGGCCCCCCAACAAAGAGAACAGGAGGATGAATCTCCAATCCCTGAGCTAGACCACCAATGGTCTGCTTAGCTATAGCATGGAATGTGGATAAAGCAATATCAGCTTTAGACACCCCTTGATTTAAGAGGGGTTGAATATCTGTTTTAGCAAAAACCCCACATCGACCGGATATATCATAGACATCTTTCCCCTGAGAGGCATGTTGTTCGAACTCTTCTACAGGGACCTGAAGGATTTTAGCGACCTCATCAATAAAAGCACCAGTTCCCCCAGCACAGGAACCATTCATTCTCATATCAGAGGCAATGAGTTTACCAGTGGCCTCATCATGGTGAAAATAAATGATCTTTGCGTCCTGTCCCCCCAGCTCCACAGCTACACTGGTGTTCTGATGTTTTTCTCTTACAGCCAGAGCATTGGATACAACTTCCTGGATAAAGAATACACCCAGATCATCAGCAATATCCCGCCCACCAGAGCCGCAGATAGCCATTTGAAAGGACTCGTTAGGGAAAGCTTCTTTTATTTCCTTTAATAAGACATTTACAGAATTCCTTTGATGGGCATGATGACGCAGATAGTTATGGTATAGGATAGATTCTGTATCTGGCTCCATGACAACCGCTTTAACTGTTGTAGAACCTACATCTAAACCTATGTACAGCTTGTTTTTACTCATTTTATACTTCCTTAAAAGGAAAATTGAGGAGAAACTAAAATAATTCCTCCTCCTTTTAGTCAACTTTTAACTTAGGATTTTTTCTCAATAATATCAATGAGTCGACCTTTAATTTAATATTTTTTCAACCATTCACTAAAGTCTTTGGATAACTTTTGCCCATTCCCCTGTGTGGAAGAAGAGATCACTTCATCCCCGTGACACAAAGTAATATTTCCCTCTAGAACCGAAGCTTCTGTCCTTTGAGAATCCCTGTGAGGAGTAGCTTTTCCATTGATGTTATCAATGATGTATTGAGAACTAAGGGGTTCTTCCGTAACGGCTTCAATCAATTGTTCAAAGCCTTTACTACTTCCCCAGAACCAAAGCTTATCTCTAAGACGTTCCCCAACAGCAGGATTATCAACTACATAGGGTAAATTCTCATAGAAATAATGCCTTTGTTGATGTACAGCTATCTCCGCAAGAACATAACCATGATAAGTACAACTGGCATCAGCTGTAAGAAGGTGGGGAACAGCGAAGGTAGGTCGGAAGCATAGTTCGCCTCCAAACATTTCCCTTTCAGCCTCTTCGATTACCCTATGTACATAGTCAGGACTTAGCTTATCCTCAGGAATTTCATAAAGGGCTTTCTCTGCGTAACAGATAGTCATGAGGCTTAGCATCGCAACAGGCAAGGTACGAATCTTTTCCTTTTGAATCTTTGCAATTTGCTCTTCTGTGATAGAAACGCCCTCTAGTGTCTTGCCATATACACGAAGCCAATTAGGATCGGTAATAAAGCTGTCAGCAAACATGGATTGGCTTTCCGCTAATGCTGCCGAAGTTGGGGGAAATTCCTGGCTAAAGACAGGAGCCTTCTGACGGACATTAGCAAAATGTGCTGCATGTCCTCCTTCGTGGAAGAGGGTTTCTATGGCTTTTAAACCGGAACCAGCCTGTCCTGGTAAGGCATTGGCTGTGAAATTAATACGGGCAGGAACCCATCCCTTGGGACCCACATAGGGAGGAAGGGGGGCATGCATAAAACCATTAGAATATTTTTCATCCCTGGCTATAAGGTCAATGTTGATCTGGGCACCGGCAAAACCATATCCCATTCTACTAAAAGATTGTCCCCACACATCCAGGGAGGTCTCTAAAGGAACAAAGGGATCGATAAGGTTGTTGAGCTCTCCCATATTTTCGTAAGCCATATTCCATGCCGTCCTGGGACTGAGATGCTTAATAGCCGCTTCCTTAAGAGAATCTAAATAATGAAAGATTTGATCTTTACTCATTCCTTCATACATTTGGCTCTTGTAATCATAATAATCGGAGTACCCCAGTAAACGAGCCATTTGATTACGCTTCTTCACAACTTCAAGGAATCCAGCCTCATAATATTGATGCTCTAATGCTCGTAGAGCTTCCCAGGAAGCCTTTCTCACTTCTTCACTAGGATCGGTTTTAACAAGAACGAGAAGCTTACTAACGGGATAGCTTTCTTCCCGGCCTGTCCTAGGATTGACGAATTGGGCCTTATAGTTTTTCCGTACTTTTAGAAGCCTCTCGACCATAGGAAGTAATTCCTTTGTGATAGCAAGAGCCCTGGGATGATCGATCCGATTAACTTGAAAGAATTTCTTCCAACCTTCCAAGACAAATCTTTCGCTATCTTCCAAATTATGATTAAGGGCTTCCCTGATTTTATCCAACCATTGGGGATCGTTCACAAAGTCGAGGTATTCCTCTTCTTTTTGTTCAAGTGTGCCCTCTACATAAGAACTAAGTCCCATGTAGGACTCCCAAAAAGCTTCCTCTTTGGGAGTATGGTAGGATAAATAGGTTTGAGTTATTTGTTCATTTAATGTCATGTTGTCTAATGTAATGTGTGTCCTGGTAAAGATCCATACTTTTTCCTTGATTAGGACTTTTTCGGTTCCACAAATTCAATCTGGTTCATTAAGTTTTTCACATGACCATCTGATAAAAATCGGTTAAGCTTCTCTGGATTACCCAGTATCTGAAACAATTCCTTCTGAGCATTCTCCATAATAGCAAAGTCTTCCTCGGACACTTCAATGGGCTGGAAACCTTCTGATTGAACGATTTTCTCCAATTGATGGCTTAGGTTCTTGAACAGGGGCGAATCCATAAAGGAATCTAACCAGAGATATTCCTGTTTTGGTTTTTTAATATTCTGCTTCGTACCTTCGAGAGCATCCAAACTGTTCGTCAAGCTTTGAAGTTGATTTTCATCCAAAGTTAGTTGATTGATCTGTTGGCGAAGGCTGTCAATGATTTGGTTTTTACTTTCGATCTCCTGTTGATGGGAAGCCTCAACTTGATCATTGTAGGTTTTAAAATAACGCATGTAGGTTCCCAGTTCGTCTGCATCACCAGCCAAGCGATTAAGAATGGATGATAGACGGACGAGCATATCCTTATCCTTATGATAGGGATAGCGGACAACATGATCGATTTCTCCCCAAGCTTCTTCAAATATAGTGCGTACCTGGACTTCCACCTTGAGTTTTTCTTTGCCCAATCCTGCTTCAATAAGGTAGTGAACAGAACGATACCCAAAGGGATGTTCCTCTACTTCACAGTCCTTTTCCTTATAGTACTCGATGATTCTGGGAGAATCCCCATGCCGGACATAGGCCTTTGGAGGTTCAGCAAGATTCCAACTATCCATCATAAACTCATGGATAGCGCTCCAATCTTCCTTAAATAAATGTAAAGCTCTAACTCCCACAAGGTCAGTGATTTGTTCTTGATAGTTATCGATTCTAATTCGACGACAGGGATCAGCAATAGTCTTACGAATGATTTTCTCTATGAGATGTTCATTGTCCTTTACCCTGTAATTAATGGAATGAACGTTTTTACACTTGAGAATACTTTCTACGGCGAACTTGCCCACAGCGGCTAAATCAGGTTTGATTGTATCGTAATGGGTGCTGATAGCCAGAAGATCTTCCCACTTTAGTCCGCTTTGATCAAATTTGAGTGGGTTTATATTGAATTTCTTAAAAAAGTCTTGTTGCATTATCTTCCCTTTTTATGTGCTGGGTCTTCTACCTGAATATACACATTAATAACGCAAATGTTTCAATAATCCTGCCTTTCCCGTGCAAGACTCAAGGCTCCCCTTCTCTTTTTTTTCAGAATCATTGTTAAAAAGCTGAACCGTGCTAAATTACTAACCAACCAGTCATTTATGAATTATGTAAGTAAAGGAGTATGAATTGAGAAACAAAATGGTAGGCATATTAAGCCTTTTAACCCTGACCAGCATTATAGTCATGGCGGGATGTAGTGAAGCAAGCGCTGGAGGAGGTGGTTCTTCTGATGGATATTCCGAGGAAAATGGTTCTTCTGATGGATATTCCGAGGAAGACGGTTCTTCTGATGGATATTCCGTGGGAGATACAGGCCCAGCAGGGGGTGTTATCTTCTATGTAGCAGCGGATAATTCTGCAGGATGGCAGTATTTGGAGGCAGCCCCAAGTGATATTGGTTCATCTGTTGTTACTTGGGATTCAAGTACACCATCCCCAACAACCAGTGGGTTATCCTTTGATATGGGAAAAGGATTAGAAAATACAACATTAATCATAGCATCCTATAATTCCAATAATTTAGGAAATACAACTTTTCTAGCCAAAACTTGTAATAATCTTAGTATCAATGGTTACTCAGACTGGTTCCTACCTTCATTATATGAGATGAAAGAAATCTATAAAAACAAGTCTGCTCTTAGTAATTTATCGAGCTCTGGACGTTATTGGGTATCATCGGATTATGGTTCTACTGAGGCCCGATACATTGACATGTCAAATGGAAGCAATGGACTAATCAATCAAGCTAGCGCAGGTAGAGCCAGAGCTGTACGACGTTTTTAAGATTTAAGCAGATATCCCTCCTTCTTTTTTAAGAGGGATATCTTTTTATACTCAGAAGAAAGCTACTGACTGATCCCTTGAATTCTTTTTTTCAATAGTTCTTTATGTTGAGAGTTTGTTGCGTTATCCAAAGCAGACTGATAATATTTTTTAGCCATTTCCTTTTCTCCCAAAGCTTCATAAACCAAGCCCATGTTGTACATCACAATATAGTCTTTTGGATTGATTTCAAGAGCACGATTATACATATTAATAGCTTTGTTCCTGTTTCCCAAATCATCATAAAAGTTTCCTGCAATGTTTAGGAATATTATGTTATCAGGATAAAGGGCTAATTCAGCATCGATAATTTTTTGTATATTGTTCTTATTGTTTACAGGATTTCTATTCATATACTGCAACCGATCTTTTACAGAAGAAACGAGGACATCCTCAACAGTTCGACCAATAGAAGATAGTGGCTTATTATTTGTCCATAGCCAGTTAGGTTGATCTTCTTTTTGTGTGTTCAACATTTTCAGAATGGATTCTGTCATCAAATCTGTATCATGAATCAAATCCAACATGTAATTCTTACCAAGATAGATGTCGAGACGATAAGGTGCGAGGGTTAGAGCTTCGTCTAAATAGCTGACAGCTTTGTGTATATCATCAACATCCCATATAACATGAAGATAGGCAGCATAGTATTTACCATCTTCAGGATTACGCCCCATTGAAGGATTCTCTTGCCTATTAACATTGCAATAATAATTACCATATCCGATAAGCATTTCAATATCATTTGGCTCAGCTTTCTCCCATTCCTTGAGAAGAACTAATCCTTCTTCATACCTTCCTTCACCGATTAATTCATTGAACTGTATTTGGTAATGAGATTGGCTGTATACAGTAACACCTAAGATTAAGAGATAGATCAAAAATAATTGTTTTTTCAATTTTATTTTCTCCTTTTTACAACTATTTACCTACCTTTTACATTATAATAGGCTACACGTAACAAATCCTGCCCTATTCCCGTATCATCTCCCCCTTTCTACCAAAGAATGAACGTTCTGATGAAAGACGGGATCATTAATCTTTAGCGCCCTACTTACTTCTATTGATACATAACAACATATACAGATAAAGCTAGTGGGAAAAACAATATTAGAAAGGCCTTCTAAAACTTTTAGAAGGGCCTTCTAATATCTTTAGCTAGTCCTTCTAACTTTTTTAGAAGGGCCTTCTAACTTTGATTCTTATGTTGAAAAGTGGAGAAAGCTGATAAGGACATGCAGGGAATAGGCATAAAAAAGCCCCTCCAAAGAGGGACTGTAATGTTTTACTGATTAGAAAGATAGGTGACTTTGAAGGAGGACTCTTCGGCCTTCACCGTAGAATATATAATCACCTTCACCGGCATAGTAGGTCGTATCCAATAGGTTAGTAACAGAGAGATTGAGTCCCCAATTATCCCTATTATAATGCAGAGAAGCATCATATAAGGTGTATCCAGGGATTTCTAATTTATTGGCAGTATCTGCAAAAGTTTCACTTTGATATCTAATACCACCACCAAATCCTACACCTTTAAAAGTACCCGATTGAAAAGTGTATTTGGGATAAAGGGAAGCTATTACCTCAGGGGCAAATAAGGGACGATTTTCTTCTATACTAGAATCCTTATCTTTAACAATCACAATGTCCTGTAAAGTTAGTGCTGCTGTTAAGTCCAAGCCCATTAACGGACTTACCTTAGCATCCACTTCCCACCCTCTAGACCGGACTTCACCATTACGGACATATTTTGTCCCGATCTTTTGAAGAGTGTCTCTTTTTGTTATTTGATAAAGGGATGTCGTTAAGAAGGTATTAAAAATATCAGATTTATACTTTAATCCTGCTTCATATTGTTCACCAGTTTCCGGGATTAATGCCTCATCATCAGCGGCAGGAACCATTTGTGGATTAAAGAATCTATTTGCACTGATATAAGGATTAATACCCCACTTACTTTGGTATATTAAACCAGCTTTGCCACTAAAGGCCTGATCCAGAGTATTAGCGTTATCCCGTGTACTTCTGTTCTCATAATCAATACCAAAAAGATCATAACGGCCATTAACTGTCGTTAAGAATCCATAACCTAAATCCATTTGATCCTGTAAATAGAAACCAAGTTTATTCAAATAGAATAAATCTTTTTCTACTCTTTCAACATCTGTATTATTGGTATAAACGGGATTATCGACATTCAATGGATCAGCTGCAGCGTAATTTTGAGCTGCATCATGATTATAATACTGATAATTTATGCCAGCCATTGCCTGATGAGAAATACTTCCTGTATTAAAATCAAAGAGGGCATTATTATCACTTTCAAGAATGAGGCTAAAAACGTCAATGTTATATCGTGCTCGATTAAGAACATTATCAGTATGATCTGTATCATACACAAAATCATATTTTTCCTGTCTGTGTAGATAAGCAAACCTTGTGTGAGAATGAAGCACCAGATGATCATTGAGGACTTGCTCTCCTTCGATACCTGTAAGTACTTGATTATTAAGAAACAGATCTTCATCAGGATCACCGGCGGTATATAAATCGCGAGGGATATAACCATAGGAAGCTTTCTTCACAGTTCCTACATAAGGAAAGAATCCATTTCCATGATTCTGATTATCATATTGATAACTACCATACAACTGAACACGGGTACGATCAGTTGGTTGATATAGTAGACTGGGCGCCACTAAACCTCTAAAGTTATAGGCATATTCAACCTGGGTGTTACCCCCTTTGATTTTTGTTACTAATCGATAACTCCAAGGACTATCAGCACCAAACGTATCTCCCATATCAAAAGCAACATACCCATTTGGATCTAGTGTCCCCCCTAGATCCAGCTTACGGATTCGTTGTCCATTGGCTCTTTTGCTGACACTATTCACTAATCCACCGGGACTTGATCCACCATACAGAACAGAGGAAGGCCCCTTGAGAACCTCTATTCGTTCAGTCAAATAAGAATCAATCATGGGAACGGCGAATCCAAAACTGAGCATCTGTAATCCGTCCAGATAGAGACCAGTCTCTCGGGCGTTGAAACCTCTCATATAAAACCATTCTGAATCCGTATCTGTATAAGTCTGAGTAACAACACCAGCAGTGTATCTCAAAGCTTCATCAATCTTCTGAACACCCCGGTCCTTAAGCTCTTCCTCTCCAATAACAGAGATGGCTTGAGGTATTTCTTCGATAGGTGTAGCGACTTTTGCACCAGCACTTACTTCATTAGGGACATATCCGTCCATATCATTAGGATTGGTAATCCCATTATTACTTTCCTGTTCTCCCTCAACAATGATGGTGGGAGCTTCTGATTCTGTGTCAGAATCTTCGGCCATCAAGGGACTTACGACACACAATAAGGTGCCAATAACCATGATAGCCAAGCGAAAACGTTCTCGCCAAAAAGACATATATTACTCTCCTAGTCAGTTAATATGTATTAATCCTGGTTAATTTATTAGAAGAAATGTTAATTATTCAAGTAGGCGCGCTAATATTTCTTATCTTTTATTTATTTACATTTTTCCCGTAATAATCACATCTTTGAGATCAATAATGAAATAAATCCCCCTATAAAGAGTGTAGATCGTCCCCATTTCTTATTATTAATTATTATTAAAATAATCAGACAAATAATTCTATAGGCAACAATTAAATTAGCTCCCATTAACTATACAATTCTCTATTCACCTGGTTAGCAATACTTGAACATAAGGATATATAGATAATATTCCTATGTTAAATAACATCTTATAGTCTTTTATTACGACATTGACACACTATTCCCATATATGTCATAAGAATTAATCTGTATTTACTATATAGACATCACTATGAGGTTTTTTATGTCATTATTTTCATTAATTCAGAAGGGCGGAGTCATTAACTATGTTTTGGTTGCCCTTCTCTTTTTGGCATCAGTTATCGTCCTGGAACGCATCCTGTTTTTTATTATTACCAGTTATAATCGTAAACATATCACCATGGAGGGAACCCAATTAAACAAAAGATCTCAAGCAAAACAGATCATGAACCAATACCATATTAGCAAATATTTACCTCAGAAGCAGTATAATGCTTCACTGGATAAAGCCAATGCCCTTCTAATTGATAAAATGGAGCAGGGCTTATGGATATTATCCTGTATCATGACCATTGCTCCTTCACTTGGATTATTAGGAACCGTTACAGGTCTAATCAAAGCCTTCCAGCAAATGGCCAATGCAGGGGCTTCGGTCGATATTGGACAGTTATCTGGAGGAATATGGGAGGCAATGTTGACCACAGCTTTTGGGCTAGTTGTGGCGATTCCCTCTCTGGTATGTTTACGGATATTCAAAAAGATCATCACAGATAGAACTTTAGATATGCAAATAGCGATTTTAACCTTGGAAGAATCGAATGCCACTGAATAAAATCAAGGCCTATCATCAATCTGAAGAGGATATCAATATCATGCCCCTTATTGATGTCATCTTTATCTTACTTATCTTCTTCATGATTGCCTCTGAATTTAACAAGTCTATATTGCCTATGGACTTACCTCAGGCAACCACAGGAGAACAACAAAAGACTCACATTAGCCTATCCGTTGGGGAAGATGGTAGAATCGCCGTTGATGACCAAATCGTGGAATTAGAGGAAATCAGCCCTATCATATCAACATGGGTGGCTAGTACACCTGAAGGAACTATTAGCATCGCCAGTGATGAACAGGTTGATTTTGGGATGTTTGTCAAAGTCCTGGATGAAATACGTAAGGGCGGCGGGGAGAAAATAGGAATTCAATATGAATCGTCTGGTCCTTAGTATTACTGTAAATGCTGTTCTATGGGGAGGAGCCTTCTTCTTTGCCCCAGATAAGACTGTGGATAAATTTGTTCCCAGCTCTATGGATAAAAAGGTTACAGAAGTAAGTCTAGTGATTCCTCCCAAAGCACCTGAACCTATTAGAACAAAACCTCAACCAGAGCCCCCTATTCCTAAAGAGCTTCCTAAACCAGAACCGGTTAAAGAGGAAGCTCCTATCATTGAGGAAGTCCTCCCCCAGAAGGAGGATCCCATTACAGAGCCGGAGCCAGAACCTCAAGTATCACCAGCTTTTGTGAATTATCAGAATATGGTTCTCACTGAGGTAGGACGTAATAAACTCTACCCGAAGGCAGCCCAACGGCGTAATCAAACAGGGAAAGTAAAGATTCGTCTGGTAATCAACGCCAAAGGGAAGTTAGCCCAATGCCTCGTCCTTGAATCATCAGGTTATCCCTTGTTAGATAAAGGGGCTATGGTCAGTGCCAAAAGGGCGGCACCCTTTCCTCCTCCCTATACAGAGAATGGTGAGTTTACCCTAGAATTTTATATTGAATATCAGCTCTCGTAGAACTTAAACATGATTTAACAAGCCCAATTCAATGGGATGGGGATTTAAGAACCTTTGGCTTAAGAGGTACTCTTCTTTGTAAATAAGAGAGTAATGACGGATTAAGGTTAAAGGAACAACCAGAGGAACATAACCTTTGTGGTACTGATCACAGACCTGTAGTAATTCCTGTTTTTCTTCAGGTGATATCTTCTTCTTAAAATATCCCAGCATATGAAGGAGAACATTGTAATTATTATTTAAGGATTTCTGCTCTCCCACCATCTTAACAAGTAAAGCCAAGTATTCAGAACGAAGGCTATCCAGATCTTTTTGACCTAAGGAAGCCACAAGAGCTCCCATTTCTTTAAGTAAAGAAGGACTATGAGCCATAAAGGTGTATTTGTGTCGACTATGAAAATCAACAAGGTCCCTGGCCTTTTTCCCTTTCACATGCTTACGCCAATCTTGCATGGTAAAAAGAGCTTCTATAAAGCGTTCTCTGAGACCAGGATCATGAAGTCGTCCTTCCTCTTCGACAGGAATATCCGGGAATCTTCGGGCAAAGGCTTTGGCGAATAAACCTTGTCCCTTATGACTAATGGTAACGCCCTCTTCATTATATACTTTTACATTATAGAAACCGGAAGAAGGACTTTTTGATTTGAATATAAAACCCACAATATCCGACTGGGCCAATTGATCCAGTTTACCCGGAATCCAGGACTGCATCTGTTCTGTTTTATCCAGCTTCGTTTTACCAGTTAACAAGAGGGGATTTTCAGGATCACCTACTAAACGCATAGACTCCCGGGGAATGGTCATTCCACATTCCACTTCAGGACAGACGGGAACAAAGTCGAACCATTGGCTGAGAGTCTCTGTAATATAACGATCCCATTTATGTTGCCCGTCATAGCGAACCTGATTACCAAGCAAACAACTGCTAATACCTATCTTTATCTTATCCATAATATTAACTGATAACAGTACTTCTCCGTTCTAAAATGATTGTGTCCTTCCACACTCCGTCTAATTGAGCGATTTTTTCTCTTCTGCCGATCACTCTAAAACCAAAGCGCTCATGAAGCTTTAAGGAAGGGATGTTTTCGGGAAAGACACTGGAAAACAATGTCCAAATACCTTCCTGCTCAGAAGACTCTATTGTCTTTTCTAATAATTTCGTTCCAATTCCCTTGTGGCTATACTCAGGATCTACATAGATACTAAGCTCACACACACCTCGATAAACGTCCCTTTTGGACACAGGCGATAGGGCAGACCAACCCTTTACCTCACCATCTGCTTCATAGACAAAGCAGGAATGGTGGTGATGGCCTGTCCACCACTCTTCCCATGGGGGAACTTCTGTTTGAAAGGTAGCAATGCGAGCATCCAAACCTTTTTTGTACACATCCAGGACTCCTGGACCATCTTTTTCTATCATTGTC
Organism: Spirochaeta cellobiosiphila DSM 17781; assembly: GCF_000426705.1. Taxonomy (NCBI): domain Bacteria; kingdom Pseudomonadati; phylum Spirochaetota; class Spirochaetia; order Spirochaetales; family Spirochaetaceae; genus Spirochaeta; species Spirochaeta cellobiosiphila. Next base: position 99,740 of record NZ_KE384555.1, read on the forward strand.
CTTATCATAAAAGTATAATGTCACAAGATTATTTTTTTGTCCCTGTTTTTTGCTTTTGTGCTGATTTATTCTCACCTACCCCCAGGAGAAAGGTTCCTATCAGAGCAAGAATGGTTCCTCCCATCTCAAGGAAGGAAATGCTTTCCTTTAAAATGATATAACCAGATAGGGTGGCTATGATAGGGGCCACATATAACCATCCAGAAGCGAATAAGGGCCCCGCTTCCTTCACAAGTACCATCACAGCAGTGTGGGCTATAATAGAACCGGCAATGATAAGATACAGAAGAGGTAGTATGGCCTTTGCCGGGAAGGCAGTCTGCCCTGCTATATAACTTAATCCCAGTAAGAGAAGCCCTCCTATCAAGGACTGAAGGGCATTAATAGTAACAGCACTTTCCTCTTTTTTAAATAAAAGGGGATACAGGACATTACCCACAGCATAGAGAATCACACATCCCCAAGCTGCGATAAGATACATAATAGGATGGGTAGCACTTGAAGGAGCGGCAATCAAGAATGATCCCATCGTTCCTAATAATAAAGCAATATAGTGATAAGGATTCAGTCTTTTATGCAAGAATAGTGAAGCAAACAGAGCTGTGAATATAGGTCCTGTAGCATCCAGTCGAGCCATAAAGCCGGAATCAACTTTTGTCTGAGCTATAAACATTAAACCAAAAGTTCCTACCACGAGAAAAAGGGATAGAAAGGCTGATCTCAGACATAAGGATTTTAATTGTTGAATAGATACTTTTCCTGTGAGTAACATCACCATAATCATGATAAAACCAGCGGCTGTGAACCGTATTCCTCCATATAACAGAGGAGAGGCCCCTGCTTTCAATCCCAGACTGATGGCGAGAAAAGTATTACCAAAAATGGCACAGACAAGGATAAATAAAGAGTATTTCTTTACATTATTCATGGCTAACTCCTTGATAGCAGGTTAGATAAATACCTAAAAAGGGTACAGATACAGATTGTGTATTTATTATGGGTACAATAGAATAAAAAGATGAAGAAGTATGAGCAGCTTTACCACAATGTAAAGAATCAGATAACAGGAGACTATTTTGATCAGGGAGAGCGCTTATTATCCCTTAGGGAACAAGCCTCCCAATCGGGATATTCACTGAATACTGTTATCAAAGCCTATGATCTGCTTGTAGATGAAGGTTTTATTAAAACCACAGAGAGAGGTGGGTATTATATTAATCAGAAAGCTCTCCCTATGACACAGCAGGGTATAGGAACGCCCCATCCCCTCCCCGACAGATATGTAACAGAAGCTAGAAAAAGTGGTCAACGTTTAGACCAGTTATATGCTCAGCTGATAACCATTGATCCTACCTTCGCCTGTGCCGCTCCCGAGGATGATATTCTCCCTGGTGAACTTCTTAAAAAGCTGATGTTAAAACTGGATCATTCCTGGCTCAATTATGGAGACCTGGAAGGGGATACACGTATGAAACAGCGTATAAGCTTACAATATAGAAACGTTAGTCCCGGTATAAATCCTGATGACATTCTTATAACAAATGGAGCCACAGAAGGCTTAGCTTTAGTCCTTCAGCAACTATTGGAGGACGGAGATACTTTGGTGGTGGAATCCCCCACTTACCATAATTATTTCCATCAATTATCCAGACGTCATGTCAAAATCATTGAAGTTCCCGTTGGAGAAAAGGGACTGGATCTGGATATACTTCAAGAGGAACTTATACACAATAAAGTAAAAATGGTCATAGCACAGCCGAATGTTCATAATCCTACTGGTATTACAATGGCGGAAGATGAGAAGAAACGTTTAGTAAATCTGGCTATAGAATATCAATTTTATCTCCTTCAGGATGATGTCTATGGAGATCTTTCCTTTAACAAAGTACGACCAACAAATCTATGTTATTACTCTGATTCTCCCCTTATCATTACCCTATCTTCCTTTTCCAAATCCATTGCCCCCGGTATCAGATTGGGATGGATACATGCTAAAGGTCGGATAAAAGAATTGGCTGAAGCAAAATTAGCCCTATCTATGGAATCGAATCACCTATCTCAGGAACTGATGAAACAATTTGTGGCGACAAAGGCTCACCGCCAGCATTTGCTGGGCCTAAGATCGGCCCTGGAAAAGAGAATTGATGATCATATCCAATACTTATCTGAGGTTCTGCCCCCAGGCAGTTACATAAGAAAACCTTCGGGAGCCTGTCTATTATGGGTAGCCTTACCTGAGGATATCGATGGAACCAAGGTCTTCGAGAAAGCAGCTGGTAAAGGGATTATTGCAGCACCAGGAGCACTGTTTTCAACAAGTCATCATTTTGATCATTATATCCGACTTAATGTAGGACACAAATTAACAGAGTCACGCAAAAGAGCATTAACCGTTCTGGGTCAGACAGCACAAGAGCTCAGGACTGGCGAATATCATAAGGATTGTCACTGAAGTAGAAAAGTTGTCCTCCTTTCAAGCGCTATCTTTGTAGAACAAATCCTATAAAGCATTATAATATAGTTTGTAATTTCAGTGAGGGAGGAAATAATGTTCACAGAGAATAGTTTCGATTTGACTGGCAAAGTAGCTTTAGTTACTGGTGCATCCTATGGAATAGGTTTTGCCATGGCTAAGGGTTTTTCTAAGTACGGTGCCAAAATCGTTTTTAATGACATTAACCAAGATCTAGTAGATAAGGGTATGGCTTCTTACAAAGAAGAAGGAATAGAAGCTTACGGATATGTGGCTAACGTTACTGACGAAGCCCAAATGAAAGAATTGGTAGAAAAGGTTGAAAAGGAAGTAGGACCTATTGATATTCTTGTTAACAATGCAGGAATCATCAAGAGAATCCCTATGCATGAAATGAGTGCTGATGAATTCCGACAGGTTATTGATGTTGACTTGAACGGTCCTTTTATCTGCGCGAAGGCTGTTCTACCTTCTATGATGAAACGACGATCTGGTAAAATTATCAATATTTGTTCAATGATGAGTGAGCTTGGACGGGAAACCGTATCTGCTTATGCAGCTGCCAAAGGTGGTCTTAAAATGCTTACTCGTAACATAGCTAGTGAGTATGGAGAATACAACATCCAATGTAATGGTATTGGACCTGGTTATATTGAAACTCCACAAACAGCACCTTTAAGAACACCAGAGCATCCTTTTAATAAATTCATCATTTCTAAGACTCCAGCAGCACGTTGGGGAATTCCTGATGATCTTATGGGTCCTGCGGTATTCTTGGCTTCCAGTGCCTCTGACTTTATTAATGGTCACGTACTATATGTTGATGGTGGTATCCTGGCTTACATTGGTAAACAACCATAAACCACTAATTAAGGAAAAGAGAGCTGTTGCATAGATTATTGTAACAGCTCATTTTTTGGATATTTGCGTTAAGTAATAAATGAGCTGGCCATATAAATATTACCAGCTCGTCATATCTAGTTAAAACTGTCCATTTCAGCTTTTGTGTTTTTCATTCGTTTTAGTTCATTAACAGCTTTCTTATTCATAGTTGATCTTGCTAAGGCTTCCATGTCTTCCATGGCCTTATCAATGTCTCCCAGAACTTCTGTAAGGATAGCCCCATTATAACCGGCAGCAAAGTTACCAGTATCACTATATATGAGCTGATAGAGAACAAGGGCATCTTTGTAAAAACCATTTTCTACATATTCTTTGGCTTGTTCCATTCGCTCGTCTTTCATTTTGTCTTTTGCCAAAGTACGATAAGCAGTATAATTCTCTGGTAGTAAGTTATCAGAAATGATTTCAACCAGTTCTTCGATAGCTTCTTTGTGTAGTTTTTCAAAGCTTTTTAGATCAATACTATGTTCTTCTTTACTTTCTACAGTGGCTTCCGAGGTTTTGGAACTGATTATTACATTGTCATTATCAATGATGTAATAATTAACCTGGATAACAGATGATCGTGTTGTATAGGAAACCATTCGAGTTTGCTCAACACCTTGATCGTCTGTATAAGTTTCAGATTCCTTTGATTCAATATCCCGATCTTCAATACTGGTTATTTTGCCTGATATATATACTTCAATTTGATCCCTTTTGCTTTCTTCATTTAATGTCTCAAAGGGAATGTAGGAAAAGAAACCGGAATTAGCGACATTATTGCCCAATTCCTGGGTTAAAAGCTTTGTTAATTCACTATAATCTTCATTGTTCTGACTACCACTTAAGGCTGAAAGGATCTTTTCTAAAAAACCTTTACCTTCAATGATACTTTTGGTGTTTTCTTCATCATATTCAAAAGGAATCACAGAAACATAGTTAAATTTCTGTAACCCCATGGGACTAGGCCTCTTCATTTTTACCGGAATGGATGTGGCACAACCACTTACCAATAAGGATAGGAGAAGAAAAATTCCTAGTAACTTAATAGTTTTCATTAAATCCTCCCTTTTCTTCTCCTATTATATATAAGAAATATTCTTTTGTAATAATTTTAACTTCGCCACTTACCTCTTTCGTACTGTACTGGCCATTGGTGTTCTTCTTTTAATTTATGGGCCGCTTCCATCGGCCAATAGGGATTACGTAATAGCTCTCTACCAAGAAAGATCATATCAAGCTTTCCATTTCTGATAGCTTCTTCCCCTAATTCTGGGGTCGTTATTAATCCTCCCCCTATGACAGGAAGCTGAGTCTGTTCTTTTATATGTGTTGCCATGGCGAGCTGATAACCTGGATAGACTGTGGGAACAGCATCAACAACAGCACCGGAACTTACATTAATAGCCTCAATACCTAAATCTTTAACCATATTGATGATTTGGGCTAAGTCTTCTGGGTGGTTTCCTTCTTCGACGTAATCCTCTGCTGATACTCTTAGGATAATAGGTTTTTCCAGAGGCCATTCTCTACGAACAGCTCCCAGGACATCTTTTAGGAACCGGGCTCTGTTCTCAAGGGTTCCCCCATACTGATCAGCTCTTTTATTCGTTAAAGGAGACAAGAACTCATTGAGCAAATAGCCATGAGCCCCATGTAATTCGATAACATCAAAACCTGCCTCATGTGCTCTTCGAGCCCCCTCTGCAAAAGCCTTTATAACGGCTTCAATATCTTTTTCCTCCATAGCTACTGGAGTTTTGTAGTCATCACTGAAGGGAATCGCACTGGGAGCAATTATGGCTTCCTCAGTAGTTGCCGATTTACGACCTGCATGGGCTAATTGGATTCCTACTTTGGCACCCAAGCTATGACAGGAATCTACAATCTTTTTAAGACCTTCTATATGGTCATCCGACCATATACCAAGGTCATTCACAGTAATTCTTCCTCTTGGTTCAACTCCTGTAGCTTCAAGAATAATTAATCCTGTACCACCTGCTGCTCTGGTTGAATAATGGACATAATGCCAATCAGTAACTTTACCATCAGGACCAGCACTAAACATACACATAGGGGCCATCATGATTCTATTCTTGAGATTCATATTTTTAATGTTAAATTCAGAAAAAAGCTTCGCCAAAGTATCTACACTCCTAATAATCAAGATAATTGAATATAGCTAAATTACTAATTTAGATTTAGCCGGTCAACTTTTATGAGTTAGTAGGATAACCCCAAAAAGAAACTAGGATAAAGCTTAATACCGATGTCAATCGCTTCTACTACAGCATAATTACTTTGGTTTTCATCATTAATAACCCTTCTATTGTTTTGATTAATATCAAAACCGATACCACCAAAGGCGGACAGCTTATCCAGAACATCAAGGGATAGCTTCGTTCTCCAATAGGGTGCTGTTTTCCAAAAGGAAGAACTATAATCCCCAAGATGAATCTTAGCCGATACATCACTTGATAGATCAAAGAGTCCGATTTCCCAAGTATAACCAAGCCCTATTCCAAGAATAGCATGGTTCAATTGGTTATTAACTAATTCATCGTTGTATAAACCACCATAGTAGATATTGTAGACCTTCTTATTCTGCGTTTTCAGTCCTACATAGGTATTTTGATGATCATCTATCCAGGTAATGGCGTGATACTTGGTATTACCCCCAATACTTACTAAACCAAAAGCAGGACCTTCTAAGTTCTTTGCAATATTGATAAGCCCGAATTGACGTCCTTCCATGCGACCAGCAGTATTAATGATACTGATTTGTGTTCCCTTAAGTGTACCCGCAATATTCAAAATCGAAGATATTTGAATACCAGACATATCATCACCAGAATAATTCATAATAGCGGCAACCTGAGCGCCAGAAGCATCTTTGGAAGCAAAGTTAAACAACCCGGCAAATTGTGCACCTTTAAAAGAACCCATATGGTAATTTGAAAGTCCTCCAAATTGGGCTATCTGACTGTCATTCCTGGAAAAGTTAAACAAGCCGCTCCCCTGAAGCCCATTAAAACTATCTCCTGCCACATTGAGCAAGCCTGATAGCTGCATACCAACGCTTTCATCCCTTACGACAGAGAAGATCCCTGATAGCTGAATCCCCCTATTGGAACCATTATGATAACCAAATAATCCTGATAATTGAACCATTGAACTATCATCACTGGAGATGTTGTACAAACCTCCCGCCTGAATGCCATGAACAGAACCCAAAGAGTGATTAAATAGCCCACCTAATTGAATACCTTTCAGATTCCCGGCGATATTGAATAACCCAGAGGCCTGTATAACTGCTAATTGACCACCATTGATATTAATCAGACCGGATAATTGTCCTCCCTGAACATCCTTTCCTACATAGGAGCCGAAAACACTCAGCTGGCTACCTCTAAGATTTTCCTCCACATGGGAGATAAAACCGATACTGGCACCTTCAACACGATAATTCTTAGCATAAAGACCTAATTTAATGCCTTGATACACTTCCTTATCAATGTCTTCATCCTTATTGATATCCACAGTACTTTGAAAAGTATATATTTGGTTAAGAAGTTCTTCTGTTGTTTTAACAATCTTTTGTTCGAAGTCTTCATCCTCATTAGAAGTCCCTGATGGAGCACCAGTTCCTCTCACGACGGTAGCTTCTCTTGTTTCTTTCTTAAAGTCAGCTAACGACAAATTCTCAATTCGTCCTTTTTTCAGGTTAACCCTGCTGCTGAGCAAAGTATTTCCTAAATCAAGACTAATAAGGTAGATTTGAGAGGGAAGTGCTAAATTAACGGTAGTTCCCTGATCTTTTCTAAGTTCAGCTAAAACCCGTCCTGTCTCTTCCTGAACAAAAACTCTGCCCATGACATCTTCTGTTAATATGAGCTGGCTTCCATCTTGCTTAATATTGGTAAGAATAAGGTCCCCAGAACCATTAAGTTGAATTTCATAGTTAGGGTGTTGTGGTCCTGCCTGAGTATTAATAGTTCTAGCTAAAGTTTCATCAAAGGCATAACGGTAAGCTTCATTGAGAGTTACTTTATTATCTCCGGAATAATCTGCAGCACCTCGTAGTCCGGTAATCAGATAATACGTAAAAAAACTTCCACCAATACTATCAGACTCCTGTGCAGACTCGTTTTCAGAACTGGAGGTAAGAAAGGCATGTCCTTCCGTCCTTGTTGCTTCATCAACTATAAAAGGTGAACTTTTGCGTCCCCCCTTTGTTCTGGTAAAAGCACCAGAGGCACAACTATCCAAAATGGCTACTTGAACATCAGAATCGATATTCTTGATAGCAGATCTTAAATGAGAATATTGATAGGTCTCATCCCCTAATAAAAGGCCTTGTTCATCAGAATGACCGGAATAATAGAGAAAAAGTTCCGTATGATGACCTTTAGACTTAGCCTTATCAACACGCGTTTTTATTAAGGATATTGAGTTATCGATCTCCTTGATGTCAGGATCCAATAAGATGATACGCTGGTTGGATACAATCCCGCCAATCTCTTCCATAACATCTGCAACGCCTTTGGCATCATCACCTGCATAACGCAGAGTGCTTCTTCCTGGCCCCCCCTGATTGGATCCTATATAAAGAGCAAACCTTGATATCTCTGAATTCTGAGCATCTGCAAAGAAAGCTAATGTTAATAAAAGTATTCCTGTAAATATTTTTCGGCACATTAAATAGACTCCCTACTTATTTATTTAATAGAACACTTTTATACTCTAAGGGAGCTGGAAGTTTAAGAGCCCCATGAGTACCAGCGGATTTTGCTTCATCAATGATTGAATCAAAAGAGAAGTTTTCTTTGCCATAGACAAAATAAAATCTTTCGAATTGAGGAGCATCATCAAGAATATAGGAATAGCTTAACTCTACAGAACCAGCATCCAGTAACACAGCCTCTGTGCCATCCTCAGGATAATGTAAAGTCGCGATACCTCTTCCATCAATGGAAAAGATAACCCCGTATTGTCCCTGATCAGCAGAATAAGACAATTGAAGCTTATCCCCTTCTTTTACTTTGTCACCAGAAAAAAGTAAGGTAGCTTCTCCCTTCATTTGCTTATATATCTTTAGTTGAGTTGATCCTTTCAGACGGATACCCTGTTCTGTAGGGATTAAACTATTATCTCCTTTTTCTGTAGGCAGTATGAGAAACAAACAAAGAGCTGCTGCCGCTAAAGGTACAAGAGTCACCAAAGTCTTAAATCCTCTCCGATGTTCTTTTTGACTTTTCTTTAGCTTTTCCTCAACGAAAATAGAAGAAGGTTTACTCCAAAAGGCTTCATTATCTCTTTGAATCGCTTCTAATTTAGCTTTTGCCTCAGGTCTCTTGAGTAAATCCCGAGCCAGGTCATCATCCAATTCCCCTAAAGCTAATTGCTCCCAATACAAATCTGGGACTCTATCATCCATCATTTATTTCTCCTTAAGCCTTATTCCACGATCTTTTAATAAGCGAAGACGTTTTTGAATTCCCGATACGGACATTCCCACCATTTTGGCCGTTTCCTGGAGAGTAAAGCCATCCACATAGTGCAGAACCGCTATCGTTTGAGTAGAAGATTTCTCTTCAGTAAACAATTGTTCCAAAAAATGTTTAGTCAGAACCTGCTCTTCTGTTCTATCTGAGGCGGCTACTGTCAATACAACTTGATCTCCATCATATATTTCCAAGGATCTCTTATCCTTTCTCATAATATTCAGACATACATTTGTTGCCATGGTATAAAGAAGACTGGATAAACCTTTATCTTCCAATTTGTTCTCCTTTCTAACTAATAAAAGAAAAACATCCTGGGTGGCATCTAAAGCCCGATCCTCATCTTTAAGGAGGGCCAAACAACGTCTATGAACCATAGGTCCATACTTTCTATATAAATCTTCAACATTAATAGGCATATCACCTCACCTTAAGTCCCTTCTAAATATACCCATCATAATATATAACAATGACTTATGAATAAACTGGTACAGAGAAAGAGATAAAAAAAAGTAATAGATACTTCTGTGATTACTGTTCTATTAAGTAGTATAGTTAAGGAAGGGATTATGATGAAAAAAAATATCTTATTTGCTATGGCCTTATCTTTTATATTTATGTCACCCCTGTGGGCACAGGAGAATACAACAGACACACAGGAAGATCCGGATTTTGATATTTTCTATTGGGAATGGCTATCCACACCGATGTTAGGCCCCAGTGATCAGGATGCCCTCATGGGAATGGGTCTTCTTTTCAGCAATGTTAATCGCTTATACTCCTTTCAAGCCGCCCCTTTATCTGCAACGACCTCCGGCCGTGCGATTGGTTGGCAATTATCGGGAATACTATCCCATGCCAGAAATGACTTCTATGGAGTTCAATTATCAGGGATTATTACAAACGTTCAACAGGACATGTTTGGCCTCCAGGTATCTGGAGCCGTAGCCTATGTAGATGGAAACTTTAAAGGAATTCAACACTCAGGATTCTTGAGCATTGTCCATGGAAATGTCTCGGGGATTCAATCGACTGGATTGATCAATATTATCATGGGACAGCAAACGAAAGGTTTGCAATTATCAGGTATTATTAATTCAGCCCATGATTTCTCAGGAGCACAATTTGGCGGCTATAACAGAGCGGACAAATTAAAGGGATTACAATTCGGCTTTGTTAACAAAGCCACAGAGACTAATGGGATGCAAATTGGACTGGTTAATTTTAACAAACATCAGAAAGGATTCAATCTGGGCCTTATTAATATTAGTGAAGATGGAATCTTCCATCCAACCTACTGGATGGATCAAAATCAGTACTCTTATATAGGTTTTCAACAGGGGACGAAACATTTCTACACAATAGCCTATGCAGGAATGCCCAATGAGGATCTCTTTGAACAGACGGATTATGCCATTCTGGGTGTCGGTTTAGGAATAAGAGAACAATACAAACAAATCTTCCTGGAAACAGATTTAAGCGCCCAAACGATCGCTATCAAACAAATCCCTTTCGAAAGCGATAACTATCATCTATCAGAACACAATGTATATCCCTCTTACAGAATACAAGGTGGTTTTTATCTGACAAAACGCATTGCCCTATATGGAGGAGCTAATTGGATTGCTTCCATTGACGATGTCACTTTCGAAAGTGAAATATTTGAAGGAGATTTTGAGCAATTATCCTGGAAAGGAACTGATTTTAAACTCTATCCTCGATACTATTTTGGTATAAAACTCTAACGCTCTACTTTTCCTAATTTATCCGCCCATTCTTCAGGGTAATGAGAATAATAAGAACTCTTTAACCTGGAATGGGCTATACGATACAGAACAGCCCAAAAGAAGGACGGGATCCCGACCACTAATAAATAGGCAGGTCCTAAACGAAGGTTCTGCCTAAAATGTCCCCATTCATGACGATCTAATTGAGTTTGAATAGTAAAAGGATTCTTTCCTGCTCGCTCATAATCATAGGAAAAAATAAAGCATCCCAATGCTAATCCGCCACCCAAGGCATTAGTACGAACCATACGCGTAGACCTGAGATAAGGATAGTGATAGGACTTTCTATCGAAGATTCTAATAAGAAGAAAGATAAAAAAACCAAGAAGACTTTGGGGTAAACACCAAGTCCACAGGATGATTGGATAAATAATTCGGTTATACTTCATTGTGTGCTCCCAAACATGCCCCAAGCATAGGATTCACACAGGAAGATAGCAAGAGGTAAATAAAATATTTACCCCAAGCTACGCCATCAGTCAAACAAGGATAACCCTACAACTTTACATTTAAGCCAATCGTCATGATTGAAAACCAAAGAAGGAAGGGCTGTCCTTTCCTACTTATAAAGTTTATGGAACTTATCGATTCTGAAGCTTGTCAGTCACAAGCTTATTTATCCAGGTCATAGCAATAATGATCAGGAATAATATCCAGGCAATACTGGATGCTTTACCGAATCTATTAAAACTAAAACCAGTGGCCATTAAATAATAGGCACTTGTTAAACCAGCGTTATTAGGTCCCCCCATATTTTTATATCCCCCAAAGAGAATAAAAGGTTCTTCAAATAGTTGCATTCCGCCAATAATACTCATTGAGACAGCAAAGAAGATAATAGGTAACAAGAGGGGCAAAGTGATTTTAAAATGAGTCTGCAATTTAGAAGCCCCATCGATTTCAGCGGCTTCGTAGAGTTGTTTATCAATAGATTGTAACCCAGCTAAATAAATAACCGTATTCCATCCGATAAATCGCCAGTTAACCATAGCAGAGACACTTACCCTCATGGCTATAGGCTCCTGTAACCATTTGATTTTTTCCATATGGAAGACTTTTTCTAATATAAAGTTTAACCAACCATAGTTTGTGTCATAAAGCTGACTAAAGATCATCCCTATAACAACAGTACTGGTGATGTATGGCAAAAAATACAGAATCTTATAGAAAGTCTTGCCCCTTACTTTATTATTATTCAACAGGATAGCTAAAGGAATGGCAAATACATGCTGTAATAAAGATCCCCATATAAGAAGGAGAAAAGTTGTCCACAAAGAGCCTCTAAAAAAAGGATCTACCGTAATGAGTTTAATATAGTTAGATACCCCCCTGAACTCCTGAGGACCATTAACAGTCCATTTAAAAAAGGACATCACAAGAGAATATCCAATAGGGAAGATTCCAAAGATCAAAAATAAAATAAAGAAAGGACTAATAAAGGCATAAGGAGCCCATCTTTGTTGCTTTGATATCATGACTACCCCTTCACACTTCCAGCTGTCAGACCAGCAATGATTTGTTTATTGAATATGATAAAGACGACCATAAGAGGCAGGACGGCTAAGACAGTCCCCGCCATAAGACCTCCCCGATCCCCATCCATTTGCAAAAATAACTTTGACAGGGCCACAGGCAAGGTAGTGCTCTCCGTATTAGGAAGCATAACCAGTGCGCCCATAAAGTTGTTCCAGCTATTAATAAAAGTCACAATTCCCAGGACGGCGATCCCGGATTTGGACAAAGGGAATCCAATATGCGTCAAGATTTTCAATTCGCTTAATCCGTCAATACGTGCGGCATCCATAAGTTCATTAGGGATAGAATCCTTCATAAATTGTGTCATCAGAATGATTCCAAAGGCATTAGCCATATTTGGTACGATTAAAGGAAGCCATGTACCATACATATGGAAAGTTACCATCATCTTAAAAAAAGGAATGATATTTAAAAAAGGTGGAATAGCCATGGTACTTAGGATAAAAAGAAAAACAAGTTTTTTGCCCTTAAACTCATATTTGGAGAGGGCAAAGCCTCCCATCGTACAAAAAAAGATTACAGAAGCTGTAGAGAGAACAGCAATTCCTACACTATTAAAGAAGTTCACCAGAAAGGGTAAATCTTCAAACAAAGCCTTTATATTAGTAAACAAGGATGTTTTAAAAAAGATATGTGGTGGATACTGATATATCTGTGTTCCCGGAACTGTTGACAGTACAAGCATATAATAAAAGGGAAAGGCAAAAATAAAGGCAAAGACCACTAAGAGAAAATAAGTTAAAGACTTTGATGTTAAAGACTTCATATTCGGTTCCTTATAAAATATAAAAAAAGATCTCCCCCTTAAGGGAGATCTCATTAAAAGCTAATTAGTCAGCAATGACAGCGATTTCTTTTAAGGCTTTCTGATAAGCGTCTTCAGGAGTTACTCCATTAACGATAACATCAGTAATAGCATTATTGAAAACAGCTAAAACAGCAGCATCATATTCTGTTACAGTATCACTAGGAATATGCTTTGCAACATCCGCGTATATTTCTCTTACCTTCTGTCCTCCAAAGTAAGGCACAGGTTCGTGCATAATAGGAGTGTCATATACAGTAGTTAAGGCAGGATAAGCATCAATAGTTTTAAAAGTAGTTAACTGAGCATTGGCTGTTGTAGTCAGGTATTTAATGATTTCCCAAGCCGCCGCTTTTTGTTCTGCAGGAACATTTTGAGGAATAGATAAGTAAGTCCCTCCCTGGAAGGCATAAGTCTTACCGGGAAGATAGGCAACACGCCAGTCACCAGCTAAATCAGGTGCAATCCATGATTTAAGAGAACCACCGAACCAGGCTCCATTCACAATGGCCGCTACTGTACCATCTGCGAAGGATTGAGTCCAAGGACCAGTCCAGGCTGCCAAATCCCCATCAATACCAGCTTGTCTGATGTCTCGAACGAGTTCAAGAGAGGAGATAAACTTTTCTTTTGGTTCCAGAGCTTGTCCTTTTTTGTTGAACCAACCTGATTTACCACCATTGAGGGGCATCATTGCCACTTCACTGGCATGGGGTATAGCAAATTTATCTACAGTACCATCACCATCACTATCAGCAACTAGTTTTTTGGATACTTCAATAAATTCATCCCATGATTTAAGGTTATCAAAGTCAATTCCCGCTTTATCAGCCAAACTTTTTCTATAAAAAAGAACAGCAGGGGCAATATCTACAGGCATAGCCACTAAATTACCCTTTCTTGTTGTTGCATTTGCCATTGCAAACTTTACAATGTCCTTTCCTACTTCTTGACCGTTAAAAGGAGCAGACGCTAAGTTAGTTAAGCCTCCTCCTTCTACGAACTTGGCAATATAACCTACTTCCAAAGCCTCTATATCATTAGTAGCCTCTCCAGCTGCTAATACAGTGGTTAGTCGATTGTGATGACCATCAAAATCAGCCATTTGGTATTCTATATTAATGTTAGGATATTTGGATTTAAATTCCTCTGTCTCAAAAACAGCTCGATAGGCGATTTCTAAATCCCCATAACCTCCAATACTTAAGTTATATTCCTTATTAGGGTCGAAGGCAGGAATGTCAGAATTATCCTTCTGTCCTTCGGCATAAATAAAAGTGGTAGCCGCTATCAGAGCAAAAACGATTGCCGTGATTTTTTTCATAAACCTCTCCTAGATACTAGTTTTATTATTAAGATATAAATTATCTTGCAATGACATTAGTTAATTGTCAACAAAAACTTATAGAAATCTAAAAGGCATTCCCCAGATATATTCACCTATAAATAAATCATTATTTACCTATACAACAAATAATTAAAATAAACTCCCAAAGAAAGCCCCACAAAATAAACAGTCCCATTTAATAGAAAGACATCCCTCAATATGTTGACATCAACAACTATCATAATATTTATTCTACATAATAGGGGAACCTATGAATAAGATTGTACTAAAGAGACATTATATGAATAGTCTGAATGCGCAAGGGAATATAAGTGGTAGAATCCTAATCAGCCAAAGCTTGAATATCTTTCAACGCCTTATCATAGGCTTTTTCAGGAGTGGCGTTCTGATTCATAACATCCTCCAATGCCTTAATAAAGACGGCTGAAGCCTCATAATCATAGGGACTTATAGTAGTACGGGGAATATGCTTGACCGTATCAACCAATATCCTGTCCTGGTTCTGGTCCCCATAAAAAGAGAGAGTGCGATTGATAGAGGGATCATCATAAACGCTCTGTAATACGGGAAATTTACCTGAGAATTTATAGAATGTTAACTGTCCTGCCTCTGTAGTAGTAAAATACTTAATTAGTTCCCATGCCGCCGCTTTCTTGTCTTCAGGAACATTACTGGGTATAGCCAAGTAGGTTGCTTGGTGAAAGGAATAGCTATTCTCAGGAAGGGATGCCATCCGCCAATCAACAAAGCCATCCAAAGAAAAGGCTTCAAGATATCCTCTCATATTGGAACCAGAAACAATCACAGGTACATTTCCATTATATACGGCCCTGAGCCAATGATTAGAATAGATACTATACTGCCCATCAATACCTCTTGGCTTCATATAAGAAGCCAAGTTTAATCGAGAAAGGAATTTATCCCTTGGCATGAGAGCTCTCCCCTTACGATTGAACCAAACGCCTACTCCATAGTTTAGTGTTGCAAGAACCAAATCATCAGGCTTTGGGAGAAGAAAATCACCCCCGCCGACTTCCTGAAGCTTCTGACACCCTTCTATGAATTCATCCCATGTTTTTATCTTATCAAAATCGACACCCGCTTGATCAGCTATACTCTTTCGATAAAAAATGACAACAGGATCTATATTCAAAGGCATGGCAATCAAACGTCCCTCTCTAGTTGTAGCGTTATCCATAGCAACCTTAATAATCCCTTTTCCCGCTTTTTGCCCCCAAAAGGGACTAGTTCCTAAGTCTGTCAAACCATCAAACTCTAAGATTTTAGAAATATATTCTACTCCCAAGACTTCAATATCGTTGGTCGCTTCACCCTTTTCCAAGGCCTTAATCAGTCTGTCATGATGGGCATATTCATCAATCAGATCCAACTCTATATGAATATTAGAATACTTAGCTTCAAAATCTTCAGTGAAAGAAAGGGCTAGAATGATTGACTGCAGGCCACCGTAGCCACCAATACTTATAGTATATTCCTTATCCGGATCAAAAGGAGGGATGTTATTTTGTGCCTGCTGTCCTTCAGCAAAAATAAACGAACCCAAAAGGATCAACACCATTACAAGTACAACTTTCTTTTTCAATGAGAACTCCTAAAGATATTTTTACAGTATAATATGTGTTTAGCAAATAAATAAGTCAATTAATTGTCAAAGAAAACTTAATCAAGACCATCATTAGAAAGACCAGGAAAACCTAGAAAATAAAAAAACATATTTACTTTATATAAAACATTTTACAGAATATATAAACAAATAATACATAATAAGGCATATTGATTGACATATAATAGGACTCATGAGAATATGTTGCTAACAACAACTATCAAATAATTCTGGAGTATTAATGTCACCCATGGATCAAAAAGAACCCAATAAGCCTGTAGAGGGCGGATTCCTACAAAAAGAAGAATGCACTTTATACAAGATAAACAATTACGACAGTATGCCTCCCTTCTTCATGACCCTGACCAATTCCAGTGATCATTGGGCCTTTATTAGTACATCCGGAGGTCTTACTGCAGGACGTAAAGACGCTAACAATGCCTTGTTCCCCTACTATACTGATGACAAAATAACAGAAAATGCGCCGAACACCGGACACAGAGCTGTCCTTATCATTACTCATAAAGCACAGAATCATATATGGGAACCATTCGCCAATAAAGAATCTGATCGGCATAGGTTCACCCATAACATATACAAATCCATAGCAGGTAACAGAATCATTTTCGAAGAAACCCACACAGAACTTGGTTTGACATACCAACTGGAATGGACAACCAGTCCCGTCTATGGATTCCTCAAGAAGGTTACTTTGATCAATCAGACAGATCATGGTTACCAGATAAGTCTCTTGGATGGTATTCAGAACACCCTGCCAACCTTTATAACAAGTCAGACACAAAATGAGTTTAGCAATCTACTGGATGGATACAAAAGAAACGAACTCCATAGAGAAACAGGTCTTGGTATATACGCCTTAAGTGCCCGATTAACCGATTTGGCTGAGCCAAGTGAGTCCCTGTCTGCAACAACATGGTGGAATTACGGGTTGGAAGTAGACAACTACCTTCTATCCAATACACAGGTGAAAACCTTTATCCATGGTCAAGACCTAATAACTGAGGAAGAAACGAAAGGAAGAAAAGGGGCCTATCTCGTCCATAGTCATTTCTTCCTGGAACCTAAGGCAGAAAAGAAATACTACTTCTGTGGAGAAGTGAACCAGTCCCACAAGAGCATTTTTGAACTAATCCACAAACTACAGGACAAAGAAGCTTTACACAAGGAGCTCCAGGAAGACCTTATTAAGGGAGAGGAACAGCTCTATAAAATCATAGGACTCAATGATGGTCTCCAATGTACAAATAGTCATTTAAACACAGGTCATCATCTTAACAACATAATGTTTAATCTCATGAGGGGAGGATATTTTGCTCATTATAATAGAATAGATATCCTTGATTTTGATAACTTCCTTGAAAATAGTAACAAACAGGTCAGATCGGAATATGGGCATTTATTCCCAAAAGGGGAGAAATTCCTGGACAAAGAAGATTTGGAACAGAAAATCATACAGACAGGCAATCCTGATTTACTTCGCTTATTCAGGGAATACCTCCCTCTCACCTTTAGTAGGCGCCATGGAGATCCCAGCCGTCCCTGGAACCATTTTGCTATTAACACACAGAAGGAAGATGGGAGTCCCCGTTTAGATTATCAAGGCAACTGGCGAGATATCTTCCAGAATTGGGAAGCCCTCTTATGCTCTAACCCCCAATATATCCTTCCTGTCATTAGTAAGTTCCTCAATGCAACCACAGCAGATGGTTATAATCCTTACCGGATATCCAAGTCCGGTATCGACTGGGAACGTCCTGAACCGGGGAATCCCTGGGCCAATATTGGGTATTGGAGTGACCATCAGATCATCTATTTATGTAAGCTTCTTGAATTATCAGACCAGTATTATCCTCAGAAACTTGGCTCAGAGTTAGACAAAGAAATCTATGTTTTTGCCAATGTGCCCTATAAAATCAAAGCCTATAAAGACATCAAGACTAATCCCAGAGACACAATCATCTTTGACTATTCCCTTGATGAAAGCATAAGTCATATATCCCAATCCTTAGGTTCAGATGGCAAACTCCTGCAGAAGGGAGAAAGGATAGTCCATGCGAATATGGTAGAAAAACTTCTTATCCTTGTATTAGCCAAGATGGCGAACTTTGTTCCTGATGGGGGAATATGGATGAACACTCAACGTCCTGAATGGAATGATGCTAATAATGCCCTTGCCGGATATGGATTATCCCTGGTAACACTTTCTTACCTCATTCGCTTCATCAAAAGACTCAGGACCCTCATGCCCAGTTCTTCTCAGACTTACCAGTTCCATGAAGAAGTAGCACTGTGGCTAGACAGACAACTTAATATACTCGAGCCATTCGAACCTACTTATACATCCCCTCTAAAAGATACCCAAAGAGCACAATTCCTGGATCAAATAGAAGAAACAGGAAGTGATTACAGAGAGCAAATATACAAAAACGACCTGTCCTCCCCCACGACAGAAGTAGAGAGCGATTTCATCCACAAGTATCTGGAATTATGCAATCAGGTTCTGACGAAGACCCTATCCCATAACAAAAGAGAGGATGGCCTCTTCCATTCCTATAACCGGATTCATCTCGAGAAAAACAAAGTTGGGGTCAAGTATTTATATGAAATGTTAGAAGGTCAGGTCAGTGCTATTAGTTCAGAGGCAATCACTCCAGAAGAGGGCCTCACCGTTCTGGAGGCCTTAAAAAAGAGCTCCATTTATAGAGAAGATCAGCATTCCTATATGTTATATCCGAATAGAAGTCTCCCTTCGTTTCTCCAAAAGAATACATTAACAAGAGAGCAAATGGAATCATCGCCAGTGCTCAAAAGACTTCTGACAATCTCCCCTAACCTTCTTATTAATACAGATCTTCACGGTCAGGGACACTTTAATAGAGAATTCAGAAATGAAGAGTCCCTTATATCAGGGATAAAACAATTTAATAACACAAATCCCCGGAAGGCCTTAAGTCCTGAAGAAGAACAAGAATTGCTTAACATTTTTGAAGGAGTATTTCAGCATAAGGATTTCACGGGACGTTCGGGAACCTTCTTTGCCTATGAAGGCTTAGGAAGCATTTACTGGCATATGGTATCCAAATTACTCCTTGCCACACAGGAACTCCTGATAAAAGCCTACGATCAGGGGGAACAGGAGCTGACAACCTCACTAATGAGACGTTATAAGAACATTAGATCCGGATTAGGTTATCACAAAACACCCCAGCAATATGGAGCCTTCCCTATAGATCCTTACTCACACACGCCCTGGGGATCAGGGGCCAAACAGCCCGGGATGACAGGGCAAGTCAAAGAAGAAATCCTAACACGATGGCTAGAGTTAGGACTACAGGTCCAAGCAGGACAAATAAGCTTCAACCCTATACTTATTGACCCACAGGAATACCTGACGACAGAGAAGCAATGGGTTTATTATAACAGAGAAGGGGTTAAGCTTGTAAAGACACTACAGAAAGGTTCCTTTGGATATACCTTCTGTAATGTACCCATTATAGTGACAAACAATGACCCTGATAAAGGAATAGCCTATGATTATAATGGGCAAGTCATTAAGCAAAAAGAATATCAATTACCAGAGGATATTAGCGAGAATATTTTCAATAAAACGGGACAGATTAAAGAAATAATTGTCAAATTATAACTGTCAATCGAATAAATGAATATGTTATTCTGCTAAAATAACGGCCTCTTAACAAGGAACAACAGTGAGAGTTGTACAAAACAGCAACAATATCATCAGAGTATTGAAAGAAATCAAAATCAAGCCAGGAATAAGCAGGATAGAAATATCCAAAGACATTGGCTTGGACAAGTCCACAGTCACCGTTGTCGCCAACCGCTTAATGGATCTAGGCTTTATTGAAGAAACGACAGAATCCCTCACCCCTTACCAGGGAGGCCGTCGTCCCGTCGGCCTTAAACTAAAAACGGGTATCGGAATCATACTGGGCTTGGAAATTCAAACTGATTATTATTTCGCCATCCTTATCGATATGACAGGTAAGGTGTACAAAACAATGGAAGGACCTGTTAAGAATGTAGATACCTTTTTTTATACCTTTCTCAATATTTATAAGGATGTTTATAACGAGATCGAAGAATTAGGCCTACCCTTACTGGGTGTCGGCATTGGAACATCAGGTATGATCAATCCCCACAAAGGGATTATCAGTGACTCTAATCCCCTGAATATCCATGAACCGGAAAACTTCTATGAAGAAATAAAAGCTTTTCTTCAAGTCCCTGTATTCTTGGATAACGATGCCAATTGCGGATGTTGGGCGGTTCTCTCTGATAGCAAAGATAAGCGTCCTATTGATTCCCTTTTTGTGCTGGGAGAATTCAGACAGGCCCGAGTCAGGGCAGATATGACTCGTGTAGTGGCAGTCGGTATGGGTATCGTTATTAACGAAAGGGTTCACTATGGCCAAGAGTTCTCAACAGGGGAATACAAGAGTCCTTCATGGCAGGCCCCTAATAAAACCCAGTTCTCCTTAAGCAACGAAGAATTAAACACACTTCAATCAGACAGGGACATTATTGTAAGAATCAAAGAGGAATTGGCCAGTGATATCGCTTTTCTAACAAATATGTTAAATCTCACTACCATCACAATTGGGGGAAGTATGTCCAAGTACATAGACATATTAGAACCTCAACTTCAAATGGCTATCACCGATAACTGGTCCTATGAAAGACCTAAGAAGGTAAACATTCAGGCGGCTCCCATGAAGGAAATGACCATAGCCTATGGAGCAGCAGCTATGCTTTTAGAGCATCTCTTTCTTACTTTTGAGACCACTTCAGAGAATCCCTGGAGCCAGAAAGTGGGTATTGATTTGTTCAACAGTTTTACAGAGACAATTAGCAAATGATGACCCCCACTACAGAGTATTTACCCCTACTTCATAAAGTATGCCAACACTTAGGAATTAATCGAAATTCATTGAATTTTAATAAAGAAAAGTCGACATTTAACCTAGAAAGAGACTTGATTTATCTATGATCTGTGTTAAGTTTCTGTGCGAGAGGTGTTGAATGAAAGCCGTGATTCCGGTCAAGGAACTAAAGACCGTTAGTCCCGTGGTTTGCATCAAAGATACAAAACATTTTTTCCTATTTGAGGAAAGCTCGAATGCCCTGCTAGGTATCGACCGTGATACCCTGTTAGAGGAGCATCGAACAGACAATCTATTTGAAGCGTTGGCAGAAGAAGGTGTAAACCTTGTCATCGCTCCCACCGTAAGTAAGATCATGCTATCTATGATACGAGAAAGAGGTATGGCCATATGTGCTCCTCTTGGCCGCAGCTGTGCGGAAGCCGTTAATAACATTAAAGATGGTATGGAGACACTACCAAAGGTTATTTAACCTGTATTACAATAAGCGATAAATGAAATAGGCTGCTGTAGAATTTACAGCAGTCATTTTTTATATTTGCTTACAAGCATTTGACCTATTTGGTCTAAGGAAAGTGCTCATTTGGTCTAAGCATTTAATGCTTTTGCTTAGACCAAAGTGAAGAAATGCTTGAACCATTTATCCAATAACCTGGTAATACTTTTTACGATAGTGAGAAGGACTTAAACCTGTTAGCTGTTTAAAGACCTTGGAAAAGTGGAACTCTGAATAGAAATGCAACTTTTGACTTATATAAAAGATAGGCATATCAGAAGAGACTAACATACTGATAGCCGCCTCGATCTTTAGCTTACGATAATACTTCATAGGGGTCATGGCCATTTTCTTTTTAAATAAACGTACCAGATAAGCCTCACTGAGTTTTAATTTAGCCGCTAGATCTACAAGGGTCATTTCATCCATAACAGCATTCTGTAGAATGCGGAGAGCCTTTTCGATATGGTGATTACTTTCACTACCATAATGGAAATGATTAAGACCATCGGATAATTGGAACAAAAAGCTTAAAAATTGGAACTCTCCGGACTTTTTAAGTAAAGGATGAGTGGACAGGCCCTTTTCCTTGATTTCTTCAAAAAAGAAACGGTAATTCGTCCCTATCTTATGAATCCGATCCTCTCCCAGGGGACCTGTCAACAAAGCCAGAACCTCTTCCTGAGGTTCTACATTAAAAAGAAGGGCATAGTAGGAGACAGGATCATCAACATCATCCGCTATAATAGAATGCTCTGTCCCCGGGCGTGTCAGGAAAAGAGATCCCGGACTAATGGTATACCTATGGGGTGCGTTAACAAAACTCCCCCGGCCTTGAATGAAGTAATGGACTTCATATTCATACTGATCATGACTATGGCTGCGACTGTGCCAACTTATCTCATCCTGGTCTTTCATTTGATAGACAAAAACCACATCCTGAATTTGCATAGGTCAATTATATACATGCTCTGTCAAATTTGTCCATTTAACTGTCCCGTTTTCGGGCTTACCATATCCATGAAATGTTGAAAGAAGAGGTCTGTATGAAAACAGTTGTCGGTATCGATAATGGAACCCAAAGCACAAAAGTCATTTTCTATGATTTTGAATCTAAGTCTATAGTGGCAGAAGGCAAGAGCTCCCATGAACTCATTGTTGGAGAGGGCGGCCGAAGAGAACAAAAGGCTAGCTGGTGGATCGCAGCCCTGAAGGATGCCTTTAACCAGATACCAGAGGCCATCAAACAGACAGCCACAGCCATTGGAGTCAGTGGCCAACAGCATGGGTTTGTACCTTTAAACAAAGAAGGGACTCCCCTCTACAATGTAAAACTATGGAATGATACAGAGACAGAAGAAGAATGCCGTATCATTACCAAAGCATATGGTGGTGTTGAAAAACTCATTAAAGAACAGGGAATTACGATTCTTCCAGGATTTACAGCCCCTAAGGTTTTATGGCTCAAAAGACATAAACCGGAACTTTATAGTCAACTGGCCCATATTCTCCTTCCCCATGACTATTTGAATTACTATTTGACTGGTGAAATATATACAGAACAGGGTGATGCTTCAGGTACAGCCTATTTCAATATATATAAACGCCAATGGTCACAAGATATACTAAAAGCCATCGATCCAGATACGGACTTGTTAAACAAACTTCCCCGTCTAATCAGCAATGAAGAGGTGGGCGGTCATCTTTCAGAGGAAACAGCCCTGGAACTGGGACTGCCCGCTGGGATACCCGTTTCTTCAGGTGGTGGAGACAATATGATGGGAGCTATTGGTACAGCCGCCGTATCAGAAGGTATTCTCACTGTTAGCTTAGGGACTTCCGGTACTATTTATAGTTATCGTGAATCCCCCATGGTAGATACAAAAGAAAGATTATCCGCTTTTTGCTCCTCTACTAATGGATGGCTCCCCCTCCTGTGTACTATGAACTGTACTGTTGCTACAGAACAGGTGAGGGATCTATTAAAAAAAGACGTAGCCCAGATTAGTGAACTGGCGGCGACCGTGCCTCCCGGATCAGATGGAGTTATCTTTCTGCCCTTCTTTAATGGAGAACGAACTCCTAACTTTCCCCATGGAAAAGGGACCCTCTTTGGATTAAACGGTCAAAACCTGACAGAAGCTCATCTATTAAGATCAGCTATGGAATCAGCCGCCTTTGGTCTAAAACTAGGTTTGGAAGCTTTCCAGGAATATGGTCTGAAACCAAAAGCAATTCACCTAATCGGTGGTGGAGCAAACTCTCCTGTATGGAGACAAATCTTTGCAGATATCTTTGAAGTTCCCATCGAACTACCTGTGTCATCAGAAGCCGCAGCTCTGGGAGCCGCTCTTCAAGCTCTCTGGGCTCTCACCCCTAGCAGCCCCCTTACCCAATTGGCTAAGGAACACATTCAAATGGATTCCACAAAAACAACACTTCCCAAGAGTGAACATTTTGAGGCGTACAGAGCTACTTATAAACAATATTGCCAATATATAGAGGTTGTAAGACCTCTGTATCAATAAATACAAAACAAATAATAGGAGGACATCATGTCTAATTACTATGTTGGAAATAAAGAGTTTTACCCTGGTATTGGTAAAATCCCTTTTGAAGGACCTAAATCAGATAATCCTTTAGCTTTCAAATTTTATGATCCCGAAAAGGTCGTGGCCGGCAAAAAAATGAAGGATCACTTCAAATTCTCCCTGGCCTACTGGCATGCTTTTATGGGGGATGGTTCTGATCCTTTTGGTTCTGGTACTATTGCTCACCCTTGGGACACTAAAGATCCTATGGAAACTGCTCACAACAAAGCAGATGCTTGTTTTGAAGTAGCTACTAAACTAGGAATGGAATATTACTGTTTCCATGATAGAGATGCTTCTCCAGAAGGGGCCAGTGTTGGTGATTCTGAAAAGAATCTGGCTAAAGTTGTGGATTTGTTAAAAGAAAGACAAAAAGCCACTGGTATTAAATTACTATGGAACACGGCGAATGCATTTAACCATCCCCGTTACAGCAACGGAGCCTCTACAAACCCTGATTTTGATGTACTAGCTCATGCGGCAGCTCAAGTTAAAGCAGCTCTTGATGCGAATGTAGCTTTAGGGGGACAAAATTATGTATTCTGGGGCGGCCGTGAAGGTTATATGAGCCTGCTCAATACAGATATGAAAAGAGAATTAAGCCACATGGCTCAGTTCCTATCATTATCTAGAGATTATGGTCGTAAGATTGGTTTTAAAGGAAACTTCTTTATAGAGCCTAAGCCCAAAGAACCAACAACTCACCAATATGACTATGATGCAGCAACTGTTGTTGGATTCCTTAAGGCCAATGGCTTGGATAAGGATTTCCTTCTTAACATTGAAGCAAACCATGCAACCTTAGCAGGACATTCTTTTGCTCATGATCTACAGGTTGCCGCTGATAATGGAATGTTAGGATCTATCGATGCTAATAGAGGAGATCTATTCCTTGGCTGGGATACAGATCAATTCCCAACTAATGTTTATGATGCTATTGAAGCTATGCTTGTTGTATTAAGAGCTGGTGGTCTAAAGGGTGGAGGTTTTAACTTTGATGCAAAACTCCGACGTAATTCCACTGATGCTGACGATATTTTCCATGCACACATTGGGGGAATGGATACGTTTGCCCTTGGTTTGACCTTGGCAGATAAGATCATAACAGATGGTCGATTAGAAAAATTCCGAAGCGATAGATATGCCTCTTTTGACAGTGGAAAAGGTAAAGACTTCGAAGCTGGTAAACTTAGCCTGGTAGATCTTCGTGATCATGCGGCTTCTGTTGGTGAAACAAAACTAACTAGTGGTAAACAGGAATACCTTGAAAATCTCATCAACCAAGTAATGTTTGGTTGCTAAAAACAATAATGAAGCCAAAGGGGTTATGCCCTTTTGGCTTTTTTTTATTTGGAATACTCAGAACTACTGTTATCAATAATATTCTAAAAACTAATAGTAGTATCTATTCTTAATCTTTGAAAATCCAACCATTCTTATGAGCCATGATGGCAGCATTAGTACGATCCCGCAAACCAAGAGTCGTTAAGATATTGGATATATAATTCTTGACCGTTCCTTCGGATAAATGGACACAATCGGCGATTTCTTTATTAGTATCCCCACGGGCTAGGTATTTGAGAATTTCCTGCTCCTTTTCATTAAGGTTATTCCATAGGAGTTGACTTTGTTCATCTGCTTTGGCGTCGGATGAGGAATATTGATCTAAACGTCCAATGATGCCCCCCATGATTTCCTTATCCATTTGATACATACCCTTCATGGCCATAAGGATAGCCTTTGCCAAATCTTCAATGGGAATATCTTTCATGAGATATCCCAGAGCGCCAGCTTTGAGAGATTTGACAACATATTCTTCATCATCAAAAGTGGTTAGCATCAGAACTTTATATCCAGGCCCTTTTTCCCTGAGAAGATGTGTAGCTGTAATACCATCCATTACGGGCATGTTGATATCCATAAGGATGAGGTCAGGCTTAAACTGGTCCACTTTGTTAAGACAATCTCTCCCATTTTCAGCAGTCCCTACAACCTGTATAGCGTCCTGCAGGGATAACAAAGAAGCTATGCCTTCACGGACAAGATGCTGATCATCAACAACCATAACCTTAACTTCATTCATGCAGCTCTCCCAATAGGACTACAGGGTCTTTGGGAACACTACTTAGGATAGTAGTCCCCTTACCTATTTTCGATTTTATTGACAAAGTTCCCCGGACTAATTCCATACGTCTATATAGACCTTTTAGGCCATAATGACCAGTACCATATTCCCAGGGAGAACTTTCCTTTATATCAAACCCCTTACCGTTATCTGTTAATTCAATAGAACCCTGCTCTTCTCCAAAGGACACAATCATATCCACATGAGAACAATGGGCATGTTTTAGAATATTAGTCATTCCTTCCTGAACAAAACGATATAGCCCCATGAGAACAGAATAGTTATACCCGCTCTCGTCCCCTTCATATGTGTAATTAACCTCTATGCCATTATCTTCCAGACGGTGTACAAACTGGGGCAAAGCTGTCTTGATGCTAATTGCCGATTCACCACCATTTAATCTCCTCAGGGAATCCCGTATGTCACTCATCGCATCATCAGCAGAAGCCTTGGCAGCATTGATGGCATTAAGAGATTCATCATAATTAACAGAGGCAAAGGCTATAGCTTTGGTAAGCTGGATTTTGATGGCCGTTAAGGAATGGCCTAAGCTATCATGGATATCTCTAGCAATGCGGGTTCGTTCTTCAAGAGCTACCGTATGGGCTATACGACCTGCATATTCCCGCAATTGATTCTCTGAATCCTGAAGTTCCTTTAAAAGACGGTCATTTTCTTCTACATTCTGTCGTTCCTTGTCCAAAAGAAAGGCTAAGACATAAAAAAAGACATAGGTCAAAGTTCTATAGGTAAGAAAGCCAATGTAATTCAAATCAAGATTAGTTAGGTCCCCGGCATAGATGTCATACCCCAGGGGGAGAGCCATAAATATTATCAACAGATATAGGCTAATCTTATGATTAAAAACAAAATAGGCATAAAAAGGGAGAAGACTCATTAACATGAATGACTGATATATCTGATATCCCCAAAACCTATCCACCTCATGACTATGGATTAGCATAGCTAGGGGGGGAGCTAAGACTAAGGCTAATCTAAAGATAAATAAGGATAGAAAAATCTTCTTATTAGTACATTTATAATTCCATTTATAATATTCGAATATCTCCAGACCAAGAAAAATAAGGACACTAGCCGCATATAAAAAGAAGTAGGTCCATCGCCCATTCAGCAGGCTCAGTTTTCTGGGAGGTAGTAACAGACCTGGAGTTAAAAACAGAAAGTACAAAAAGACTGAAATAAGTCTGATCGCATTCTGCATATTATTTTTATGGACTAGTGCTACCTTCATACACAAAATATAACAGTTGCCTCAATGCAAGTACAGGAATAGACTCATAATACAATATGACCATAGTCATATCTTTATATTACTAAATGCATGAGAAGTTATTTCTAAGGACACTTACTAATTTTACATTCTCTTGTCACAATGGGTATTATAAAAAAAGTATCTTAATTGAATTACTTTTGTTTAATCCATATAGGAAAAGATATAAAAGGAGCTTTTAATGAAAAAAATAGGCATCTTATTGCTGGTAACAGTTCCGGCCTTATTAAACTGGGCAGCCCCAACTGTTCTTACCTTGGATAAGAGTGTTGAACAGGCTTTAGAGAGTAATTTGGATTACCAAATATCAGGTATAAGCTTACAAGAAGCAAAAAGACAAAAAAATAGCTCATGGAATAACTTTTTACCTCAATTATCAGCAACATCCGAATTATCAGGGGAAAAGTCCTTAAGCGAAAATACAGATACAACCTGGAGGCTTTCGGCGGGATTATCACTCAGACTGCCCTTGAATGGAGGCTTAGCTTATACAATCAAAGATATAAAGCTGGCTTATGAAAATCAATCCATCAGTTATGAAACGGCACGACTGCAATTGATCAATGAAGTAGAACAGGCTTTCTACTCTCTTATTGCTAATCAAGCCGATATTGATATTGCCAAAAATAATATTGATTTAGCAGAAAAACGTTACCAAGTTACACTTAGGAACTTTAATAATGGTTTGGCCACAGAACTGGACACTTTACAAGCCCGAGTAACAGCGGCTCAATTAAAGCCAGCCTACTTACAAGCAGTATCTGACTATAATATTGCTTTAAGAGAGTTTCTTGATGTGATTGGCTTACCGACCGATACAGAGATCACTCTTGAAGGTTCATTAGATACAGAAATCCACCAATTTGATAGTGATCAATTAATTGAAAAATACTTGATGAATCGAAGGGACATCCTGGCTCAGGAAAAGAAAATAGAAATCCTGGAAAACCAAAAGAAACAAAAGACCATGACCAGCAGGACTCCCGATCTATCCCTTTCCTCCCAGTGGGGAACAAGTGTTATGAAACCCTTTGAAAGTAGTTCCTGGGATACGGAGAAATTATCAGATACGCTTAGTCTGGGATTAAGTTTGTCCATTCCTCTGGATGACTTTATTCCCGGATCAGCTACAGATACCACTCTAAAAGGAATGGACGATGAGATAAAATCTGCCAAACTTACTTTAGTTAAGAATATTGAAGATGCCAGAACAGAGATTATAAACCTGGTCTCAAAGCTGGAAACCTCTGCAGCCCAAATTGAATTAGCAAAACTCAATGTAGAATTAACAAAAACCACCTATGAAAAAAGTGAATACAGCTACAACCAGGGTGGTATGGGTCGTTTGGACCTGGAAGATACACAACAAAATTATTTTAATGCGAAACAAGAGTACCTAGAGAGCCAATACAATTATCTAAATGGTTTAATAAATCTCCGTTATGCACTCGGCTTAGAAAACTTAGCTGAATTATCTGGATCTATACAAAAGAAGGAGTAAAGGAATGAAAGAAAAACTTAAGGGAGACCGATTGGTACAAATTATTCTGTTAGTGCTTATTGCACTTGGTATTGCTACCTTCCCTATCATGCTTAGTAAAAAAAGCAATGGCCCCGGAGGACGTCCCGGCCCAGGAGGCCCAGGAGGCCCAGGAGGACCACAAGCCCCCACGGATCAGGAAGAATCCAATGCAAAAGCTGTAGAAGTATCAACAGTATCATTAAGTACAGTACAGGAATACATTAAGGTAAACGGAGATGTGGACTCCACTTCTTCTGTGAGTATCTATCCTGATGTATCAGGAAAACTAAGTTCAATAAATGTATCCGTAGGGGATCTTGTTACCAAAGGACAAACTGTAGCCACAGTTGACCCCTCCCAATTAGGACAGGTATATAGCAAGAGCTCTGTAAAATCCACTGTAAAAGGAACGATCACCAGCATCAATTATGATGAAGGGGAAACCGTCGGCACTAGTACAGCCATTGTTAATATAGGAAACCTGGAAAAATTAACAATCGTGACCTATATACCGGAACGCTATGTTAATTCTGTAAAAAAAGGCTTGAATGCTTCCTTTACTTTAGATGCGTATCCAACAGAAACATTTAATGCCACAGTCACAGAGGTAAGTCCTGTTTTAGATTCTAAGTCTAGATCACAGAAAATTTCCTTAACTATTACTAATAAAGATCCTCGTATCAAGGTAGGTATGTTTGCGTCCATTCGCTTAGTAGTAAAAGAAGCAAAAGACACTATTACGATACCCAAATTAGCCTTAACAAGCTATTACGATGAGGATGTTGTTTATGTAGTCAAAGAGGATAATACCGTAGAAAGACGATCAGTAAAAATTGGTTTATCTTCCTCAGATTATGCACAGATAACAGAAGGATTAACGACTGGTGAAGTTGTTGTAGTCAGGGGATTATCTACTATTTCTGACGGGTCTACTATAAGAATTGTGGAATAGGAGGTACTGAATGAATTTATCTGAAGTATCAGTTAACCGTCCTATTACTATTGCGGTTATTGCTACCTTATTAATAGGTATATCCCTTTTCATGGTTCCTAACCTGGCTGTAGAAATGACACCTGATGTTGAATTTCCTATGATCATAGTGTCAACAGGCTACCCAGGAGCAAGCCCTGAAGAAGTAGAACAAAGTATAACAGAGATCCTTGAAAAGCAGCTGTCTAATATCGGGGGATTAAAGGATATAAGTTCCACCTCCAGCGAAGGCAGTAGTACTGTGGTCTTAGAATTTGGTTATAACAAAAATTTGGATGATGCGACCAATGATCTTAGGGATTCTCTAGATCAAATCAAAAATGCCCTTCCCAGTGATGCCTCCTCACCAACCATATTTAAATTTAATACGAATAGTGAATCCATCATGAACCTTATTATGGTGGGAGATGAGACAGCAGATACTTTGAAAAGATTGGCAGAAGATACGGTTAAGCCAAGATTGGAAAGAATCGAAGGAGTATCATCAGCAGATGTATCAGGAGGAGAAACACGAGCTGTCCATGTGGACCTATCCACTAACCGATTGGAAGCTTATGGTATCACAGCATCCCAGGTTATATCTGCTCTATCCAATCGAAATCTACAGATATCCGGTGGGAGCCTTACAACAGAGGGAACTGATTATGATTTACGTATAGATGAGCGTTATGAATCGATAGAAGATATTGCCAGAACGGTTGTATCAACCATATCAACAACAGATAACTCATCCTCTGTTAATAGATCTAGTGTCGTTCGTCTGGAAGATGTAGCGGATGTCTATGAAGGCATAGAGAACCGCAATAGCATATACTATATCGATGGAAGGTCTGCTATTTCTATTCAGATCTCAAAAGAAAGCAATACAAACTCTGTTAAAGTAGCTGAAGAGGTTCTGGCTCAATTACAAAGTATAAATGATGAATTGCCTAATGGAGTTGCTGTAGAGCTTTTGTATGACCAAACTACTTACATAAGCTCAGTAATGAATCAGGTGTATCAATCAGCCTGGCAGGGAATTATTCTGGCCATGTTAGTACTCTTTATATTCTTGCGTAATATGAGAAGTACCATCATTATCGGGGTATCTATTCCCATATCTATCATGATCACTCTGATGGCCATGTACTTCTTTGATATCACCTTGAATATGATGTCATTAACAGGACTTATACTGGGCTTGGGGATGATTGTTGATAATTCCATAGTTATATTGGAGAACATTCATCAGTATAGAGAACGGGGAGCCAAACTGAGAGCCTCGGCCATACTAGGTTCCCATGAAATGCTTAATTCCATTGTAGCATCGACTCTTACCACCTTGAGTGTTTTTATTCCAATGATAATCTGGAAGGATGATCTGGAGATAATTGGTCAATTCTTCAGTGACATGATTTTTACTGTAGTTATTTCACTAACAGTGTCTTTCTTTGTTGCTGTTACCCTTGTACCAGCCATGTCGAGTAAATTAATCAAACTTTATACTCATAAACAACGTCCTATAAAGAATAATACCCTAAGAAAAATGGATGCCTTTGGAGAAAGTATTCTTCAAGGGATGGAAAATGGCTATAAGAAAATGTTGGCCTTTGCCTTAAGAAATAGATTCCTCGTACTAACTCTGGTCCTAGTGGTTTTTACCATGTCCATTCTTAAGTTTTCCAATATGGGAATAAGTCTCATCCCTCAAGGGGGCTCAGATGACTCGGTAAGAGTAAGTATATCCTTGCCTGTTGGAACTAATATGGATTACACAGAGAAAATCACCTCTAATTTCGTCAAAATCATTGAAGAGGAAGTAACCGGGTATACCCATATCAGTATGAGAGTGGGAGGAGGGAGAAGATTCAGTGGTTCCTCAGGTAATTCTGCTAGCATACAAATCACACTTCCCGAATTAGAGGAACAAACCATGTCCCCTAGTGAAATAGAAAATGTTTTGAGGCAGCATTTAAACGAATTCCCTGATGCAGAGATAACTTTAAGCTCAGGTCGCTCCTGGGGCGGTGGTTCACCTATCAACATAGCCGTGTATTCTCAAAATACACAATTGGGAGAAGAAACAGCTACAGAGATACGTGACCTGATTAGAGAGAATATCCCCGAAGCGATTGATCCTGTCACAGACCTTGATGAAGGGACTCCAGAATATAAAATCACCATAGATAAAGACCGGGCAGCGGCCTATGGTTTTACCGTTTCAGAAATTGGAAATGTTATAAATAATATGGTTGATGGAAGGACCCCCACTTCTTATTGGGACGAAGCTACCGAATTGGATATCATTGTCCAGTTGGCAGAAGACGAGAGGTCTGACTTACTGGATCTTGATTCTATTTCTATTATGTCATCCAGTGGAGAAAAAGTTCCTTTATATAACTTAGTTAGTTATGAACTTAGTACAGGACCTTTAACAGTTAATAGGGAAGATGAGAAGAGGGTTGTTCATGTCACTGCCGACCTGGCTGAAGGGGCGGCCTCCAATCAGGTACAACCTATGATAGCCTCTCTCTTAAAGGAAAAGCTGATCCTTCCCGATGGGGTAACTTATGATTTTGGCGGGGATAGAAGTAGTTTTGCCACTATGATTCCAGCCCTTATTACTGTTTCTATAGTAGCAGTCATGATGATCTTCGGTATTATGGCCAGCCAGTTTGAATCCTTAGTGGACCCTTTTATTATCTTCTTTTCCATACCACTCTTATTCATAGGGGTTGTTCTGGTATACACCATTACAGGAGCTACCATAAGTTTATTCTCTATGATAGGGATGGTGGTTCTGGCAGGTATCGTTGTTAATAATGGTATTGTTATGGTTGACTATATGAATCTTCTTCGTAAACGTGGAGCTCCTGTAAAAGAAGCTGTTCTAGAAGGAGCAAGAAGTCGTCTCAGACCCATTCTGATGACGAGTTTAACAACCATTTTGGGAATGGTTCCTATGGGATTCTTCCCAGGTTCAGGTACAGAAATGATACAGCCTATTGGACAAACAATAGTGGGAGGATTAACAGGTAGTACCTTTATCACCCTTTTTGTTACGCCTATCATATACACTCTGGTGAACAGGGATAAAAAAAATAAGAAAAAATACCTGGAAACAGAAAACTTAGTGTTCGAAGGAGAGTAATTTGAAACGACTAGAAATAATTGCCAACCAAGCAGTTGAAGAAGATATTATCAGTCTCCTGGAACAAGCCGGTTATGATGAGTCTTTCACTTACATTCATCCCGTCTATGGGCGGGGGAAGAAAGGAAGAAGAGAAGGTTCTGCCGTATGGCCAGAAACGAATGTTATGTTTTTTATCTATCTGGATAAGGGTAATGAAAAAATGATATTGGAAGGCATCAAACAAATTAAAGAAAAATTTCCTGAAGAAGGAATTAAGTGCTGGATGGGGGAAGGCCCCCAGACCAGCTTATAAACAACAAGTTATTTTTCATAAAACCTTTTAGACAAGGCTGTCATTGCCAGCCTTGTCTATTCCTCCTCTGTAGGAAAACTAGAAAAATCACAATCATATTCCATTCTTTTAGCTGTGTTTTGTGCGGTCTGCCTATCAAAATAACAGGAGATGATATAAAAGGACAGTTCTATTCCCGCAGAGATCCCCCCGGAAGTGAGTGTATCCCCAAGGTCTATAAACTTAATATTCTCTTTTACATCAAGTAAAGGATACCTTTTTCTAAGCCTAGGTATATCCATCCAATGAGTGGTAACCTGATGATTCGTGATAATACCTGCTTCAGCTAATAAAAAAGCTCCTGTACAGACCGAAGCTAAAGTTCTGACTTTAGGCTTCCATGTTCTAATCCAATCAAGGGTTACTTGATTATTAATTTCTATTTCCTCTGCGCCATATCCCCCGGGTATGATAAGAATATCTACAGAGGGCATAGAGGTAAAACTATAATCAGGTACTACTGTTAATCCGTTTCTCCCTTTTATGGATTGCCCATCTTGAGATATGGTTATTACTTTAAATAACTTATCCCCTGTTTGTTCATTTTCAGTCACACTAAAGACTTCAAAGGGTCCGGCAAAGTCTAGAACTTCTACCTCATTGAACAGAAAAATGCCTACTAAAAGGGGGGGATCCATCGTTTAATCCCCTGTTTCTTTTTTCCATAGATACAAAAAGGCTTGATGAGCAGCTATTTCAGCTTCCAGTTCTGTCGCTTTGAAGAGGCCTCTTCCTGTCTGATTGTTATCCTCTCGTATATAAAGATCTCTTAGAAGATTTTCAACGTCCTCCATTTGAATCTTATTTGTCTCTTTTTTTTCATTCAGGTTGTCGAGTACTTCATTGTAAACTCGATCAAATAGTTCTTGTTCCCAGTTAGCTTCAATCATAAACAATTATTACACCATTATGATGGTGTATTTCAAGGACAGGCCTTTTTAGTTTATACTATGACCATGAAATCAATTGTTTTAGCAGAAAAACCAAGTGTCGGACGTGACATAGCAAAAGTTCTGGGTTGCAATAAAAGTACAAAAACACATATAGAGGGTGCTCAATATATCGTGACTTGGGCAATGGGACATCTAGTAGAACTAGCAGAACCGGGGGTATATGACTCTCGATATACGACATGGAGCCTAGACTATTTACCAATGCTTCCTGAAAAAATGAAGTTAAAGGTCATTAGAAAAACATCCCACCAATTCAACGCAATTAAAAGGCTTATGCAGCGAAATGATGTGGATCATCTCATTATTGCCACTGATGCAGGAAGAGAAGGAGAAGCCGTTGCCAGAAATATCCTAAAACTGGGTGCCTGGAAGAAGAAGACAAGTCGATTATGGATATCAAGCCAAACGACTAAAGCGATTAAGGAAGGATTTGCCCATTTAGAACCAGCACAGAAATACTGGAATCTATATTTAGCAGCAGAAGCCCGTTCGGAAGCGGATTGGATAATTGGCTTGAATCTATCAAGAGCATTAAGTTGTAAATATGATAGTCAATTAACCTGTGGCCGTGTTCAGACACCTACTTTAGCTCTTATTGCGGAGAGGGAGAAAACAATAAAAAACTTTATTCCTCAAGACTACTGGACCATTGAAGGTAAGGCAGGGGATAAACTCTTCAGATGGCAAGACGACAAAGGCCAGAGTAGAATATTTAAAGAAGCGAGAGTAGAAGAGATTATTAGTATCCTAGAAGGATCTGAAGGAACTTGTACAGAAAGAAAGAATCAGACAAAATCAGAACATAGTCCTTTAGCCTATGATTTGACAGAACTTCAAAGAGATGCCAATAAGTGGTTAGGCTTTGGAGCGAAGCAAACATTAAAGGTTCTTCAATCTTTATATGAACGCCACAAGATCGTTACCTACCCCCGTACAGATTCCCGGCATATCACCACAGATATGGTTCCTACTCTTGGGGATAGGCTAAAAGCTTTAAGTAAAACATCTTATGCATCCAAACTTCCTCAATTGGATCTGGATAAAATCAAAAATGATAAGATGATCGTAAATAATGCTAAAGTGAGTGATCACCACGCCATAATCCCCACAGAAGAAAGAGTTAATCTGGACCGCCTTAACCCTGAAGAAAGAAATTTATGGCAACTTATTGTTAATCGCTTTCTTGAAGTGTTATCTCCAGCCTACAAATACAATCAAATTAGTATAAAAATCAAACTCAAAGAAGGATATTTTTTCATTAAGAGTCGTCAGACTCTCGATAAGGGATGGCGAGCCATAACAGGACGTTTACCGGATAATGAAGAAAATGAAGTCATTCAGGATTTACAGAATATTAAGGAAGGAGACACACTTAATATAAACGGTATTCACTCAAAGAAGTCTAAAACATCCCCTCCTTCACGCTACACAGAAGGAACACTACTCACAGCTATGGAAAATCCTTCCGCTTTAGTGGATTCCAAAGAATACCAGAAAGTATTAAAAGAGGAAGGAGGCTTGGGGACTCCTGCAACGAGAGCAGACATCATTGAAAAACTCTTTTCAAGTTTTTACGCAGAGAAGCAAGGCCACTCTATTCACCCTACCTCTAGAGGTTTGGATTTATTATCTTTAGTACCTGAAGAGATAA
Organism: Spirochaeta cellobiosiphila DSM 17781; assembly: GCF_000426705.1. Classification (NCBI taxonomy): domain Bacteria; kingdom Pseudomonadati; phylum Spirochaetota; class Spirochaetia; order Spirochaetales; family Spirochaetaceae; genus Spirochaeta; species Spirochaeta cellobiosiphila. The sequence continues at coordinate 135,708 of NZ_KE384555.1, forward strand.
AGAGCCCCAATCTGACAGCAATCTGGGAACAGCGTCTAAATAATATTGCTACAGGAAAGGAAAATCCCCAGGCCTTTAAGAAGGATATTAGAGATTCTGCCCAGAAACTTACAGATCTGATTAAGCTTAGTAAAACCGTCTATGAACCCAAAGGAAATGGGAAGCCATGCCCCATGTGTGGGAAACCATTATTGGATACTAAAGACAAACGGGGACGGGCTATACAGGTTTGTCGCTCCTTGTCTTGCGGATACGAAAGTACATCAGAAGTGACTCCCGGAGGAAAACCAGGTAGAAAAGAACAAGCTCTTGGGAGAAAACTTATCAAACAGTATTCATCACAAGATAAAGAAACCTATACTTTAGCTGATATGCTAAAAGAAGCACAAAAGAAAAAGGATAAGAAGAAATGATGAGAAATTTATTCCTATTACCCCTAATGAGTTTATGTCTATTGTCTTCTCTGGGAGCACAAAGAATTGAGAACATCAATGTCATGGGCTTACAGAGAACCAAGAAGTTTATAGTTCTTGATCTATTGTCTGTCAAAAAAGGGGACGAATATACGGAGGAGACTAATGAGAAGGTGAAGCAGGACTTACTTAAATCTGGGTTATTCTTTGATATTGAAACAGAGTTCAATTCCATCGATGAGGATACAGGTGAGTTAACTATTTTTTTACAAGAAAAGTGGACCCTAATTCCCCTGCCCTTTGCGACTGTTTCATCAGGAAACATATCAGGTGGTTTGTTTTTATTAGATTCTAATCTATTGGGCTTGCGTAAATCTCTTGTAACAGGATCTGTGGTCTCTAGTGACAGTTTGATATTTCTACTAACTTATGTTGATCCTAACCTATTTGGCTCACCATATAAAAATGTTACCAATTTCTTTTATGGAAATGAAGAGGATATAACTCGTTTAACATTTACACAGGCCTTTGGAAGGGATTTTTTTGATAAAACTTTTGGTATTACAACAGGATTAAAAGGAACCTTCATTGAAGATGAGAAATGGGAATCCTATCCTGGAGGAACACTTAACCTAAACTGGGATAAAACAAAGCAGCAAGATTTATCTCCTACTGGTTTTATGGCTGGCTTAAGTAATGACTTATTTTGGGACGTAAGCAATACAAGACCGGTACCATCCACTACATTAGAAATGTCCTATAAAGGCCGATTTTCTAAACGGAATTTGTTTAATGTTAATACCGCTTATAGATATTCTGATGAACCGGATTCCTTTCGTTCCAGTATCGGAGGAAGCAAAGGAAGCTTTAGTCTTCCAGGTTCTGAATACTATCCAAATAACTTTTTTACCAGTTACGGCGAGTATGCTTTCGCCTTGTATGAAGGAGATTCCTTCTATTCGACTCTTAATTTATATGGAGAGAGGGGATATCAGGATGATGAAGACCCTTTCTGGTTTAGCGGTATAGGAGGAGGCTTTCAGCTGCTTCTCAAGAAGATAGCTATACCTGCTATGGCATTCTACTCCATATATAATATAGAAGAAGATACTTGGGAAAGCGTTTTCAGTATAGGAATATCCCGATAAGCTTAGCTTATTATTTACTATTTTACTAATGTATATTAATATCAGCGGCTATGAGTAAGTATGTCATAGCTGCGCTATATCAATTTAAAGACTTTCCTGAGTATAAAGAGGAAAAGTCAGGTCTGCTCCACTTTTGTAAAAAGTGGCACATTAATGGTACCTTATTGTTAGCTTCAGAAGGAATTAATGGCACAGTAGCTGGGTCTGAAAAAGCCATAGAAGCTTTAAGGGTATACATAGAAAACACATTAGGGTTTACCAATCTTGAGTACAAATTATCTTATCAGGAATCAGGAAAACCACCCTTCTATAAAATGAAAGTCAAACTTAAAAAAGAGATCGTAACCATGGGAATAGAAGGTATGGATCCTACCACCATGGCAGGTACCTATGTCTCTCCATCAGAATGGAATGAGCTCATTCAGGATCCTGAAGTATTATTGATTGATACCCGAAATAGTTATGAATTCAAAATTGGGACATTTAAGGGAGCCATGGATCCACAAACAAGATATTTTCGACAGTTTCCAGATTGGGTTCGCCAAAAAGTGCTTCCCCAAAAACCCAAAAAGGTAGCAATGTTCTGTACTGGTGGGATTCGTTGTGAAAAAGCAACTAGCTTTCTCAAGTCTGAAGGAGTTGAGGAAGTTTATCACCTCAAGGGTGGGATTCTAAAATATATTGAAGATATTGATGCTTCAGAAAGCCTTTGGGAAGGGGAATGCTTCGTTTTTGATAATAGAGTATCAGTTAATCAGGAATTAGAACCTGGTATACATCGTGTTTGTTATGGTTGTGGAGAACCACTCACAAAGCTGGAAATAGAATCAGATTTGTATGAAGAAGGTATTAGTTGTCCTCACTGTTATGACTCCTTAACAGAAGAAACCCGACAGAGACTCAACCAAAGAAACGATCACCGTCAAAAAGTTAACGCTTCAGCATAGCAACAAAATCACCTTTAAAGGCAGCCAGTTCTTTATCCTGAGAAATGGTTGCCTGAAGGCCAATTCGACCTTTTCCATGTCTTTGCAATTGATCAATGAATAGGTTTATCTTATTTTGATCCTCAATTCTTGTACGAGAAGTAAAATCGGTCTGTACAGGCCTTAAGAATTCTATCTGTGATCGTTGGATAACAATATCTGCGTCAATATTTTGCTCATCTAGTATGATCTTAAGCAAGGAAAAGCAACTCAATACCATTAAAGTGTTTATACTTCCCCCAAAAGCAGTTTTTTTATGATTCCTGTTAGCTTCTAATCCTGCTTTTATGGCAACGCACTGAGAAGAAGATTCGAGTATAGTTAAATCCATTCGTTTTGTGATTGGTATATTTTTGTTCAAATATTTAAGGAGTTCTTTACTTTTCATCAAATACATTATCGGCCTTTCTTTTTTTTATCTAAAATTAGCAATGTCATATTTCATCGATTAAAATTGCTTACATGAGTTCAATAAAAATACTTGTTGTAGAAGATGAACCAATTATCGGGATTGATATTCAAACAAGATTAAACAAATTAGGCTATTTTGTTCCTGATATTATGAGATCAGGAGAAGAAGCCTTAGAGTACCTTAAAGATCATCAACCTGACCTTATTTTAATGGATATCAATTTAGGTGGGACTATGGATGGAATTGAAACCACACAAGTCATAAATCAACTCTACCCTATTCCTGTTATTTTTCTAACGGCCTACTCTGATAAAGAAACTATTCAAAGAACTAATGAAACAGAATCTCATGGCTATATTCTGAAGCCCATTCAAAATGAGGCCATTTATATTACTATTGAAAGGGCTTTATCCAAACACAAATCAGATAATGCACTAAAAGATAAAGAAAAGTTATTAGAAACGACCTTAGATTCCTTAGCGGAAGGTGTTGTGCTTATCAGCCAAGAAGGTATTATTCATAAAGCAAACAGGAAGGCTCTAGAACTCATTCAAATACCCGCCACAGACAAGATACACGGTGAATCTTATGAGCGCTTTTTTTCCTTTGATATGAACGGTGATAATATTGATTTGATGGCTACAGAGAACATTATTAGAGGCGACTTAACGCCATGGAATAAGGAAGATACCTCTATTCCTATAGAAGCCACAATAGGAGTTTTCCTTCAAACAGATAGACTATTTACAGGAATTGTAGTCGCTTTTCATGATATCACAAAGCAATTAGCTTATGAAAAAGCCATACTTCTAGCCAGAGAAAGAGCTGAAACTCATAGCCGATTAAAGAGTGAGTTTCTAACTAACATGACCCATGAATTAAGAACTCCCTTAAATAGTGTTATAGGAATGAATCAGCTTGTAAAGGAAAAAGTCAATGACCTTTACTTGAAAGACTGTCTGGATGTGTCCATTAATTCTGCTCAATTCCTTTTGGGAATGATATCCGATCTCCTGGATTTTTCTAAACTTGAATCAGGAAAAATGAAAATAGCCCGTTTACCTTTTAACCTTGGAGAAGACCTTGAGAATACCTTTGAGAAAATTGCTGTACAAGCCAGTAAAAAACATCTACTCCTGCTCACAGATATACCTTCTGAGGCATATAATATTTTCCTTGGTGATTCTGGAAAGTTATCCCAAGTCATCAATAATCTTGTAGGGAATGCCATCAAATTCACGAATCAAGGTGCTATTAGTTTTCAGTGTCTTATTGACATTGAAAATAAGAAAGTGGATTTCATTATTCAGGATACTGGTATAGGAATGAAGGTTGAAGAAACTAAAAGGATTTTTGACGATTTTTACCAGATAGACGGATCACATACGAGATCCTATGGCGGCACAGGATTAGGACTCAGTATCACAAAAAAACTTATTGAAATAATGAATGGGAAACTTACAGTGGAATCTCTTCATGGCACAGGGAGTATTTTTCGATTTGATCTTCCTTTAGTTATGAAAGACACTCTGAACCTTTCTTCACAACTGCTAGCCAATCGTGCTTACAAAATCTGTTTGAAGGACAAAGAAGAAGAGAGATTGCTGACCCATTTCCTTGAAGAAGAAGGAGCAAAAAAAGAACAGGGAGAAGAATTTCTTTACTTTTGCGATAGCTTCCCTATCCCTCAGGAATGGAATGAAGAATTTGAACTTCGGCCTTATAACTTCTTTTTTATTAGCGATCATCATCAACAAGAACTTCTCCCTAACTTGATTAAAAAAGATCATATCATTCTTCGTCCTCTGAATAGGACAAAAATAAAATCAGCCATGGGCTTGGACAAAAAAAGATTCTTCCAAGTAAGTAATTTTAAAAAAAAGTTGTCCGAGCAAAACTATAAAATATACATACAACCAGATCTTATTACATGGTCTTCATTCCTTTTTGAAGAGAATAATGACATTTTTGGGTCAATGGATTGGCCCCCTCCTGCTCCAACAGGAAAAGAGATAGTTATCTGGTATAGAAAGGAAAACAGTGATATAGATAGTTTTATAGCAGATAATCCCGATCTAAACCGTTATTTATCCATATTAGTGCATGATAATTTTTTAAACCCTTCCATCATTAAAAAAGGAAAGAACGCAGGAATACGGGTATTTATGAAAACAGCAAGTTTATCTACCCATTTTATCACAGCCATCAACCAACTAATGGAAGAATTAACCAAGGAGAAAAGATTACATTCAACCCAACTGACTTTAGTTATCAATGAAGAACACAAGTTTAACCTCAAAAATCACTTACCACAAATCCAAGATCTACTAACTAAAAATAACTGGCATGAACTAGATAGCCTATTAAAAGAAATAAGAAGTGAATACAGAGAGTCAAGTGTAAGTCTATCCCAATTCCTCTTAGGAATGCTATTCGCCGTAAGAAATAAAAATATAGAAAAATTAAAAGATTATTTGAATCAGTTAGTACATGTCATTAATACTTAAGGATACGAGGGGGTTTATATGCGAATTTTGGTTGCTGAAGATGATTTTGGAAGTCAACAGTTTATGAAAGAGTTATTAACAACCTATGGAGAGGTTGATCTGGCAGAAAATGGTGAAGAAGCAGTCAATGCCTTTCAAATGGCCTGGCAGGAGAATATTCCCTATGACGTTGTCTTTATGGACATAATGATGCCCGAAAAAACAGGTCATGAAGCCATACAAGACATTAGAAATATCGAACAAGAAATGAAAATACATCAAAAAGATGAAGTTAAAATCATCATGTCAACAGTGCTTGATGATCCTAAAAATGTTGTTAAAGCCTACCATAAAGGTGGGGCTACCAGTTACATGGTTAAGCCAGTAGATAAAGATAAAATAGAGTCTGAAATGCAAAAAATCGGCTTTGTTCCACTCTATGAGTAATTAGCGTCTTATTCCTTTTGAAACTCGATTCTCATTACCTTTCAAACTCACAGTCACTTCGAAAGGTCCTGCTGTGGTACTAAAAGGGATGACAATGATAGGGTTATTCATCGGCCAGGCTATGCTGTGATTTTTACCTTGTACACAAAAAGGAACGGTAATATCCACATCAGGATCATTTAAACCTGATAGACCATTACCTGCGATTATATTGACTAGTTCTCCTACCATTTCATTAATGAGTTTACTGACCTCATCAGGATCCCTGCTAACCTCTAAACCGGATTTCTCTAATATCTTTTTAGCCAGTATCCTGGATAATCTGATAACAACCAAACCTTCCACATTTCCTGTAAGTCCGATTACTCCAGAGATCTCCCATCTATGGTTTCCAAAATGGGTTAGCACATATTTCTCACCCACTCGAGCGTCTTCACCTAACATGCTTTTAATCAAATTCAATGTCGAATCTAAAAAGGGATTTATGTATTCCGCCTTCATGAACTGTAACTCCTCTCCCTATCATGTTATTGTTATATTCAAGATTTGACAATTCCCTTTCTTTTTACATTGAAATCAAGTTAAAATGGAAGACATAGGAGTTACATTATGAGTTCTGCAACAAAAAAATTTGGAATTTTGACTAGTGGAGGAGATTGTCCCGGCTTAAATGCGGCTATTCGAGGGGTTGTCAAACCAGCTTTCGGACTCTATGGAATGAACGTTTGGGGAAGCCGTGGTGGTTTTCGGGGAATGATCACTGGTGATGGACATTGGTTGGAATCTGAAGAAGTATCCGGGATTTTGACAAGAGGCGGGACAATATTAGGAACTAGTCGGGAAAAACCATTTAAATCCGAAAAGGATAGTAAAGAAGGTTTACATAAACCGGATTTGATTGTTGAGAACTATAAAAAGTTGGGTTTAGATGCTTTAGTTGTACTAGGTGGGAATGGGACTGTTAAAACAGCAAACCTACTGTCAGAAGCAGGACTTAACGTTGTAGCCCTTCCCAAAACAATAGATAACGATCTATGGGGTACAGATATGACTTTTGGTTTTCATTCCGCTCTGGATGTTGCCACAGAAGGCATTGACCGCCTACATTCAACAGCAGATTCCCACAATAGAGTTATGGTGGTGGAGATAATGGGTCATAAAGCTGGTTGGTTAACCCTTTATTCTGGCTTAGCAGGTGGAGGAGATGTCATACTCATCCCAGAAATACCATATAACATCAACAGTGTTATAGAACATCTAGGTAAAAGATCATCAGAAGGCAAAAACTTTTCCATTGTCGCCGTAGCAGAAGGAGCCGTAAGTACAGAAGAAGCAAAATTAGGAAAAAAGGAAATACGTAAAAAACGTGCAAGTGAAGGCTATCCCAGTATAAGCTATAGATTAGCCCAGGAGATAGAAGCCCATTCAGATGCAGAAGCAAGAGTGACAGTTCTTGGGTATCTGCAACGAGGAGGCAAACCTTCGGCATATGATAGAATATTATCAACGAGATTTGGTACAGCAGCATTAGATCTTTTACAAAAAGGGGAATATGGAAAAATGGTCGCCCTTGAAGATGACAAAGTAGTCGCTAAGGATTTATCAAAAGTTGCTGGAAAACTAAAGCTTGTCCCTACAGATCATGACCATATTAGAACAGCACGTATGATAGGAACCTGTTTTGGTGACTAAATAAAAACAAATAGTAAAATTTAAGTTCTTGCACCCTTTTAACTAACCTCATATTATTAATACTTATGAGTAGAAGCTTGAAAGTAGAGATCAACAATAGAGATCTTATTTCTTTTATTGATCTAGAGAGTTCTGGACAAAAAGAATTAAAACTGACTCCCATTAAAGATAATCAAAAAGAAGCTCATATAAAGCTCTACATTGTTAATGACAAGGGAAAAGAGCTTTTTCAGGAAATAGTCCTAAAACCCCTCCCCTATCCTGAAGCAAGCAAAAATATAATTTACCTAAAGGGAAGATATAACGGTAATAGAGCTCTCGACCTTCGAATCTCCTTATCAGGAAAAGAAAAGCTAAATGAGAGCTATACTCTTCCTTGGGTTATGCCTAAATGGTTTATAGGTGCCTTAATTACTATGGGAGCGATTCTTTTACTAATAGGATCATTATTATTTTTTCTTCCTAAGTTGAACCAACCGTCTCGTACAGGTCAAACAAAATCCAATCAGAATACTCAAACCAATATGGTGAAAAGGACAGCTGCTCCTCAAAATACGCCAATAGTCAAACAACCTAGTATTCCTCAGAAGACAGAAGAAACCAGAAAAGCGGAAGAGGCTACGAAAGTAGAAGAAGCCAAGAAGGCAGAAGAAGCTAGAAAAGCAGAAGAGGCCAGGAAGGCAGAAGAAGCCAGGAAAGCAGAAGAAGCCAGAAAGGCAGAAGAAGCCAGGAAGGCAGAAGAAGCCAGGAAAGCTGAAATAGCCAAATATGATATCATGATAGAAAAACAGATTATTTACTTTTTACCCAACGACTGGAGCCTATTACCAGGACAGAAAAAGAAATTGGAAAACCTCTTACCTCTACTGAATCAGACCAACAGTCAAGTATTATTCATTGGACATACCGCTATAGCAGGATCGGAAGCAGGAAGAATAGAAATCAGCGAAAACAGAGCTATTGCCGTTAGGGATTATCTCTATAAATTAGGATGGAAACCTCAAACAAGTCCCAGTATTATCCCAAAAGGGATGTCAGATCCTGTTACTACTGGTAAAAATCAAGATGCGAATAGACGCGTACAAATTGTCCTGGAAGACTAGTGTTTCCGTATTTTCTTGTAATAAAAATGTCTCATCTTTTCCAGGATACGGTAAGAAGAATAAAGAAGGGATTTTAATGGAAGATCCCAACATCCATGATAATGGACGACAGTCCCGCCAAACCCTACTTTGAATCTATATAATCCTGACATAGGGTGATTGGGATCATCCACAGGAGGAATCCCAAAGAAATCATATTCCGTACAGTTCCATTCATTCTTAGCAATTTTTATCCCTTCCCATTGGAGTAAATAAGAGGGCATGAGATTTCTCTTTTCATTGGAAGAAGCACCGTAAAGATAAGTAGTACGATTACCAGATTGAACAAGTATAATGCCTGCCAGTAAATCCTCTTCATGGTAAGCCAGTAAAAGAAGATAATTCACCTTCTTATCTAGTTCTGCCAGTTCAAACTGTTTGGCATAGTACTCATAGGAATGAATGGCGATTTTATCTCTATCAGCGGTTTCCTTATACAAAGCATACCATGCTGGTAATTCCTCAATAGAGGATTTTACAACCTTAATACCTTTTTTTAATGCTAATTTGATATTATACCTTGTCTTCTTCTTCATTTGACTTAAGATTTCATCTTCTGAATTAGTTAAGGAAAGAATGACTGTATCAGGTGGTTGAACATCCACCGGGGATTTCCTAAAAGCTTTTATTTCTACACTTCTCTGTATATCCAGATCAAAACGAACAAAGATGACATGAGATGGTAATACGCTTTTCAGTTGCTTCTTGATCATTCCATAAAAGGATTGATCAAAAGAAATACTTCCCCCTAAGCCGAAGGGGATATAAGCAATCGAGTAAGGTCCGATTATTTTACGTATCAAGACGTAAAAATCGACAGATTTGTTATCATAGTTAATAGTGACTCTTTGACTGGTCCAGCCAAAGAGCCCTTTAAATTCAGCCCAGTATGATGTTTGTAGAAAGGAACTCAATTAACCTACTTCTCCATTGAGAACAGATTTTGTTTTGAGTGTCTCTCCATTAACAGTTAAGGCTGTCTCCCCTACAGAGACAATACCATCTTGTGTTTTGATAGGCATTTCAAAGAACTTATCGACTTTTAGTTTTGTTTTCACTGCTGGTCCACCATCTTTGCCTTCGATAATGACTGGAGTACCAGGATTTATATCGTCATTAGCAAATAGAACTTCCAAGGCTTTTTTATCCCCTTCTTCGCTGCTTGCCGCCAGTAACATACCAAAACTTTTTACCCCGCGTAATTTAGCAGGTTTTAAATTCTTGACAAGAATTATGTTCTTTCCGACCAATTCTTCAGGGGAATAATAATCTTTTATACCTGAGACAATCTGTAATGGCTCCCCATCACCCGTATCAAGAGTTTCAATATACAGCTTATCAGCCTCAGGATGTTGTTCCACAGCTGTTATTCTAGCAACCCGAAGATCTACACTATGATTGAATTGGTTCTCGATAGAGGTATCTTCTGTTGACGAACTATTCTTTTGTCTGTCTTTTTGACTACCGGCAAAACGATTTCGCATCTCCTCAATAAAGTCATCTTCAAGCTTTTTGAAAAGAATCTCTGGCTTGCCTATCCTTATTATGCCTGTTTTTGATCCAACGGTAGACCAATCCAAATCCCCTTGTTTAAACAAATCAGCAATCTTCTTACTGGTTTCAGGAAGGTAAGGGGCAATCATGATGGATAAGTCACGTATAAGATAGATCAAGTTACACAGAAGATCTTTTGTTCCTTCTGGATCAGATTCTTTTGTCTTCCAGGGCTCTGCTTCTTGAAAAACTTTGTTACCAATATCAGATATTTGAAGAATAGTTTTTAAACCATCTTTAAGCTCTGCCCTTTCCAGATGATCAACCACCTTTTTTAACAAAGGATTAACTTGATCCCACAACAGAGGAAGTTCATTAAACTCACCTACAGTATCACCCATGAATTTATAGCTAAAAGTTAATGTTCTATTGATAAGATTAGCAAAATTACCAATAAGTTCAGAATTAACCTTGTCTTGAAAATCATTCCAGGTGAACAAAGTATCTGACTTTTCAGGTCTGTTATAGAAAATATAGAATCGCCACACATCAGCAGGAATACCTGTATCCTGACAATCGTTTCCAAAAACACCCATGCCGGCAGACTTGGAGAATTTTCCCCCTTCATAATTCAGATACTCAGAGCTGGACATATGGTGAAGCATTGTCCAGTTATCACCTGTCGCTAATAAGGAGGAAGGGAAAATGACTGTATGGAAAGGAATATTGTCTTTTCCAATAAATTGAAATAATTCAACATTATCAGGATTTTGCCACCAGTCCTTCCAATTCTCAGTTAAACCAGCGGTGATACTAATGTAACCGATAGGAGCATCAAACCACACATAGAAGACTTTGTTCTCAAAACCTTTTCTGGGAACGGGAATCCCCCATTTAAGGTCTCGAGTAATAGCCCGTTCCTTTAATCCATCGCGAACCCAGGCTTGTGTCATCTGGATAGCATTACGTGCCCAAAAGCCGTCTTTTGATGCTTTGTTCATCCATTTTTCAAATTGAGGAAGCACTGCTGGCAGGTTTAAGTAGAGATGCCTGGTCTTCCTAATTTCTAACTGTCCCCCTAAAGGAGAATAGGGATTTATTAGTTCAGTAGGTTCTAATAATTTGCCACAATTTTCACATTGATCGCCTCTGGCCTCTTCATAAGCACAATGAGGACAAGTACCCCGAACATATCTATCAGCAAGAAACATGTCCTGGTCAGGACTATAAAGTTGCTCGATTTCCTGCTCAGAGATATATCCTGCAGCATCTACCTTCTTAAAAATATCCTGTACGATTTCAGTTTGTATAGGATCACTAGTTCGGCCAAAACGGTCAAAGCTAATATTGAACCACTCATAGATCTCATTGTGAATCTTATTATAATGATCACACAGTTCTCGCGGTGTCGTTTTTTCTTCTAACGCTCGTGTTTCCGTAGCTGTTCCATATTCATCAGTTCCACACACATACAAAGTTTCATAGCCAAAGGAGCGGCAAAAACGAGCAAATACATCACCACTCAAAACTTGTATGATATTTCCCAGGTGAGGGATATTATTTACATAAGGTAAAGCTGAAGTTATCAATCTCTTTTTCATAGGCCCTATTCTAGGCTACGCTTAGGCTTAGGTCAATAATCCTAACAAATTGTTTTCTTGACGACCGATAAAGGGCTTGTTAACCTTAGACTACTATTATTAAAAAAGGAGAAACTTATGGCTGAAAGGGATGTATCCCCTGGAAATCTGCCTTTTCACTTAGGAGTGGGAAGCGTAGTATTAATTATTGTTGTTGTATTTGCTATTTTCCTAGGTCTCAATAGTTTTTTTATTGTTGATCAAACTGAAGAATCAGTTGTTTTGTTTTTAGGCAAATACTCCAGAACTGTCGGTCCTGGAATGAACTGGAAGATCCCTGTTTTAGAAAAAAGCTTTAATGTTCCCACTAAGATTGTACAAAAAGAGGAGTTTGGTTTCCGCACAGAAAACGCAGGAGTAGACTCACGATATTCTGATAAAGAATACCCAAATGAATCACGAATGCTCACAGGAGATTTAAACATCATAGATGTGGAATGGGTTATACAGTACAGGATTGAAGACCCCAAAGCTTGGTTATTCAATGTAGATGATTCAGTACGTACTGATGAAATCACGATGCAAAGATTAGATAATCGAATAAAAACAATACGGGATATCTCCCAAACGGTAATGAACCAGCTAGTTGGTGATAGAACGATCTTTGACGTAATCGGATCTGAAAGAACGATGATTGAAACCAAAGGTCAGGAATTAATGAATGAACTTCTTGTTAAATATGGACTGGGAGCTAAAATACAACAAGTTCAGTTACAGAACATCGTTCCACCACTGGGAACCGTACAAGATGCCTTTGAAGATGTAAATATTGCTCAACAAGATATGAACAGACTCATTAACGAAGGTCAGGAAGAGTATAATAAAGTTATACCCAAGGCTAATGGAGAAAGGGACCAAATAATCCAGCAAGCAGAGGGATATAAGGCTAAACGAATAAATGAAGCCGAAGGAGACGTGGCCAGATTCAAAGCCATGCTAGAAGAGTATCGTAAGAGTCCCCGTGTAACAAAAACGAGACTCTATTACGAAATGCTTGAAGAAGTATTCGAAAATGAAAAGGATATTGACCTCATTGATGAGTCTTTAAGTAACTTTATTCCCATCAAGAATCTAGGAACTAATAATAAAAATAATGTAGAAGGGGTTCAATAATGAAAAAGTTAATGGTTATTTTATCACTTCTTCTTATAGCTTTTATTGTCTTCATTGCAATGGGACCTTTCTATGTACTTCAAGAGGGTCAACAAGCGGCCATTACCAGATTTGGGGAAATGATTAAAACAGAAGAAAAAGCCGGTTTAAAATTCAGAATGCCTGTGGTGGATAATGTCGTTAAATTTCCAACAAAGATTATGAGTTGGGATGGAGATGCCCAGCGAATACCTACGAAGGAAAATCAATTTATATGGGTTGATACCACAGCGAGATGGAAAATCACAAACCTACAGACTTTCTATGAATCCATCGCCAATATTGATAGAGCTTACTCTCGACTTGATGATGTTATTGATTCTGCTGTTAAAAATGTAGTCAGTACCAATCCTCTACTAGAATCAGTGAGAAACTCAAATGTTATTAATGAAATAGATCGTACATCTACTGAATCAGAAGAAATGACTATTATTGAAGACTTAGGGTCACAATCAGAATTAAAAACTTATGAAAATATAACAAAAGGACGTTCTGCTCTCAGCGAAGAGATGTTAGAGAAAGTCGCAGATATAACAGAAGAACAATTTGGTATCCGTGTTATTGATGTAGTCATAAGACAAATTAGATACTCAGATGACCTAACAGAATCTGTATATTCGAGAATGATTGCCGAACGAAGACAAAAAGCAGAACAATACCGTTCTTATGGACAGGGTAAAAAGCAAGAAATCCTAGGACAATTAGATCGAAAGAAAGATGAAATTCTATCTGATGCTTACGCAAAGTCTGAAACGATCAAAGGACAAGGGGATGCTCAAGCGGCTAATATTTATGCCTTGGCTTACGGACAAGATCCTAGCTTTACAGAGTTCTGGCTGGCTTTAGAATCCTATAAAAAGACAATGGGTAACTTTAATAAGACACTTACTACTGATATGGATTACTTCCAATATCTCTACAGTCCAGACGGACGTTAAAATAAACCCTTGTATTCCTGACGACCTCTATTAAAATTTAATAGAGGTCTTTTTTTTTACCATACAAAATATGAGAGGCTACTAACTATGAGTGGGATCGGGAATTTTGAGAAAAGCAAAGCCAAAATATTAATGATTGATGACACAAGAACCAACTTGTTCTTCTTACAAGAAGCATTGGAAGATTATGAAAACCTGTACACAGCATCCAATGGAAGTGAAGGATATAAGAAAGCTCAGGAAATCCTTCCAGACATCATCCTGACTGACATTGTAATGCCAAAGATGGATGGATTTGAATGTTTGAAAGCATTGAAGGGTAACCCCTTTACTCTGGATATTCCTGTAATCATTCTATCAACTCTGGATAAACTGGATAATAAAACAAGAGGTTTTGCCTTAGGAGCGGTGGATTACATCACGAAACCTTTTGATAAAGAGGAAGTTAAAGCAAGAGTGGATTTGCATCTATCGCTTAAATTCGCACAACAGAGGCTCACCCATCAAAAAGAATATCTAGAGGCCCTGGTTCTGGAACGAACAAAGGAAGTGACCCATGCACAAGAGGCCATCATTACAGCTTTGGCCAGCCTCGCTGAAACGAGAGACAATGAAACAGGCTGCCATATCAAGCGGACAAAACTATATGTGGAACAATTAGCTCTTGGGTTACGTAAACGCGGGGTTTATGTAAAAGAGTTAGATGAACAAACTATTCATATAATGGCAGCGACAGCCCCTCTTCACGATATAGGTAAAGTAGGAGTTCCAGATAAAATTTTATTAAAACCGGGTAAACTCACAGCTGAAGAATTTGAAGAAATGAAGAAACACACAATCTATGGGTATCAGGCTCTGGAGCAGGCTGAAGCGGCTATAGGAAAAACGACCTACCTTGCTATAGCCAAAAAAATTGCCATATCACATCATGAAAAGTGGGATGGCTCTGGATACCCCTACCATTTAAAAGGACAAAAAATCCCTCTTCCAGGTAGAATCATGGCTGTAGCTGATGTTTATGACGCTCTTATCTCAGAAAGAGTCTATAAAATCCCCTTCCCCCATTCAAAAGCTGTATCCATCATTAAAGAAGGAGGGGGAAGCCACTTTGATCCAGCTATTGTTGATGTTTTTCTTGAGATTGCAGAATCCATTAGGCAAATCGCTTTAGAAAATGTGGAAGGTAATGAAGAAAAGTTAGCCTTACAAAAGTAGTCAACTTGACCAAAGCCCGTCTTTTGGCCTAATTTAACCTCCCTAGGAGGATGACTGTGGAACTATTAGCCCCTGCAGGTAACTTGGAAAAACTAAAATATGCCTACCAATATGGTGCAGATGCCGCTTATATTGGAATAAGCCAATTTTCGTTAAGAGCGAAAGCTGACAATTTTCATGAAAACGAATGGGAGATAATTAAAGAGATAAAGGGCAATAAAAAGTTATACTGTGCTCTCAATATCTATTTCCACAATCCTGATATCCGCCGACTGGAAGAACAACTCGATTACTTTGAAAAATACCCCTTTGATGCATTTATTGTTTCAGACATTGGAATCGTACCAATGCTTAAAAGAAAATTCCCAAACACAGAATTACATCTTAGCACACAAGCAAACTGTACAAACGCAGAAGCGGCAAGTATGTACAAAAACATGGGCTTCGACCGGGTCGTTCTAGGAAGGGAAGTCAGACTAGACGAGATAAAAGAGATAAAAGACAAAGTACCAGATCTAGAGTTAGAAGCTTTTGTCCATGGAGCTATGTGTCTTGCCTATTCGGGAAGATGTTTCTTATCATCCTGGATGACAGATCGTTCAGCAAACCAGGGAGGTTGTAGTCACTCCTGTCGTTGGGACTATAAAGTACTAGAAGAAAAAAAACGCCCTGGAGAATATTATCCCATCTATGAAGGAGATGGTTTTACTTCGATCCTGTCTTCCAAAGATATAAATATGATACATCACTTAATGGATCTAAAGATGGCCGGAGTTGACTCTGCTAAAATTGAAGGGCGAATGAAATCCATTTATTATGTAGCTACAGTAGCAAGGGCTTACAGAAAAGCTCTTGACGTCCTGGAAGGTAAAGATGTTCCCGACTTTGAAAGTTATGCTGAAGAATTAGACAAAGTGAGTCATAGAGAATTTTCCACAGGCTTTTATTTTGGCAAAGAGGATATAGAAAAGCCCAACAAAGAAGGATATGAGAGATACTATACATTCCTTGGAATCGTAGGCAAAAAAATATCTGAAGGCCAATATGAGCTTAACCTGAAGAATCAGGTACTCCCCCCTGAAGAGCTTGAATTTATAGGACCTGATGTTCTTTTTCTTAAAGACAGGGATTACACGATCTATGACGTTAATAACCAAGTAGTCGACCAGGCAGATCATGGCAAACAATATATTATTGAAACAAAACTCCCCTTAGAGGAAGGTTATCTTATTCGTCGTGGAATTACAGATAAGGAGCTTAAATTTAAGCAAACATCACGCTAATTTCTTTTAAGAAAGGTATCTTGAGAACCATCATCTGAGTTTTTATAAGCTATCTTTCTTTTATACATAACTTTATCTGCCATATCAACCAGTTCCATAGCCGTTTGAGAACTTGCAGTATTGTACTCCACTATCCCATAACTAATAGAATAGCGATGCAGGTCATTTTCATTTGACATCTCATCAATCGTTTTTCCAATTCGTTCCCAAATCGACTGAACCTCATCATAGGAGGTACGGGGATGAATCACAATAAACTCGTCTCCTCCTACACGACAAAAAATATCCGATGTCCTGGTGTGTTTTTCTATTACAGAACATACTGACTTAATGTACTTATCACCAGCATTATGACCAAATTCATCGTTAACAAGCTTCAAGTAATTTAGATCTACATAACATAAGGAAAAATTAAGTTGTCCTCTGGAAGACCTATCTATCATAGTTTTCAACTTTGCTACACAGTAACGTCTATTAAGGAGTCCAGTTAAAGGATCTGTGTGGGCAATAGCTTCCAATTCCTTTTCGATAGCTATTCGTCTTTTTATATCCATTGTCAAAATACTCAAAGTAAGGGAAAAGAAAAAACTAATAATGAGAAAAGCCATTAATAGGTATTTTTGAGAATTGGCAATGGGATTAAAACTCTCCCGGTAACGAAAGGAATACAGGTGCCAACCGGGAATAGATAGATCTAGCTGATCCACCAGTCCCCTACGCCCATCCCATATGCTCCAGTCCCCATAAGAGCTGATGGTTAAAGGGTAGATATTAACATCAGGATAATTTCTTTTATTTCTAATATGCATAAGAGCGGCAGTCGTTAAGTTAGGATAACTTTTCAGGACAAGATCTTTGTTGGTTGAGGCTAAAATCACTCCATATTGATCGGTAACCCAAATTACTTCATCGTTACAAGGTTTAATGTTTTCCAAGATTTTCTCTGCCTGTATCTTGAGTACTAGTACAAAGGAGACCTGATCACCATCAAATACGGGTTCTGCAAAATAAACACCAAGCTTGTTAGTAACAACCCCAAGAGCGGAGTATAAAGAAGACTCCCCTTTGAGAGCATTTTCTACATAGGGTCGAAAACTCAAGTCAGTACCGACCAAATCATCCGACCGCCCTTCCAATGAAGCATGGGTAACAACACCATTTGTATCGACTATATAAATTAGTCCTTCCCCAAGAACATGGCTTAGAGAATCTAGAAAATAATTACCACGATCATCATTCTTTAGAATTTCAACCCAAAAACTCTCTTTTGTAAGAACCGACCATTGTTGTTGATAACCTGATAAGTGGTTCTTATATACATTACCGGCGTAATCTAACAAATTGGCCTGTTGTTGACTCTTATTAATAACAAGCCAGCTATATGTTTGAAACAGCATGACAAACAACACAAATAAACCAAAGGAACAGATAAATACTATTATACCAATGTTTTTCTTGATCATTTTTTTGATACTCCCACGCCATTGAAACAATAGAGAACTGTGCCACATAGAAATCACAATTTCACTGCTCTTTTAAAATATAGTAATAGAATAATATATAATATAAGAATACGCAAAGAAAAGGCGCTATTTGATTTTCTCTTGCCCATTATTTTACCTATATGTTATAATCATTTATCAATGAAGAGAGGTTCATAATTTGATCTTCAGAGACCTCCGAGTCCTATTAGTGGAAGAGACAGAACAAAGAACCCCAGAGATACTCAGTTATCTCCATAACATTAATAATATCCAAACGGATACGGTCTTAATGGATGAACTACCTGATTTCCTTTCTTCAAACTCAACTGATATCATCATATTAAATCTAAGCAACACAACAGAAGCAGAAGTCGACCTTTTAGTTAGAGTAAGAACGATAGCTCAAGAATTACCTATTATTGTTATAACATCAGAACATGACGACAAACTAGCCATTGAAATGGTCAAGTTAGGAGCACAGGATTATCTTATTAAAGATAAACTTGATGTGGAATGGCTGAAACGATCCATTTATTTTAGTATCGAAAGAAATAAGTTAAAGGCTATGCTTCGCACTACTGTGTCCAGCAAAAATAAATTACTTAGTATCATTAGTCATGACCTTCGCAGCCCTTTTTTCAGTCTTATGGAAACAACAAAATTCCTGGCAGACAACTTAGAGAGATACACCCCCGAAAAACTTAGAGAGTTCATCATGGCCCTCCATAATGCATCGGCTAACACCTATAAAATGGTAGAAAGCCTTCTTCTTTGGGCCAATGCCCAAGGGGATCGAATTGAATGCAAAGCTTATTTGACAGAATTATATCCCATTGTTTTGGAATCATTGTTAGCAGCTAATCAGCAGGCAAAAGAAAAGCAGATACAACTTCATAACAATATAGATCAAACCATTATGATCTACGCAGACAAGGATATGACGAATACAATAATCCGAAACATAATAACAAATGCGATTAAGTTTACACCAACTGGTGGAAACGTATGGCTTGAGGCTTTGAAAGTGGGAGAAAAGGTTGAAATTCATATCATAGATGATGGAGTGGGAATGTCTCCTCAAATAAAAGACAACCTATTCCAAATAGAAACAAAGAAGTCTACCAAAGGAACGAATGGGGAAAGAGGAACAGGATTAGGCCTGGTTGTGTGTTGGGAATTTGTCAAAAAGAATAATGGTAGAATTAGTGTTCAATCCGAGTTAAATAAGGGAACAGAGTTTATCATTACCCTTCCCGCCATAAATAAACGAAGCTAAAGAGGAGATACGTTCTGCCCAGTTGACATAAAACATTGGCTATGCTAGTTTTCTTTTGCGTTTTTAACAACGGGCTGTAGCGCAGGGGTTTAGCGTACAAGTCTGGGGGACTTGGGGTCGCCGGTTCAAATCCGGCCAGCCCGATAGAAGAAAGGATGACTTTTATGAAAGTCATCCTTTTTTATGAAAAGGTCTATGATATTTTCGTTTTAGAGACTAATTAATATCTAGATTTTTGAAGCCTGTAATATTTTCTTCATTTATATCCAAAGTTTTTTAGATCCACACTCGTTACTTCTTTATATATAGAGTTTATATATCTTTTTAAGATCTATAGAGACAGCCTTCTTGTCTTGTTATCAAAAAAAACTACATCATCTACAATTTTTTATAGGAGTTACAACTTCTGTCATGTTCACTAAGACTAAAACGATACTCCATCATATTAGTAGATTTTTTATAATATCAGTTTATTTTACTTCGTAACAACATTTCTATTTGAGATAATCTATTCCTTCATGCTAGAGACTCGATAGGAAAACAGGGAAATTTGTCTGTATATAATTACTTCATACAATGAAAGAATCCAGTTCTTTACCAATAGACATCCTTGATATAGCCAATTACACTTGTCCAACAAGAACAAAAAAGAAGAAGCAAGAAGCCCCACTGACTTTTTAACTAATTTTCTGAATCCTGAAATATAGTTTCTCTTCTAGTGATACAAAGATAAATATTAATAGCTACACAATAAATTATCCTTACACTACTAATCTTTGGGATTGAAAACAGTGTATAAAGAATATACTTTTGCAAATAACGCCATTCTTGTGTATTTGTTTTAATGTTGGCGAATTGATAGTTACCATTGAACAACCTTTGAAATTGTAATGTTAAGGGCAAAGCATTATAATTTTACACTCGTTAGCAATTGATATTTTATTTCGTTTTTTATTATTTACTTTTAAAGGTAAATTTCCTACTTATGATCTACTATATAATGATCACCAATACCACAAAGATGTCCTTTGTACCTCAGGCAAATACTATTAAAATGACAGATTGTTTAAATAACTATTGCTTTTTTTAAAACAGACTATTAACATGGGAAAAATTTTTAAGGAATTAAATATGAAAAAACTATTCTTATTAGGACTATTTTCTTTTTTTCTTATTGTTGGATGCGATATTGTAAACGATAACACTGATAAAGCAAACGACAACCCTGATAAAATAACCACTGACGACGACAAAATAACCACTGACGACGACAAAATAACCACTGACGACGACAAAGTAACCACTGACGATGACAAAGCAACCACTGACGATGACAAAGCAACCACTGACGATGACAAAGCAACCACTGACGATGACAAAGCAACCACTGACGATGACAAAGTAAGCGACGATGATGATAAAATCGTCTACGATTATAGCTATGTTGGAACTTGGACTCATTCATATACAGTTGAAGATGAATATGGAACAGAGTATATTTCTTCAAAGCTGATTTTAACAAAAACTACTTTTGAACAAAACTATAGCTATAAATATATACTCAAAGATGGGTATGTAGATGAAGATTCGGGTAAATCATCGGGAACTATTCAAAATTTAGGAAACTACAAACTAAGACAAATACTTGTTAAATCTGAAATTGATGGTACTATGTACGACGTAAGTAATGAGAGTGTATATAGATCTGCATATGAAAAGGAAAATGGAACTCAAACAGATTCTGACTGGGCAGAGATCTATCAAGACGATACATCACCAGATGATTTAAAATACTCCGTTTCTGGCAACAAAATGACAGTTGGAGAAATTGTATATACTAGACAATAGTATTTTTGATATCAATACTTCCTTGCCAATGCAAGGGAGTCTTTCAATTACTTAGAAGTAAACACTATATTTCTATGATTTCCATTAAACGTGACTATTACCATTGGAATTTTTTTAAGGAATTAAATATGAAAAAACTATTCTTATTAGGACTATTTTCTTTTTTTCTTTTTGTTGGATGCAATATTATAAACGATGACAACGACGGCGATGATAAGGATTATAGCTATGTTGGAACTTGGACTGCTTCATCTACAGAGAAAGATGGCGATGGGACTAAGTATCATTCTTATAAATTAATTTTAACAAAAACTACTTTTGTAAATGAGTCTAACTACAGACGTGTAGAAAATGACGGTTCTGTTACAGATGAAGATTCGGATAAATCATTGGGAACTATTCAAAATTTAGGAGACTACACACTAAGACAAATACTTCTTAAACAGGAAATGGATGGAACTATGTATGACGTAAGTAATGAGAGCGCATTTAGATCTGCATATGAAAAGGACCATGGGGAACCTCGAACAGATTCTGAGTGGGTACCGATCTATAAAAGCTATACATCACCAAATGATGTTAAATACTCTATTTCTGGTAACAAAATGACAGTTTCTGGCCATGATAACACACCATTCGTATATACTAAACAATAGTATTTTTGAGACTGAACCTCCCTTGCCAAGACAAGGGAGTCTTTCAATTACTTAGAAGTTTAAACAGAGAAGTAAACACTATAGTTATATGATTTTCATTAAACAAACTATTACCATTGGAAAAATTTTTTAGGAATTAAATATGAAAAAACTATTGTTATTAGGACTATTTTCTTTTTTTCTTATTGTTGGATGCGATATTATAAACGATAACACTGATAAAGCAAACGACAACCCAGATAAAATAACCAC
>NZ_KE384556.1:0-56775 GCF_000426705.1 Spirochaeta cellobiosiphila DSM 17781
GTGAAAGCCGGTATGCTTGGGTCCTTGGCTTGTGGGCTTTGGTTCTTCCCCTTACATAGGCTTCTTCTCAGCTGTTTCCGGAATATCGAGAAGTTTTTTGAAAGTTTTTTTCGAGAATTGGATGTTTTTTCGTCTTTTTTTCTATTTTTACTTAACAAAAATACTTAACAGACAATAAGAATTGAGAGTTCTTTAGCTTTGACTAGGATTCATTAAAGAAAAGAAGGGTTAAATAAAGCTTCTCATTAAGAGAAGCTTTTATAAGATTATTGAATAGAAAAGCTAAGATTGGGAACGATAGTATAGGTTTGCCCAGCAGCAAAATTATAACTCTGCTCAGTACTCATATCACCAAATTCGATACGAAGTCTGTGATTTCCAGGTAATACTTCAAAGCGATATCCCATGCGTTGACCGTCAAGATACACTTTGAGGCTTTGATTGGAATATTGTATATTTACTTGAGCATTGGCTGGTTGCATATTGATATTAATCGTTAACGGACTTCTTACATCAAAAGTCTGTTCAAAATCCCTATACCCAGGACTAGTAGCTTTGATACTGTGTCTTCCTATGGATAACTCCGTAACATAGGGGAAGTTAAGACTGGCCCCTTGAGCTCCAACCCATTGTCCATCAATATACAAACGCAGAGGCGTAACGGAACTGTTGATGCTAACCCTAGCGGATAGCGGCTGAAAACTTAAGTTAACCTCCCTATCACCATTAACAACGACAGTTTGTTTTATAGTACCCTGATTAGGGCTCTGGGCCTCAATGTTATACGTACCTCTAATCAAAGGGATTCTGGTTGGAAGATTTAAATATCCTTTCCCCCATCTTTGACCATTGATGTATATCATAGCTTTATCAGCAGTTCCGACGAAGGTAACATTGAATTTGTGCTCACTAACAGAACTATTGGAAGAGGAAGACGAAGCAGGAGCGGCACTACGTTGTGCAAACACAGTAAAAGGAATCAATCCAATTAATAATAATAATATAAACCTTTTCATGTATTCTCCTTATCTTTGGATGATCACTATAGAAGATTCATCTTCTATTCGAACACCTTTATTTATACCATAAACAGCATTCTTGTTTTCATCTGCGTTAACAGAGCTAATATTCCCTGCGCTATATATCAAAACCTGACCAGCCGCATATTTTATGGAAGCAACATGTAAAGTGGTCTCTGCCGTATCAAAAGGGACTTCCCATGTACCATATAGTGTAGACCCTTGCATGATAAACAATCGAGCATCAGCTGCGGGTATACTATTATCAGTCAAACCAGTAATATACTGGTTATTAGTATCAAAAGTACCATCACTTTTTAAGCGCCCATAAGAATCAATATAAATTCTAACTTCATCTTGAGGAACACCATTAACATCACCAGCACTAGAATTATAGTAAGGAGTCCCACTAATTCTAATGGTTTCAACCCTTGGTTCTGAAGAAGATGTTCCATTATAACCTTCTTTAGATCCAGTTAAGTCATAAGGGGCTTTAACGTCTCTTTTCAAACTCAGATTGGCACTACCAGAGGTTTGGGATGGGGAACTTGATTCGACAACAGTTCTCGAAGAGGCACCTGAAGGAGCACTCAATTTTAAGTCAAGATCATAGTCTGTGTTATCCCACTGAAGAAATATCAAGATATCCGTACTATTACTAGGTGTCTGATATCCAATTAAATCAGGTAGAATGGTATTACTTCCTGTTATATCAACATACATAGGAACAAAAGTATAACCACTTAACTCTCCAGTTAATTTGTATGTTCCATTTTCAACACCATTAAAAGTATAGGAACCTCCTGAACTCAAATAAGTGGTATAAGTAGAATAACTCCTTAAAACACCATCCTCATATCGAGTTAATTTGACTCGAGTGCTAGACATTCCATAATAATAACTACTAGTTGTAGCAACTTCAGCATTAACAACATTACCACTAACATCATAATTAGCTGTTTCTGTGACAGTTACCTGACAGCTTGATATAAGGCCAATAATGATAGCCATTGATAAAAAAATAATATGATATTTTCTCATTTCTGCTCCTATAAATTTATACTACCTGTAACAAAAAGCACTTACAGTAATCCCACTTTTTTACATGATTATTTCACCATTTTAAGTGAAATTCCATGTTATGATCCTTTTTTTAACAAAACAAGCTCTTTTCTACAATGATTCTAGTAATATTTGTGACAGAATACAAAGAATTATTATTATCTTTATAACGAGCCTTTGTGCTTATCAATTCATCCAAGATTAACAGGTTCTTTTGTGGCTACTATTCGCAGGCGTACATAGTCCGCATACCATTGGCCTTCTCTGTAGTTGGTGAGCACCATTTTTTCCTCAACGTCCTTTAAGATAACCTCCACTTTGTCAGCCCCTATCCCTTCGAGAAAGGACGAACAAAACATGGCGATCCAATTCCGCAATCCATCTTGATCAGATAGGACGGTGGGACGATCAAAGTGTTTAGCATAGACGACGCGGAAGCCTATACCCTCAAGAAGGGTGGAATATTCTCCAAGGGAAGGGAAATACCATTTCTGACGTTTCATATGGTCTTCATAACCTTCCTTCTTAAGTGATTGACATAGGGCCTTCAGGACATGACTCACATTGCCCTGCCCTCCGAACTCGGCTACGAAACGCCCCCCTGGTTTTAGACAATGATAGATGCTTTGGGCGGCCTTTTCTTTTTCCAAGACCCAGTGAAGGGCTGCATTGGAGAAGACCCCATCAAAGCTTTGGTCAAAGTGAAAGTCTTCTGCCCTCTGATTTTCAAAAGTAAGATGGGGGTACTTCTCTTTGGCAGATTTAAGCATATCCTTCGAACTATCTATCCCCACCACATGGGCACCTTCTTGGCTAATCTGATTAGCCAGATCGCCAGTCCCACAACCTAAATCCAGGATGCGTTCCCCCTTCCCGGGGTTCAACATCTCAATAAGCTCTGCTCCGTATTGGGATACAAAGTTATGTTTTGAGTCATATAATTCTGATTTCCATTTCATTTTACTAACTGATACACCCTTGCTTCGTATGGTCTAAGAACAAATTGGTCAATATCTTCCTTGGGATTCACTGAATAATTGCTGATCAATAACTTTAAAGAGTTAAACGCAATCTCTTCAGGTAAGTAGAAGAGAGGGATTTCTTCACTAAAGTTAAGAATCACAAGGAGAACTTGATCCTCTAAAGTTCTTGTGAAGGCATAAATTTCTTTATGCTCTGGAAGGATAATATCATACTGACCGTACACGATGATATCGTATTCTCGCCGAAGGGCAATAAGCTTTTGATAATAGTAGTAAATGGAATTTTTATCGGCCAGGGCTTGTTCCACATTGATATCAACATAGTTAGGATTCACCTGAATCCAGGGGGTACCGGTGGTAAAGCCTCC
The DNA here is from genome assembly GCF_000426705.1 of Spirochaeta cellobiosiphila DSM 17781. Lineage (NCBI taxonomy): Bacteria > Pseudomonadati > Spirochaetota > Spirochaetia > Spirochaetales > Spirochaetaceae > Spirochaeta > Spirochaeta cellobiosiphila. The sequence goes on from NZ_KE384556.1 coordinate 3,433, forward strand.
CTGGGAGCTCCCATCCCATTGGACAGGAGTACGGGCGTTGTCACGGCTCTTTTGCTTTATTAGAGTGAGTATCTCACTGGGATCTCCCCCCTTTAGGTTCACCTCTTCTTTATACCAATTCAGAGTTTCAATATCCCTATAAGCCTCAATGCTCTGGAAATCCACATTGGTCATTCCTATTTCTTCACCTTGATAAATGTAGGGGGTTCCCTGAATGAGGTGATTAAAGGTAGCTAAGAGCTTAGCCGACTCAACACGGTATTCCTGATCATTCCCAAAACGGGAGACAGGTCGAGGTTGATCATGATTACAGAGATAATTACTATTCCATCCTTTCCCGTTTAAATCATTCTGCCAACGATTGGTGATGCGTTTCAAATCTGATAAGGACCAGGATTGTAGACGATCCCGCCCCCCATCCATGTCCATCAACTCGAACTGGAAGACCATATTAAGCACACCAGAGTTTTCATCCGTTAATTCAGACGCTTCTGTTGTGGATATGGAAGGGGTCTCTCCTACGGTTATGATGTCATAATGCTGAAGAACCTTGTCCTTCATTTCCTGCAGATAAGGCATCATCTTAGGACCGTGGAGAAAATGCTGTCCTCCGAACTGATAAGGATGGTCATCTACGACTTCCGCATCAGGATATCCCGGAACTTTGGATATCATATTAATAACATCCATGCGAAAACCATCGATCCCTTTTTCCAGCCACCAGGTCATCATGTTGAATATTTCCGTTCGAAGATCGGGATTATCCCAATTAAGGTCCGGTTGTTTTTTGGAAAAAAGATGGAGGTAATATTCCTGAGTCGGCTCATGGAATTCCCAGGCGGAACCGCTAAACCAGGATTTCCAGTTATTAGGAGGCATCCCATCCCTGCCTTCTTGCCATATATAATAGTCACGATAAGGGTTGTCCCTGGATTTCTTTGATTCTATAAACCATTGGTGTTCATCTGAGGAATGGTTGACCACTAAGTCCATAACCATTTTGATGTCACGTTGGTGCATTTCCCTTAATAGCTCATCCCAATCCTCAAGGGTCCCGAACTCAGCCATAATATCCTGATAATCACTAATATCATAACCATTGTCATCATTAGGGGATTTGTATATAGGGGATAGCCATATGACACCTACCCCAAGATCCTTTAGGTAATCAAGCTTTTGAATGATTCCTTGTAAGTCCCCGATCCCGTCTCCATTGCTGTCATAGAAACTCCGGGGATAGATCTGATACACCACACGTTCTTTCCACCAGGCTTTTTTCATATTTATTAACTCCTACTATATTATTGTAGAGGAGTATCTGAGATTCTGCTGTTTAAATATTCTAAAATGGGAAAAGACAGAACAAGCCAGCTATTATTGCTACATTCCTTTATATTTATATCAAATTGTTCTTCTAACTGATTAATCCGGTATTTCAAAGTATTGATATGAATATTGAGAGTATGGGCTATTTCTTTTTGCCCATATTGATGGCAAATAAGTAGCTCTGCTGTTTTAAAATATTGGCTGTTATTACTAATATCATACTCATATAAATGGATAACCTTGTGGTGAACCAGACTCATTAAATCCATTTGTTTTTCTAAGACACTTAATAGAAAGGGGGACATATGCTCATCGAGTTTAATGAGAAGGGGCCCCTGGGAGGAAAGGGGATAGAGCTTCTTCAATTGCTCATACATATAATAAGTTCGCCTTAGTTCCACATAAGGAAGTCCCACAATGAGCTTAGTATGATTCTCCTGACAAATGGAGGTCCATTGGGACTCTTTCTTAAGATAATCATTATAAGGGACACAGCAGATCCCGCCCTTTGCATCTATATCCACTAAACTAGTAGGATGGATTTCTTTAAAAAGCCTAAGGTAATAGTCCTGACTTTGTTCCAGATCAGATCCTTCCCTTTGGGAAGTTAATAGCAAAAGGACAAAAGAATCATCCATACAAAAATTCTGGATACGCATGTTGTGTTCAATCATTCTATCCGAAGGATTTTGTGTGGTCAGAAGATAATGGAGGAAGAGATTATCCTTAACCCGGTAATGGTGGAATAGTTGATTCCGTTGGAGGATAATGGTAATGGCCTTAAGGGATTCTTCAAAATAAGGCGAATCCAAGTCATAGTTATCGGTTAAGAAACAGGTAACCTTGGCGATGTGCTTACCTTCAGATACACAATCCCCAATCAAACAGTCACGCTTCAACACAGGAGAATGGTGGAGAATAGATCCGTATTTCTTGATTTCCCTATGAATAATGTCTTCAGGCTGTAACCCAACAATAACATCATAGAACTGGTCGACATCCTGAATACTATTATAAATTTCCGTAGCCAAAGGTGAGGCCGCGATCAGGTTATAGGCATTGTCCATAACCCAGATTCCCCCTTTATATTCCTCCTCTATTACTCCTAAAATCTCATCAAGAGACTGATTTGAGTAGAGCAAATCTAACCATTCCATACCTTCTCCTTGTCTTAAAAGGACAAATCAATAAATAAATATCTATAGATTATGTCCGAAGACGTCAAGGAGAGGGAGAGATAAAATAAAACAAAACTTGTGAGGTTAATATGAAAAAACGATTCAGTATCCTATGGGTTTCCTTATTATTACTATCACTTATGGCCTGTGGTAATCATAAAGAAGCTCAGATACATTACACACCAGGAACCTATGAAGGAACCGGTCAAGGTCACAACGGGGACATTGAGGTGGAAGTTACCCTTAGTGAAAACAAAATTGAAAACATCAAGATTGTAAAAAACACCGAAACCGAATCTATAGCTCAAACGGCTATGACGAAAATTCCCGATTCCATCATCAAAGAACAAAGCTTAGCCGTTGATACCGTAACAGGAGCGACCTTAGCTTCAGAAGCTATTGTGAATGCCGTAACAGACGCCCTAAAAAAATCTGGAGTGGATGTTACCAAACTTCAGATAGAAAAGAAGAAGGATGAGAAAACTCAGGTCAAATCCTTAAAGGCTGATATGGTCATCATTGGATCAGGAGCCGCAGGAACTGCCGCCGCCCTAACAGCGACAGAAGAAGGGGCTACCGTCATTGTTCTGGAAAAAGCGCCCGTTCCAGGAGGACTATCAAAACTGGCGGGGGGGATCTTTGCTATAGATTCTACTGATCAAAAGAAGGCTGGAGTAGCAGGAACCTATACCCTTCAAGACATTATTGCAAAATGGCAGAACTACAATGCCTATCTGTCCGATGCGAATATGTTCTATTCTGTATTCCACAATTCTGGTGATACCGCTGATTGGCTAGAACAGAATGGTTTTAATTTTACCTTTGTAGGAAATGAACAAGCAGCTCATGAAGACGACTACCCTACCTATCATGCCTATGCTGATCAAAGTAAGAAATTAGATTACTTCCAAGCCGCTTTGAAGATTGTTGAAGAACGGGGAGGACAAATATTCTACGAAACAACCGCCACCGAACTTGTGGGAGATTCTACAAAAGTAACTGGCGTTAAAGCCAAAGAAGCTAACGGAACCATCCTTAATATAACAAGCCCTCATGTCATCATGGCAACAGGGGGAGCAGGAGCCAACAAAGAACTGATTAAGAAGTACAACGGCTTTGACTTAATGAACATCAGTACAGGAACTCAAACAGGGGATGCTATTAAGATGGGAAAAGCCCTTGGCGTGGGAGAGGGAAAATCTATTGCCGAATTACACGGGGTAACCGTACCAGGATATGTTCCTAATACTCCAGAACGTGAACCCTTAACTTATTTAGCGTACTTCCCCACTTCTGTCTTTATCAATCATTCAGGCTACCGCTTTGTGGAAGAGGACATTGTTTTTGACACAGCCCTGACAGCCAATGCGGCTTATGAACAGGGAGGATCCTATTATTCTGTCATGTCTACAGATATGATTGATACTTTGGAATCCAAAGGACCAACCGCTTATGGAAATTATCCTGATGTGAATTACCAAGTAGGGATGCCCCTCTATCCAGTTAAGGAAGCCTGGACTGGATTAACAGCATCATTAAATAAGGGAGTGGAAGAAGGAACTGTTATCAAAGGTAATACTCTAGAAGATCTAGCCAAAGCGATTGGTGTTGATCCAGCTATCCTTCAAGGAACTTTTGATCAATACAATGACTTTGTTAAAAAAGGGGAAGACAGTATGTTCGGTAAGAAATCCCCCTATCTGGAACCAATGAATGAAGGTCCTTATTATGCAGTGGTTACCGTTCCTGTATCCCTTGGACAAATCGGTGGTCTAGCGGTAGATAGTGGATTACATGCCTTGAACAACCAAGGTAAAGTCATTCAAGGCTTATTTTTAGCTGGTAATGATGTGGCATCAATCTATAATAATACCTACCCAACTGTCGAAGGAATATCCCTGGGATTTGCCTTTAATTCGGGAAGATTAGCGGCTCAAACAGCCCTTAAGAAATAAAACAATATTCAGTAGTAGCCTTTTTTCAACTTAGGGGCTACTACTGCTTATTTAATAATTATTATTTGTAGGCGAATATCCCTTCTGAATGCATTTGTTCAAAGGTCTCAATGGCTGTTCTAACACAGCTATGACAGACTTTCTGCTTTATGCCCTTTTCTTTAAAGTAGGCCTGTCCTTCCTCTGTATTGAGATCACACTGAACCAGTTCTTTACAGAGCATTGTTCCTGTTCTCTTTTCAAATCGGGAAGCTAAATCATGAATGATGAGCTTCTGTTGAACCTTGTCTTCAGGAGTCTCGGGTAAGGGAGAAACAAAGCCTGTTACCATAAAAGCCCCTGTAAGAGCTCCGCACACCGATTGTAATCCTCCCATTCCAGCCCCGAAGGAAGAGGCCATATGGAGGATATCCCTGGAACTTAAGGGGATTAGGTCCTCAAAGGCTATAGCGACAGATTGGGCACAGTTTGTGCTTGTATCGAAATGCTCCAGGGCTTTTTTACATCTATCCATCCTTATGTCTCCTTATACATCCTGAATTTTACTTATGGCCTTAAGAACTACCGACTTGGGTAAGAGAGGTAAGAAAAGCAGGCCTAGTCTAAGTCCGAAGGGCATGACCTTTACATTGAGTTTGCCCTTGACCATACCTCGGTATCCCGCCTGGGCCACTTTTATGGTTTGCAAAGGCTTCTTAAAGGCTATGGTTTTATCCATTCCTGATTTCTGACCAAATTGGCTTTTTGTAGCTCCGGGCATCAAGGCCGTTACACTAACCCCTGTGCCCCGTAATTCCTCTGCGATGCCGTTACTGAAGGAAGTCACAAAGGCCTTCGTTGCATAATAGACGGCTTGAAAAGGTCCCGGAGTGAGGGCCGCCATAGAGGATACGTTTAAAACCCGTCCAGATTTTCTTTGCACAAAATCCGGTAGGAATAATCGGGTTAAAGCAGCTAAGCTCATCACATTGACCTGGATCATGGACCTATCCGCTTCCCAGTCCCTTTTATGGAAGGAGCCTAGGCCTCCAAATCCTGCATTATTGATTAAATAGTCAATGGTAATACCCTTTTCTTTAACACTTGTGTATATGTTTTCAGGACCCTCTGGTAAGTTCAGATCCTGAAGGATAATCTCGACTTTTACCTGGTATTTTGACTCTATCTCTTCTTTGACTTTATTCAAAGCTTCACCATTACGGGCGACGAGAACTAAATCACCACCATAACTTGCATGAAGAATCGCCAGCTCCCGCCCAATACCGGAAGAAGCTCCTGTTATTAAGGCCACCTTGCCTTTTGTATTTTCCACACTAGCCTCCTACTTTAATTATGGAGGTATTATCAGGGAGAGGCAACCAAATTACACACGCCTGCCTAAGACAATCAGGCTTCGTTCCTTATGATCTAATTCGGCGATATTAGGATAATGGCCCCACTCTTCAAAGCCTGATTTTTTAAACAGCCTTAGGCTTGGTTCATTATGAAGGAAGATAAAACCTAAGATAGTCTTAATATCATATTGGGGCGCCTTTTCCAGGCTATGCTGGAGGATGGCAGAACCTAAGCCTTTTCCCCTTTGATCCTCATCCAGATAGATACTGATTTCAACAGTATGTTTATAGGCAGGACGTCCATAGAAGGATTGGAAACTGACCCAGCCTACAATATCTTTCTGATCATTTTCCACGACCCATAAGGGGCGTGTCCGGGGATTATGCTGATAAAACCAGTCTTCCCGACTGGCCACACTAACCGGTTCAAGATCAGCAGTTACCATTCGAGAGGCGATTGTCGTGTTGTAGATAAGGACTATAGTTGGAAGGTCAGCTATCAGGGCATCTCTATAGGTCATAGTTTATATTCCATCAAGTGAAAATCACCTTTTCTAAATCGGGCAATCCCCACCATATGATATCCTAACTTAGTGTATAGTCTGATGGCGTAGGGGTTGAGGGTAAAGCAATCCAAACGAACCGTCTCTGTTCCCTTAGCCCTTAGTTCTTCATGAATATGCATCATGGTTCGGTATCCCACTTTCTGGTTCTGGAATAGAGGATTGACACATAGACGGTGAATCACAGTGAAGTCACTATGAGGATATTGCCATTGCCCTTTGTGATATTCCTCGTCGAATTCCTGATTGAGAACATAAGTGGAGGCAATACGTCCATCAATGCTTACTTTATATAATTGGGATTGTTCCCTATCATAGCGGAGCTGCTTCTCATCAGGATAGATATCATCCCATTGGTCGATACCTAAACTAAGCATTTTATTAACCGCCCTTTGGTACAGGGACAAGACCTCATCCATGTCATCGGCGGTTGCCAGATTATAATCGAGTTCACTCATTACCATAGAACCTATATTACAATGTCTTTTTATTGGACTCCATGGCTTTTGAGATGTTCTTCATATTTTTTATCACTCACGGCAATATGATTAAGGAGCCACTCTTTTAGAAAATTCATGACCGACACACTTAATAACATATTGCCTTTATCAAATTTCTCTTTAAACTCAGTCACTTTTTTAACAAACTCCTGGTGTTCCTTTTTATGCTCTGTACTTAAGGGATAAGCCGTGGAATCAAACAGCTTTTCCTCTGTGCTGAAATGGACTTCTGTATATTCTAATAAGCCATTAATTGTTTCCCCTATATGCTCTGTAGCCTTCCCGTCCTTCATATCTTCAAAGAGCTTATTTAAAATGGTAGCTAACTTTTTATGTTGTGAATCAATAACCCCAATTCCTAAATCATAATCTTTGTTCCAAACGACAAATTCTGTCATAATCCCCTCTTTCTATCCAAGATAAAATAAAGTCTATAAAAGAGAGGTCATCTGTCAAATCTAATTTCGATCCGTTCTTTGCCTTTCCCGATGTTTTTACGCTTTAACTTAATCGGTCCCAGTTCTCCCGTCGATCGAAGATGGGTTCCTCCACAGGGGACTTGTCCAAAACCGTCGATCTTCCAATAGCGTCTTTGTTGTTCTTCATCACTAAAGGCACTAATAATAGGAAGATTTTGATCCACAAGATTTTGATAGGCTTCTAATAACTTAGGATAAAAGGGAGCTAAACTCTCCTCCCAGAGGAAATCAATTCGTGCCTTATCCTGACTGATATGAGCCCCTATCTTTTCTATACCTGGCCAGGTGGAATAACATAACTCAAGGATGATTTCTGCGGCGAAATGGAGACGCATAAGAAGATATCTCCTCTCCCAATCGATCTTAACAAGGACCTCATCACCAGGCTTAAAGCTTGGGACTTCTGCTAATTCATAGTAGATATCCCATCCCTCTTTGCGAGCGGACAACACATTCACCCCACCTATCGTTCCCGTGTCACTTTCCTGTCCTCCGGAAAAAGCATAGAAGATAGTAGAGTCTAATGAGACGGTTCGCCCTTCTCTGGTTTTTATGGTTGTTAATAATTCTGTTTGATAGGGGTTCTCCCAAAAGACCTTCTGAACCATTTGCCTATGAAGAAGAACGGGCCGCGTAAGCTAAAACACCATTGAGAATCATACTAGCCTGTTCCTCTCTCAAGTGCCAATCTCTGATGGCCCATCCATTCCTGTCAAAATATAGATTCCGGGTTTCAATCAATACAGCTGCGTCAGCAGGATTATTCCTGAGAACCCGTACTTCCTCTTTGTGGGTAAAGGCCCCTTGTCCCAGATACTCTGTCAGTGTCTGGGCAAAAGATAAGGAAGTCTTTAATTCCTTACTATTATCTCCATAATAGATTATCGCTGTTGCTTCAGGCAAATTAGGAGAATTATCCGCATGCATACTGATATATAAAGTATGCCGGGAATGACTTTGTGAGAGGTATTTCTTAGCAAGGATTTTCCGTTCTTCTAATCCCTTCGTCCCTCCCCGGGGCCTGAAAGACGTATTGTTAGGTCCTCCTAACCAGTTGTAGACTTCATTTTTCTCATGGGTAAAGGGTTTATGCGCAGAGCCATCCCGAATGATATGGTTAGGGCTAATGATTGTCATATCAACCTGAGCACCATGTAAAGCCAATAGCCTGTACAAACGTAATGACGTATCATAGGCATACTCATCTTCCACGATATAAATAGGCTGACCCATCCCGTTAGAACCTTCTACGATGGCCCCGGAATCATACCCCCCATGCCCTGGATCTAATATGATATGCCACCCTTCCAACTCTCTTCCCAGGCTTCTCTCCGCAGCTATAGACTTTTGGAATTTTCTAATCAGGGAGCTAGCCTGTTCATAGTCATCCTGAAGAGATTGGCTGGGGCTTTCCTGGTAAGAGATAGACAGTTGATGGTCACTATGAGGTTTGGAATAATAATATTCCCCCAGGGGTTTGATAGAATCACGAGGAGAGGAATAAGTGAGTTTTAGTTTTTGTCCTACATAAAGAGTGTCAGAACTAAGGTCATTCCATAATCGAAGGGTAGCCATACTGACATTATGACGATGGGCAATACTCCAGAGGGAATCACCAGCTTGTACTACATATATGTCCTTTGCCACCTGGGGAATCTTGAGCTTCATTCCTACTCTCAGGAAGGGAGAATCAAGATGATTTGCCCTTTGAATCTTATCCATAGAGATGTCCCATTTATAGGCTAATCCCGATAGGGTATCACCAGCACGAACTTCATATTCATCGTCCTGGGAAGATAAACGGATCTCCTTGCCCACTTGAAGGATATCGTCATAAAGGGCATTTGGATTCCCCCTTCGTAGCTCTTCTTGGGAGATATCAAAGGCATAGGAGATAGAGCTTAAGGTATCCCCTTCCTGGATAATGTACTTAGTATCTTTCTGACTATTAGGTATAAGGATTCGTATACCATCCCTCAGTATATCTTCATCAAAATGATTGATGGCCATAATACGGTCTTGGGAGATGGAATAGCGATAGGCGATCTCTGAGAGAGTATCTCCTTGCTGGACAACATATTCCTCACTATAGGCGATAGAAATGATAAACAGGAAAAGGGCACAACCAAGCAGATACTTATAGTGATTCATACATTTTATATCGTATGATTTGATGGATTATTTTAGGACTTTTTTGTAGACAATAGAGTAAGCTTCTTCTGTATAATACTGTCGTCCTATAGAGATATAACCTCTATTCTCATAGTAAGATTGGTTTATAGAATGAAAGTAAGAAGCTTCTAATTGAACGGACTGAATATCAGCCATCGATTCTATAGAAGAGAGGACTTGAGACCCTATCCCCTGATTTTGATATTCCGGGAGAATAAAGACCCTTTTTAGTTCACAAACCCTGTCTATAATGCTGTAAATAAAGCCACCAATGGGGATATCTTCCCACTCAATAACATAGTAATGATACTGGGATATGGCGAGAAGCTGACTGTCATCACTATCATAGCCCGGTGGTCCGGCCCCCACCATTTGTTCATCAAAAGCAAAGGCTTCTATCTGTATGGCAGTTAATAAGGAAGCATCAGCGGGAGTGGCTTTTCTATATTTGATCATTTCGATACTCACGGGGAGATTGTTTGAAGTGCTTTTTAAATAATCTGGAAAAATAAAGAGGATCAGAGAAACCTGTTTTCTCTGCCACCTCTGATATGGTCATATCCGTAAAGTCCCTGAGCAATTTGGAAGCTTCCTTGATTCGTAATTGTACAATAAGTTGCTTAAAGCTGTGTCCTGTCTTGTTCTTAAGGGCCAGATTAATAGTAGAGGGTGATTTATGGAATTTATCCACCAGATCAGACATCTCCACATTGTATAGGTAATTATTTTTTATGTATGCCAGTAATTCATCACCTAATTGGTTTTGCTTTAAGGCCAGCATATTATTATCTAAAATATAAGAGGTTGTCATTCTGATTAACTGTAAGGCACTCTCTAGCTTTTCCCCGTTATAATGGGGAAGCTTATTATACTCTTTCTCTAATTGAGTCTTTAAGAAGGACATATTATGAGAGGTGATTTTAAGAGGGAGTTCTTCTTCTGTTCGGAATTGTCCCACCAAAAAGAATCCAACACATTCTTCATCAAAGATGATAGGAAAGACAGCTTCATGCAAACCGGCATGACATTGGTAATGTATGGTCTCTCCAGAAGCTTTTGCCTGACTGCAGTAGAATTGATCGTTCTTCACACACTCTTGATACAAACCCAGATTGCTTTGAATGAGCTTGCAATACTGACAGGAAGCTTGGGTGTCCAAGGGGGCTTTTTCTTCATAATTAACATCAAAGAAGGACATTCTAAAACCAAGAACCTTGGAAATGTTATTGAGAATCTCTAAACCTTCTTTGGATAAAACCACATCTAAGGGATAATTCATGGATATAGTATCAATTGTTTTAATTGATTTGTCCATATATTAACAGCTTAGCCCATGTTCTTTATCCCTCATTAGACATAGATTACCCATAGAATGAGGAGTTTATCATGAATAAAACTGTTGTAGTGATGGCTGCAGGCCTGGGAACAAGATATGGAGGGTTAAAGCAATTAGACATTGTAGGCCCTACGAATGAAACCATTATCGATTATTCTATGTATGACGCTTATAAAGCTGGTTTTACAAAAGTAGTATTTATTATTCGAGAGGACTTTAAGCAGGAGTTTATCGAAAAGATTGGATCTAAATATGAAAATCTCATGCAAGTTAATTATGCCAATCAATCCCTTGCTGATACTCCGATCATCATCAAAGACATCGCCAATATTCGAACAAAACCATGGGGAACGGGACATGCCTTATTAGCCGCACGTCATGTACTGGAAGACCCCTTCTTGATCATCAATGCAGATGACTATTATGGAACCAACGCCTTCAAAGCCGCTTCTGATTATATGGAAAATATGAAGGCAAGCCAAATGGAAGCTAGCATGATAGGTTATACCCTCGCTAATACTCTGAGTGAATATGGAAGCGTGGCTCGGGGCATCTGCTCTATAAATTCTGAGGGAATATTGGAAGACATAGAGGAAACTCTGGGGATCCACCGTAATGAAACTGGTTCTGTAGTATCACAGGAAGGAAAGATCCTTGATGAACAAGGAATGGTGTCCATGAATATGTGGTTACTAACCCCTCCCTGCCTTAAATTAGGCTCCTCTTATTTTGAAGACTTTCTAGGTGAGGAAGAGAATCTCAAGAAAAAGGAATTCTACCTCCCTACATTGGTTAAGCGACTGATCGATGAGCAGGGCCTCGTCTTACCTGTATTGCATAGTCCTGATCAATGGTTTGGAGTGACGTACCGTGAAGACAAACCTATCGTCAAATCACATATCAAGAAACTGATAGACCAGAATATCTACCCCTATAAGCTATGGGATTAAGAACAGGAGGCTGACAATGACTGATCAAGAAATGAAAGAAATAATAAATCAATTTGTTATCTATGGAGATATTATATCCTTCGCTCCCTATGGTAGCGGTCATATAAATGATACCTATGTGGTGAATACCAACCAGGCAGGAACAGACATACGCTATATCATTCAGCGCATAAACACTAAGGTATTTACCGATCCAGAAGGTCTTATGTCGAATATCAAGCGTATTACTGAGACCCTTCAGAAGGGCTATCAGGACAATGATGTCATAGATAGTTCGAGAAGAACATTAACGGTCATTCCTTCCAGAGAAGGAAAACCTTATCTGGTTGATCAGACTGGTAATTATTGGAGAATGTACTTATTCATTGAAAAGGCTTTAGGTTATGATTTTATTGAGAACACAACCCAGGCCTTTGAAGCGGCGAAAAGCTTTGGAGAATACCAGAAGCTTCTAAACGATATGAAAGGAGAACGTCTGGTTGAGACTATTAAAGACTTTCACAATACTCCTAAACGTTTTGAATACTTTAAGTCCGTATTAGCAAAGGCCAGCTCTCTTAAAAAAGACCAGGCCAAAGAAGAGATAGACTTCTACCTATCCAGAGAAGAAGAGACCTCTCACCTTATGAATCTCTATAAATCAGGTAAGATTCCTGAAAGGATTACCCATAACGATTGTAAACTCAATAATGTGCTCTTAGATGTTCATAACTATAAAGCTATTTGCGTTATTGATTTAGATACAACCATGCCCGGATTAAGTCTCTATGACTTTGGAGATTTGGTAAGGACATCCGTGGTTCGTGCTCCGGAAGATGAAAAGGATCTGACACAAATAGTGATAGACATGGAAATGTTCAGATCCCTCATTGATGGCTATCTGATATCCACCTTGTCCTTCCTTAATGAAACAGAGAGAGAGAATCTTGTTTTCGGTGGCAAGATAATGACTTATGAAGTAGGTCTTAGATTCCTCACAGACTTTTTGGAGGGGGATAAGTATTTTAAAACGTCCTATGAGGAACATAATCTAGTTCGCACAAGAACTCAGATGACCTTAGTCAAAGCTATTGAAAAATGTCAAAAAGAAATGGAAGCTTATGTGGAGCACCGATACAACAAACTAATAGCAAAGAACTAGTTTTTCTTGCGTAAAGTATTAGGTGTTCTCGATTCGTATTTCTTGAAGACACGAATAAAGGAGATGTCACTGGAAAAACCAACTGCAGTGGCAATCTCTTTTATATTCATATCTGTTTTTAAGATAAATTCCTTTGCCAAATTAATTCGCAATTGGTTAATGTATTGAACAATTCCCACTCCGCAAACCTGTTTGAAAGTAGAAGATAAATAGGAGTTACTAACATTCAATTCTTCAGCAATGCTATATAAACCTAATAAGGAGTTAGTATAATCCCTATGAATTATGGTCTTGGCCTTCTCTGCTAAGGAGTTTCTTTCCCCATTGAGAGTCTTCGATAAGCGTATTTCCAAAGTATCCCAGAACTGTAAGAGATTTAAACGCATCTCTCTTTGGTTTGAAAAATCAAAAAAGGGATCTCCTAATTGCTGTAAATCAATGTTCTGATGCTGGCTGATATCCTTTATTAAATCGACGAGAGGTGTTAGATGATATTTTAAATCTTCCATGGTCTCACTCACGGATATACATTGAGAGAAGAAAAGATCAAAGAAAAGCCTAATATCGGGAAAGTTATTCTGGACAATACTGTTATATAGGGAATCAAAGTAGTTATTGAGGTTCTGATCTGATCGTTCGGTCATTCCTTTCTGATAGGCCTTGACCGGTGAAGAATTCACTTGGGAGCTCTCTTTCAGGGCCACTATGGCATTGTGATAACTATCCTTTATTGAACTCAAATTATCAACACAGGAGCCTATTCCGACTAGTGGTGTTTTGCCCCATAGGTCCTGCTCTGTTAGTTCTGTCATGAGAGGAATCAAGGTTGATACCGCAATAGAAGATTCCACATTTAGAAGTAAGACATATTGATGATTGAAGACCGATACAACAGATTCCATCGTATTTTCTTCGAGCCAGGTGTGAAGTTTTTTTATGACTCCATTATTACTGGTATTAAATGTTTTAATAAGGACCACAACAAAGAAGTCATTTTCAAAACTGATATCATACAACTGGGCAAAGTTAAAAATATCTTTCTCGGACATATTATCTGTATTGATTAAGGTGTTAATGAATAAACCTGTAATCATATTCTGTTGTATCTGTAATTTTTGTAATTGTGTTCCATGTTCAAAGACAAGATTATCAATACTTTTATTGATAATATCATATTCATTACCACGGACCCTATTAGAATGATGTAATTTATGAAGAAGTGATTCTATAGGAGCAGCATTACGTTTACCAATCCTTACGGACATATACCATCCAAGAATTCCAATAGCTAATATACCAGTGACACATATTAGCAGGGGATAGATAAAGGCTTGCAGATTATGGGGAAGATTATAGGAATTTACGTATTCAATGCCCGGGAATAAACGAGATTCCGTTCGCAGGACATACTTAAACTTGTTATTGTCCTTCGGTTTATCAGCTTTAGAAGGTTCTGGGTCACTTAGGACAGAATCCTCCTCACCTTGGTTATCAGGGAGCGGCTGTCCATCAACGATCATCCCAAAAGAGACTTTTTCTGCTCTCCTGTCGACGACTCTTTCACTATCCTGAAACAACACCCCAGGATTTAACATGACGACCATAATCCCTGCAACATTACCCTGAGAGTTCATTCTTCTTATATAAACGATGCGGGTCTGTCCCCATAATTCGATGAGTCGAAAACCATCAATTGTTTTGTCAATATTAACCAACCAGTCCTGATATCCTGTTGAATCAAGTTGATTGTTCAGCATGTAAAAGGATTGTGAAGGAAAGACTCCCAGACTGCCTATGACGTATTGATTAGAGGGATAATAGATAAACAGATCAGCAATGGTTTTATTAGTTAAGGTAAAGGTAGAAAGGACTTGTGATAAATCATAATCATCGGAGGACACTATATGGTCAGGGCCGATGTTCTTCTTTATTTTCCGATTATCCTCATTTAATTCAATAGTGAGGGCTATTTTCTGAATCTCCAGTAATTGGTTATCCATAGAATGATTCATAAACTGGGACATACTGGCCATAGAGGAATACAGAGTATTTCTTAACAAATGTAGATTATACACCATCAATAAGGAACTTAGCCCTAGTACCACAAGGACAATCATGGTACTGGACCTAATCCATGAGTGCATTAAACTATTCTGGTAATGCAAGAAATACTCTCCCTCTAAGTCAACTAACTCCCAAGAGCTTGAAAGATTCTCCCATGAAGCTCTGAGAAGTACTCATCGTATCTTGGATAGCTAGTAAAAGTAAACAGATTTTTTCCTTCTCCCAGAACCAATTCGATTGTTTTATCCCTTCCCAATACAGATTCTGTATAGGTCAATAATCTTAAATCATCTAAAGCGAGGACCTGAATTTCATTCCTTATAGAGCCGAGGGGACCCTCTTTACCAGGATAAACCAGGTAGGCATCACCTGAAGGGAAAGCCATATCGCAATCAGTGGTTAAGAAGGGATTTATTTTACTTTTAGAGAATTGGGAACTATAGAAATTATATCCCCAATGGAGAAAGCCTTCTATTTTATATAAATACATGAGTACGCCCATAATCCGATTCCTTCTATTAGGCATGGAAAGGAAACGATTTGGAACTAGTTTTCCCTGTGCTACACAATAATATGTCCATAAATGTTCAACATTGTGATCAATAAAGGTCTGTATCGCACTATTTGCGGGAACGGGATGGGAGACAATATCTTTTTGATAGAAATCATAACTACTTAGGGCATCTATAATCGTATATCCCGATAATAGATCCTCTACTTGAGACTTTGATTTAAGATAACTTTCCAGATGCTGATCTTCTGGTTCATCAGAGATGTGGAAAAACAGACGATCCTTGGTATAAGAGTTTTCTTCTAATGATTTTAGTAAGGCTGGAATCAATTGATTCAGAAAATCTTTATACTCAGGAGAATCAGCTTTTGTGTGCCACCCGAAACGTAATTCACCATTGACATATATGTTAGGAGTGAATTCAGCTCCCCATTGTGTAAAGAAATGACTGATCTCCAGATATTGGACGCCCAGCTTTGAACAGATCTGACACCAGCGATCAAGCAAGGAAAAATCAAATTGATAAGTCGTTCCCTCATAGGATATTTGCAGTAACTGGACGTTAGTTCGACTTCCTCCTACTTCTGTATCTAAGGGCGGGGTAAAGACAGGAGTAAGGATGGTGTTAATACCACAGCGATTAACAGCATAATCAATGAATTGTTCTATTCGTTCCCAATGGGCTTCACTATAGGCATCGACACCATAGTAATCAGCCAGACAATCTGTATGAAACCATTCAGTATGTATTAAGCTTTGTTCTGGTAAGGTCTGAGCTAACACATCAATTTGAAATTCAAGAGTTGTCTCTGTAGTGTTTTTAAGGATTACCTCTTCACCATTCCCTAGGACTATCTTTTTATCAGGAACAATGTTGATTCCTATATTATGTGTTCCTGCATCCAAACGGGAACTATCTATTTGAAGCCACAAACTTCTGTACTGATTAAAGACAGGTTTCAACTTTCCTTCAAAAGCATCTAACAAATCTGGATAGAGACCAGGAGTCTTTGACAGGTAATCAGTATCATCATTAGGAGTACTGGGATACTGGGAAGGAACAAGTTCAACCTTACGGATCTCCAGTAAGGATTGGTCTCCTGTCACATTAAGAGAGAAGGCCTGCATTCGGCTTGTAGGGTCAGGATCTGTTAAGGAATACACCAATTGCAGATTCACAACTTGTCCTTTCAGGACAGTGAAAGCCTTCTCCTTTAGGGGAGAAGGTTTTCTGTCAGGAAAAACTTTGGTCATAGAGTCAGCAAGATAAAAATCAAAATAAGCCATAAACTATCCTTTAATTCCGCTCAGGGCAATTCCCTGTATGAACATTCTTTGGAGTGATAAGTACAAGAGAAAGGGGGGGAGAAAAGCCAAAGTTGAACCAGCCATTACCAGTCCATAGTTAGTGGAATAGGTTCCTTTCAAAGCGGATATGGCTAGAGTTAATGTTTTCATAGAAGGTTTGCTTGCGATAACCAAAGGCCAGAGGAAGTCATTCCAGCTGGTAATAAAGGTGAATATGGTGAGAGAAATCAATACGGTTTTTACTAAAGGGAGAACGATAGTAAAAAAGATTCTCGGATCACTACAGCCATCAATCTTGGCAGCTTCTAACAGATCATCAGGGATACCAACCATAAACTGACGCACAAGGAATACCCCAAAGGCATTAATAATAGGTAAAAACAAAGCGGGATAGGTATTCATCAATCCTAAGTTCTTAATGATAACAAACACAGGTATCAATGTAACTTGGCCGGGAATCATCAAAGTAGCGATATACAGATAGAAGAGCTTATCCCTCAAGGGAAATTTCTTCTTGGCAAAAGCATAAGCAGCCATAGCACTGATGAAGTTATTAAAGATACAAGCTGATACGGTAACGATCAGACTATTACGGAAGTTCACAAGGATATTCAGGTTCTTAAAGACCCTAAAATAATTAACTAAGCTCAACTCATTGATAGCAAATTGAAAATCAAGAACTTGTTTTTGAGTTAATGATACAAGAGCCATATAGACAAAAGGTATAAAAGCCGCCACGGCAAATATCACCAAACAAATTCCAATAGTAATATTAATAATTCTGTTTCTCATATTCTCCCCCTACCCGTCTTTTCTCATAATCAGTCGTTGCAATTGAGAAAGGAGAATGACAAACACAAACATTAACAGAGCAATAGCGCTTGCATAACCCATACTATATTCTTTGAAAGCCGTATTATATATGGTTAACACTAAGGTAACTGTAGATAAACCAGGACCGCCTCCGGTCATGGTATAGACCATATCAAATATTTGGAAAGACCAAATGGTTCCTAAAGTAACAACTAGATAAGTAACAGAGGACAAACCAGGAATAGTAATGTGAATGAATTGCTGCCATTTGCTGGCCCCATCCACAGAAGCGGCTTCATATAAACTAGTGGGGATCTCTAATATTCCTGCATAGAATATGACTAAAAAGTATCCGACATTTTTCCAGATAGTAGCGATACAAATACTTAACAAAGAAGTTGATTGTCTTCCCAGCCAATTGATAGGCTCTAGTCCTATTAATTCTATAGCCTGATTCACAACCCCATGAGAACTAAGAATAATAGACCACAAGGTTCCTACTAATACAGCAGAAGCGATAACAGGAATGAACAATGCGCCTTTAATGAAATTGGTAAACTTATCGTGAAACCGTCTTACTAACAATGCGGCTAATACCAATGCAAAGAGTGTTTGTAGTGGAACGGTTATAAAGGTAAATATAACTGTATTTTTTATTGAGGCCACAATATAGGGATCATTAATAAGTCGTTTATAGTTGGACAAACCACTCCAAGAAGGTGGTTGAATGATATTATAATCATGAAAACTATAAAAAATGTTCATCACAATAGGGAGTATTGCGAAGATCGTAATTAATAATAAACTTGGCAAAATATAGACAAATGCTCCAAGAGCTTCTTTCCTATTACGTGTCATATGAAGATCCTTTAGGGAAGGCAATGGAATAAATCCATTGCCTTTCATTATTATTCTGAGTCAATGATACTTTTAGAATAATCTACTGTGTTTTTAATAGCTTCTTCAGGTGTAAGAGCATCCAACATCATAAGCTGTAAATTCTTGTAAAGGTTATCCATAATTTTAAAGGATCCCTCTGCTACAGGTAATGTCTTGAAATACTCTGTGTCATTAGAATACATGTCCTCAAAAATAGGATTATCATTGTACGCTTCATCAACAGTGATAGGTGGGAATTGAGCAATAACAGTATGGTACTTAGCCATAACTTCACTACTGGTTATGAACTTCATCAATTCAGCAGCTAATTCCTTGTTTTTGGACTGGCTGTTCATAATAAGGGAATCAGAGGCTACCCATATAGCTTTTGTTTTGTCAGTAAAGCTTGGGATAAAGTCCCATTCAACACCAGCTTTGGTTAATCGACTTCCTGCTTTGGCATCCATGTATGCAATACCTACACGACCTTTACTAAACTCTTGATATAATGTGGATTCATCCATAGAAAAACTTTCTTCAGGAATCACTCCGTACTTGTAACGCATATCATACAAGAATCTGGCCGCTCTTACTGCGGCGTCATTGTCCATCAAAGCTACACGGTCTCCAGCCTTGTTATAGATGTCACCACCAGCTTGCCATAAGTAGGGATAGTACAGCGTATTAAGGGCTCCAATGGCAGGGTCAGCCCAAGCTTGACCAAAGGGGATAACATCATCTAAGCCGGCGTTCTTTATTTTAACAGCTGCAGCTCTTAAATCATCCCAAGTCTGGGGTAACTCAGTGATACCGGCTTTTCTAAAAATCTCTTTGTTAAAGTAAGGTAGACGGGCATTACCAACGATAAAAGGAAGAGCATATTGACCACCCTTCATATTACCTTGATCCCAATAGAGATATTTTGCTTTTTCAGCTTCAGTGAAATAGCCGGAAAGATCTTCCAATGTTCCCATTTCTATAAAGTCGTTAAACATTTCCAAATACATATATCCAATGTCTGGACCTTGTCCTGAAGCTATACCTGTTAGGTATTTTTCTTCATAACCACCCCAGGGAGTGATCTCAACATCTACTTTTACATTGTGAGCTTCAGCCCAGGGAGCAATTGTCTCTTGCCAAAACATCTGATCTGTAGTATCACCTGTTGCGAATGGTGGTAACCACACTAGTAAAGAAGATTCACTTTCACTTTGTCCTTCTGCAAACAGGCCAAAGGATAGAGTGGATAGAAATAAAATCATTAACAGTTTCTTAATCATACTCGTCTCTCCGTTTCTAATTTATGATAATTTAGAATAGGAGGGGCTTATGGGATCTGTATATTTTCAATTTTTTTTCTGACTTTTATTCAAAACTAACCTATTTTTAGAAAAAAATAGCTTTTAATACAGATTAATTAACATATTTTTAATTGAACTTATAATTATTTAAGTACTCATGTGGCCAAATGACACAATGAAATATGTATTCTACAAATATGTATACCCTTTTTTTGCAAGGAAAAAGTGGATATGTCCCCAAATTCAGTGATATATTACCTATTATTATGTTAATTAATTATAATGTTGATAAAGTAACACTAACTATTTCACCAAAATATCTAGCTTATACAGATAACAAAGAGGATATTCTGTATAATTTTAAAGCAAGTCTTTTTAATCCATTTCCACAAATAAAAGCCTACAAAGGTAGTACTCAGAAGGAACTTATTGCCTATATGAAGGGCAATCTTATCAGAAAACATTACAAGATATATTCTCCTGATGGTAGCTTAAAGGCGTCTATTCATTATCCCTTTTACAGGTCTTTTCAAAGAGTTGTCTTTACAATAGGTGATAAGATTTATAAGACGAAGAAAAGCTTCTTTGAGAGTAGAATTGTTCTCCGTGATGATAATGATCAAGAATTCTTGTCTTATAACATCTTTGAGGATTCTGACTCTAACCAGTCCATTTACTTCCATGAGAGCCTTCCAGTAGAAATTGCGTTATTAGTCGCTATTAGTATAGATTAGATTATGATAGGGATAACCGTAATGACTCTTTACAGCTATGATTTCCTTATGCTTCATAAGATCTCTGAAGCAATTGAATGCCCTGGAAGATTTGGTTCACTCGCTCTTCTGAAAGTTGTCCCATATATTCGCCTAAATCATCCTTTTTAATATCTGTCACTTGAGATACATCGACAAGACTTTTGTGAGGAAGACCGCCTTCATTCTCCTCTAATAGAACATATCCGGGCCAGGCGGCTTTTCTCATATTACTGGTAATGCCACAGATGACAAGAGATTCTATTCGAGTCTGGTTAATAATGGTATCTTGAATGACCACACAAGGATGTGGTACTGATCCTTCCCGGCTATACCAGTAGAGATCGCCCCTCTCTATGATTTTATTCATAATTCTAATCCTTCTGTCCTCACAGTCATTAGTAAATCTATTTACCATGTGTTATAATAAAAATATGCAACGATATACAATCACACAGCGATTTTTTAGTTGGGGTGTTACTTATGCTGTAACACAAAATAATGAAGATGAAGTTATTATGCTAGCTAAACAAAAAATTCTAAGCCTTTCTCCCAAAATTATCGGGTACAAGGGAGAGAATAGTAAAGAAATCATAGCCACTATGGAAGGAGATCTATTTCGTTTCTCTTTT
The DNA here is from genome assembly GCF_000426705.1 of Spirochaeta cellobiosiphila DSM 17781. Lineage (NCBI taxonomy): Bacteria > Pseudomonadati > Spirochaetota > Spirochaetia > Spirochaetales > Spirochaetaceae > Spirochaeta > Spirochaeta cellobiosiphila. The sequence goes on from NZ_KE384556.1 coordinate 24,627, forward strand.
ACAGTCCATGATGAGACTGGTAAAAACTTGGGAGGGATTACTTTCCCTTTTTTTGAATTTGGAAAGAGCTTTACCCTTAATACATCCTTAGGAAGCTTTAGATCAAAAAGAAAATTTATTGATCCCCAAATAACTTGCTATGATTCTGAAGAAAAGGAAATCCTATCCATAACCAAAGTTCTGAACCTCACAGATACATTCAATGTGGAAGCTATTGATGACCTTCCCAAAGAATTGGTTATAATGTCAGCTATCGCATTAGACCAAAAATATTATCAGAATAACAAATAGTGAAGAATGGTGATACTCTTTCTCCTTGTTAAACATGATCCTTATGAGTTACGAAAAGTCATTTCGTATTAGGGGATTCAACAAAGGAGATCTTATTCTTCAGTCCTAAACTGCGTTAAATTCATGGTCAGACGATTAATAATATTATTAAGATCATGGGACAATACAAGAACATGATCCATAGCGCTAACGATATTCTGTGATCCAGCGGCTGATTCTTCCATACGCAAAGAAACATTGGTAGAAGATCCCCTAATCATTCCCGATGAACCTTTGAGATTATTTATGTCCTCTTTTATCTTCCCGGATCCTTCTTTAACAGCTATAGCCATATCCTTAATGCTTGAAGAGGCTTCCAGGATTTCTTGTCCTCCCGCTGACAATTCAATAACAGCATTCTCGATCTCATAGAAAGCTTTTACCGTATCTTCTACTTCCTTATTCACGGCTTCAAAAGCTTCTGCAGATTGACTGACTTTTTCTTCTGTTTCACCAACAGAATGGGTGACATCCTGGATAAGGTTGGTTATAAGATGAGAAGACTCTCCAGCTGAATCAGCCAGTTTCCGTATCTCTTCTGCAACAACAGCAAAACCTTTACCCGCATCCCCGGCATGGGCGGCTTCAATGGCGGCATTCATTGACAGGAGATTAGTTTGAGCAGCAATGCTATTGATAGAAGCTACCATGTCCTGTATCTGGGTAATATTATCGACCACTTTTCGAAAGGCTTCCTTGGTTTCACCTATTTGATCCCACCCCTTTTGAGCAATATCTGATAATTTTTGAGTGCTTACCTTTTTAGTGCCAGCGACTTTGTTAACACTTTGTAATGCGGCATTCATCTCTGTTATGGCGGCACTGGATTCTTCTACCATGGATGATTGATCCAGAACAATTCTATCAAAGGAAGCCATATGTCCTGTTAATCTATTAATGACATTATCACTATTGAGAATATTCTGATCCAATAAGTTAATTTCATTCTTAATGGACTGAATATGTCTATTAATATCATTAATAGAAGCAGATGTTTCTTCGGTAGAAGTGGTAATGTTGAGTTTAACAAAATCTGTCTGTTCTACGATTTCCTTTAAATCTATCATTAGGCCTTGTAATCGTAGTATGAATTGATTAAAAGAATCGGCTAATTGACCAATCTCATCCTTAGAAGTCTTTTTCAAACGAATTGTTAGATCTGCTTCCTTTGTAGCTAATTGTTTCAATTCCTTATCAAGGAGAGATAAAGGCCGGCTGTACCAACGGGCAATAAAGAAGCTAACTACCAATGTAAGAAGGATACCTATCAAAAAAGATATAAGAAAAGACCATAAAGCCAGCTTTCGAACAGATACTACATAAGATAAATCATAATCAACCCCAATGACAAAAGCCTTTCCATCGCGGGAGGTAATAGGATGGAAAAAGGATATGAAAGTACCAAACTCATCTTTATAAGGTTTGGACATGAGAGACTTCCCCGTGCTGATAGCCTGGAGGGATTCAGGAGCAGGATTCTCCCAATAGATAAGCCCCCTCTCGTCCATAAAGTCAGAAATCTCAATAGTAGGAAATTTAGAAGACTCTCCTGTGGAAATTAAATACACAAAGGCAAAACCAGAATCCCGTGCATATTGGCCCATGAGAGCTCTATAAGATTGTAGAGACTCTTCTTTTTCCTGAGCCGCTTTTACAAATCCATCAAAACTTTTGTAAGGGATTGTATGCTCCACAAAATGTGAGGCGTCGGTCAGGGCTTTTGTGATTGTGTTATCGATATACTTTGTGTATTGAAGATAAATTATTGTTCCGACCAATAGTCCAACAAATACTGATAACATTACAAAAATCATAATCAGTTTGGCTTTAAAACTTCCCATAGTCCAATTCCTTCCTGCGATATTAGCTTTTGGCTTTAAAACGATCATATTTAAGGGCACTCAGATCCAGAACAGGATCTTCATCCACTGTTATTTGACTTAATAATAATCCAACAGTTGGAGAAATTCCAAAACCGTGTCCCGTGAAACCACAGGCTAGAATTAAACCGGGTACCTCGTCAACAGGGCTAATGACAGGAACCCCGTCACCACTATAGTCAATCCACCCCGCCCAGGCTCTTATAACCTTTGTTTTAGTTAAAGCCGGAAGGTAGCTCAAAATACCCCGACAAGTACTGGAGGTAGCATAGCTACTAGTACTAGTGTCCTCCAGGCCTTTACTTCTTGTTAAGTGCTCAAAGCCTGTCGTTCCTCCAAAAACAAAAGACCCATGTGTTGTTTGGTGGCCGTAAAAATCAGCAGCCGCTGTTCCCAGCATTTGATAAAACATGGGAGGTTGTGCTTCTGTCACTAAGGTTTCCAGTAATAGTTTATTCATAGGAATATCGAGACCTACAGTCTCTGCAATAAAGCGGCTCTCATATCCTGCAGCCAGGATCACCCTGTCTCCTTCAAAGTTTCCTTTATCCGTAATAACTTGCTTTGCTCTTCCTTTTATCTTTCGAATGGATTGAACAGCATGGTCTGTCACAAATTGAACCCCCAACTGACGGGCTCTTCTATAATATCCTAAGGTCGTTAATAGAGGATTGGCATGTCCGTCAGTAGGACACCAACTGGCTCCGATGACCTCTTCTGACAGATAGGGATTAATGCTTCGAGCTTCCTCTCCACTAATCATATTTACATCTAGGCCCAGGGACTGGGCATTGGATGTGAGTTTACCCAGGGTTTCCAAATGGGCTTCTGTTTTGCCCAGACGTAAATTCCCTTCCTGGTAGTACTCTACATCCATATCAAGTTCTTCTGATAGATGGGGCCATAAGTTTTGCGCTCCATACATGGCTAAAGGGAGTTCCCTTTTGTCACGACCGGATTGACGGACACCTCCACCATTACGGCTGGAACCGCCATCACCTATGACTTTATTCTTTTCTAAAACAATGACGGAATGACCTTTTTTCGCTAGATAGTAGGCAGCTGAGTTGCCTATAACACCACTACCGATGATCAGGATATCTGCTTTTGTTTTCATTTATCCTCTCCCTTGGTTTCGACTTCCTTTGCCAGGATATGCATCGCTGTTGGGCGCATAGGCGCACGATTTGTAGGAGGAGCTAAAGATAAAGGATCGACTCCCAGTTCTTTTGCAACTATCCGGCGTACTAAATTCCCACATCTTGACCCTTGGCATAATCCCATCCCTGTCCGAAGGAATCGCTTTACCTCTGTTAAGGTATACATTCCTTCATGAACGGCCTGTCGGATTTCCCCTTTTGTGATCTCTTCACAGCGGCATATTATGGTTTGATCGTCTTCTTCCGGGAGGAAAGGTTCCGGTTCTAATAATCTATCATTGTAATCTTTCATATAGGCTCCTAAGGCCGAAAGAAACGGGCAGACATGGCCATTTCTTTGGGAACTTTCATTGTTAAAACATGGGTATGATCATAAGCTTTGAGAGATTTAACCTTCACCACTGTCGCTTCACAGACTTCCTGTCCCTGACGGTCCAGGGCCTTACCAACTTGTCCAACCTGAGGAACAGGACTAAATTCATAGGGTAAAGCAATGGAGGCATACCCTTCCTGATAGTCTTCATCTATTAGGAAAATGGCCTGCCCAGAACAAGCGGCGACACACATACCACAAGCCACACAGGGATTTTTATCATCAACAACAGGTAAAGAGGTAATCTGATGTCCTATGGTGATACATTGTTTATTACAAGCATCCTGACAAGGGTTACAGGGAATGTTCTGTGTACATTCAATAACAGGATGAACTCCTCCTGCCCCCTTAGTTACACCAGGAAAACGATGGAGTTCTTCTTCTAATAAATAGCCATATCTTAATAGATTCTCCGATACAGGGATGCCCTCCTCTGTATCAGGAATAAACTTCCCCTTTGTACCAGGGGCAAACATTCCCTGACGTAAACTTGTTAAAGCTGATTCAAATTGTTTGATCCGTTCTTCTTTATTGTTGTTATCGATATATCCTAGGTACTCAGCAGCCGCTGTTCCAGCGATTCGACCTTCAATCATAGCAGCACTAGCTTCTTCAATACCAGAGACATCACCAGCAACAAAGACGCCAGGTAATGAAGTAGATCCAAACTCATCTATAAGAGGGACCTTACCTCCAGGGCCATCAACCATGGTACATCCTGCCATGTCCAGTATTTGAGACATAGGAGATAAACCGACAGCCAGACAAACAGTGTCCACTTCAAAAGTCTTCTCACTACCTTCCATAATTTTCCAGTCAGGACCAACTTCGCCTATAGTGACGGAGTTTACACTATCCTCCCCTTCTGCCTTGATGATGGTGTGAGAAAGATAAAAAGGAACTCCACTCCTGGTTAACTTGGAAGCATGAACTCCATAACCTCCAATACGAGGAGCGGCATCAACGACAGCGATGACTTCACACCCGGCTTGGAGAAGTTGATAACTGACAACTAGTCCTACATTACCGGAGCCGAGCATGATGATTTTTTTTCCCGGTCTGAGATTGTGAAGGTTCATCATAGTCTGAGCAGCACCAGCTCCTATGACACCAGGTAATGTCCAGCCCTCAAAATAGACCATATTCTCAGAAGCACCTGTCGCGATTATGATAGTGTCTCCTTTATAATGGCGAATCTCATCTTCCGTTTTTACAGTTACTTCCCTGTCCTGGAACAACCCTGTCACCACAGAGTTGAGCAAAACCTTTACTCCAAGATCCTGAGCTTCTTGAAGGAGGTCTTCTCCTATCTTGTATCCCCGAATCTTAGCCTTATGTTCTTTAGATCCAAAGAATTTATGGATTTGTTTGAAAAGCTGTCCCCCTGGACGTTGGTTTTCATCAAACACAACCACTTCCAGTCCTGCCTTCGCTGCTTCAATAGCTGCAGATAAACCGGCGGGGCCTGCCCCAACAATAATGAGATCGTATCGTTTCATGACGGGGCTCCCTTTGCTTTATTTTTAGGTAGAATTCCAAACTGAGTTTGTACACGCATTCCCTCTACTAAAGGAGTGACACAGGTTCTCGTATTGGGAACCCCATCCACGGTCATGACACAGTCTGTACAGCGACCGATGGAACAAAAGACTCCCCTGGGTTTATGGCCTTTGCCTGTATAGCGAAATGTTTTAACTCCTGCTGCCAGGAGAGCAACAGATATTGGTTCTCCTTGATATCCCCTTAACTCCTGATCATCATAATAGAAAGTTACTTCCTTACGGGAAGGTACGTCCCCTAATATAGGATGGGATTTGATTCGCATATGATACTCCTAACTTAAGCCAGATAAGGGCTATCCCATAGATTTAGTTTTTTACCAATACCTTTATCCAGGGCGTTGCGATAGATAATAGTTCCCCAGGCCACATCTTCAATGGGCATTCCACCAATGGAATATATAATTTTGTCGTTTTTATTCTTAATAGCGGGAACCGCACCAGTTATGATATCACCCAGATCATCGATTTGATTTCTATCCATCTTCCCTTCTTCAATCAAGTCCATACAATGTACAGCTGGAATAGGGATGGTATGAAAAGCAGGATAAGGACATTCTTCTGCCCAGGCTTCGTACAATTGTATGTTGTCTGTAACAGTTCTAGCGCGATTAAGGATAAAATCTTCGTCAAAACGAGCGGCTGCAGGACAACACATCACAGCACCTGGTTTTATCCATTCTTCTTTAATATATGGATAAAGAGAGGGATCTCCAGTAGGAGTTGAAGGGGCAATACTTGCAATATCCACACCTTCAATAGCACTCTGAATATCTTCAACTATTTTAAAATGAGATACACTGGGATATTTCTCCTTCACATAGGCTATGAATTTATCAATGGAAGCTTGACTTCGACCTTTAATCTTCACGGTGTCGATTCCTGGACGTACAGCCATGAAGGCATCAAAAGCGGTTTTACTCATGACCCCCGGACCGACAATTCCTACCACTTTGGCATCTTCAGGAGCGAAGTATTTAACACCCACACCAGGAACAGCTCCTGTTCTAAAAGCACTTAGGATATTAGCGGACATATAAGCCAAGGGAGCCCCTGTCTCTTTATCGTTCAATGTCAACATCAATATGGACCTGGGTAACCCCTTCTCCCGGTTATCAACATTGGAACCATACCATTTCATGCCAACCATATCGAATTCACCACCAAGATAAGCGGGCATGGCCATGAAACGTCTGTCTGGTCCGTCCACAGGCATATTGGGAAAAGGTGATTCTTCTGGAAAAACCATCATTACCCCATGGGAGTTATTATTAGCGCCTCCCATACGGTAATCACCTTGTTTTAACAGAACAAACATCTTTTCCATGGCATCAACACAACCAGCCATATCTGTTACACCTGCTTCAATCATTTCCTGTTCATTCAGGTAAATAAAATCTAATTTTGACATTTACTACTCCTTAGATAGTGATATTTTCACAGCCGATGATGGCTTCTAATTCTATTTCTACATATTGGGAAGGCCGATTAAGTTTAGGTGTTTCAACCATGGTAAAAAGAGGTCGTATAGCCTTGAAATACTCTGAATAGGCTTTCCCTACTTCTGGGGCGAAACCCATATCAGTGACATAGGCTTTGATTTTGATAACATCCTTAGGTTCAGCGTTTGCCTTGGGAAGGTATTCCATAAATTTACTAAAAATGTATCTGGCTTGTTCATAAGGAGATCTGCCATAAACACTTCCATCAGGCTGAACTGCTGTTGTTCCCCCTATGTACACATGATCTCCTACTTTGACCATTCTTGAATATCCAGCAGATTCCTCTAAAGGAGCTCCCGATGAATAATTAACCCTTTCCATAACTAACCTCCTTGAGGCTAAGGTACAGGAACCCTAGAAGAAAAAATTGGAAAAATCGGAATTATACGGCCCCTTAAAACCAAAACACATAAGTATTAAACAAAACATCAAGATACATTTATGTAGCTATAAAGACTAATTACCATCCAATAGGTCACAAATATCTTACTTGTCTAAGGGAGTAATTACTTTCTTTATATATATAGAGGCAGGAAAGGGGCTTTTACAGTATCAACAGGTATTTGGCATGGTAATTGCAACATGTTAGCAGACCTAATACAAGGAGGTTGGTATCATGGCGATAGACTACATTCCATCACAGCCTTTTTTTGAGCTATCTACCAAAGAGTTCAAATCTACATTTAGAACACAGTCCGGGCACTTAACCCAGTACTATAGCTTTTCATTGCCCCAAAAAGCAGCAAAACCAATAGTGGCTGTTCCTGATGGAACAGTAGACATAATATTCCATTGTTCTCCCTCCAAACCTAAAGCTTATATTTGTGGCTCTGTTAAAAAAGGGAAGGAAATATGTTTTAAGAATGGAATAGAGTATTTTGGTGTACGTTTCCTTCCAGGAGGAGCTGAAGAACTACTTGATTGTCCTTTGTCCCATTTTACAGATCAGGAAGTTCTTTTAGAAGATGTTCATAAAAAGACAAGTTCTTTGATTGATTCCATCAATATGGCAAAAAGTTTTGAAGAACGTATAAACTTGTTTGAGTCATATAACACTGTTCACCAATCACCACAAAAACAAATGTGGCTTGTAAATTACATGCTTGAACGTATTAACAACACCCGAGGGGAAATCCGTATACAGGAATTAGCTGATGACACAGGTTTTTCTGCAAGACATATTAATAATGTCTTCAAAACTCATGTCGGAATCGCCCCTAAACTCTTCATAAGGATTGTTCGTTTTCAAAAATGTTTTAGCCTTATACGCAACCAACTTTCCTTTGATTATACGGAGATGGCACAGGAAGCAGGCTACTACGATCAAGCTCATTTTATTAAAGAATTCAAAGAATTTTCCTTATGCACACCAACCCAAATCGGAATATGTTAAAAACCTCTTTGATCATATCAATCTGGAAAATAAAATTTAATAAATTTTTATTATACAAATAGTTACGTAATTAAGACATCTATTATTAATAGTTCCGTTTTTTCCAATACCACTAGAAATAACCCATGCTATCAAGAGAGTAAGATCATTAAAGGAGTTAGTAATGCCGAATCTAAAAAGGACCTTGGGATTTTGGTCATGCCTATCTGTAAGTATGGGATTGGTTGTGGCCTCTAGTACATTAGTCACCTTAGGACAGGGAATGGGAATAGCCGGAGCAGGATTTATCTTTGCTATGATTGCGGCCTGGTTGCTTCAACATTTTTCTGCTCAATCATTTGGAGAGCTCTCTTGTATGATGCCCTATGCGGGAGGGCTAGGGTCTTATACAAAAGTAGCTTTAGGTACATTAGTGGCTATGGTGGCCACAATAGCAGGGTATGTTATACCAAATATATTTGCAGCTCCTGCAGAGTTAACTATTGCAGGTTCTGTTCTATCAGCAACATTTGCCCCAAGCGTAAATCCGCTGGTGTTTGGTGGTTTGCTCTTTGGTTTATTCATTGTGTTTAACCTTTTAGGTGTCGATGTTTTTGCCAAGACACAGATCCTCTTTACAACAATCATGATGGTGTCTATCACCGTATTAGGGCTCATTGGTTTAACAGGAATTGCCAATGACCCCATCCAGACGCTTAGTGGTCTGGAAAGCTTCAACCCCATGGGATGGGGAGTCTTTGGTTTAACGGCACTAGCCATTTGGTTATACATTGGAATTGAATTTGTCACTCCTATGGCTCAGGAAGTTAAAAACCCAGAGAAACACATTCCCAAAGCTATGACTGTAGGGCTGTTGATTATCTTTATTGTGAATCTCCTATATGGATTTGCTTCTCTTAAATATGTATCCCCTGGTATCCTGGCGGAATCCATTAGTCCTCATATTCTTGTGGCTGAAGCTATTCTAGGAAAACCAGGACTCTTTATTATGTCCATTGTGGCTGTCTTCGCATCAGCAAGTACGGTAAATACAATCGTCGCTGTTGTCCCTCGCATGCTCTACGGAATGGCCGCGGATCGGGAATTACCCGCTATTTTTGGTAAGCTTCACCCCAGATTCCGAACACCATGGGCTGGAATCTTTGGAATGTCAGCTTTAATCGGAGCATTCTTTTTTGCTGGTATCGCGAATGCCTCTAATATTACTATCTACCTTATGGCGGCCGTATCTTCCTGGCTACTAGCTTATATCGTGGCTCATATTGATGTTATCGTACTCCGGTATCGATACCCTAATGCGAAAAGACCTTATAAAGCACCCTTTTACCCTATTCCACAAGTTCTGGGTATTGTGGGAATGGTATTTGCTTTTCTGAATATATTCCCCGATCCGGAAATGGCTAAAACTATATTTCTATATTCAGGTGTATTTCTGGTAGCCTCTGTCATCTATTCTGTCCTGTGGATCAAACTAAAGATGAAAGAAAAGCTATTTAAGACCATAACCTTAGAGGACGCCCTCAAAGAATGGGGCGAACAATCAGAAACTGCTGAAGTGGGAGCTGTGTAAATGATAAAGGTACAGGGAGATATGCTTCTAAGGGAACGAGCTGCTGAACTGAGTTCACGGTTAGGAAGTTGTACCGATATACAGGAAGGGAAAATCTTTTTTCCCTCCTGTTCTCATCCTACCTACCTAACATTAGTACAGAAGAAAAGCCTCATTAGTTCCAATTACATCCTATCTCTCCGAACAGAGTTACCGATAGAACAAGCTAATGAGAAAGAAGAAAGGATTCAACTTAATAGATTGGGTAAATTAAAGCATAAAGGGATATCACCTCTATTGATGAAAATAAGAACAAAACTAATACAGACCCCTTCTTTTGGTAAAGCTTTGAAACTATGTGATCTGGAGGACTTTGTCATTACCCAAAACAAGGACAAACTTATTCTGGAAGTGAATCCCTATGGCGGAGGCTACAGTCAAGTTCTCCTACCTCCTATGAGACTTAGAATAGGAATATCTAAAGATAAGTGGTTAGGTTGTTCACAGCTGCTTCATAAGCTGGAAAAGACTATCATCAAGCTCTTGTGATCTGATTTCATTTTGCTTAGGAGAAAATCCAATCTACAGCAAAATAATGACTTTTTTATGCCTCCTTGTTATAATCCCTTCCATGTATACACAGGATTATGAAAAGGAAGCTCTCACAGGATCGGATAATACCTTACCGGTGTTTTATGAATCGCTAAAAGCAAAAATACCCTTTACGATGACATGGACTGGTGAGGGACAAGAATTTAATCAGTGGAAAACAGAGGGATTACAAAAAGCAGAAGAGTTAATTCTTCCCTGGGATGACAATACGCCTTTTGAAATGGAAGTGATCGATCAAATCGATAGAGGAGCCTATATGGCTCAAAAGGTGGTATTCAATCTAACAGAAGAAAGTCGGGTTATGGCTCTTTTACTCATTCCTAAAGGAAGTGCACCTTTCCCAGCAGCCCTTATGCTCCATGATCATGGTGCCAAATACGATATTGGCAAAGAAAAGATGGTAGAGACCTGGAAGGATCCAGTCAAACAAGCCTCCTCTAAAGCTTGGAGTCAAAAATACTTTACAGGAACATTCCCAGGTGATGAGTTGGCCAAACGTGGTTATGTTGTTTTAAGCTGTGATGCTCTTGGCTGGGGAGATCGTAGCGTTGAAGGTTGGAACACCGAGGCCCAGCAATCCTTAGCCTCTAATATGTTCAATATGGGTGTGTCCTATGCTGGATGGATAGCTTTAGAGGATTGTCGCGCTGCCCAATTTCTAGCAAGTTTAAAACAAGTTAACAAAGAGAAAGTAGCTGCTGTTGGTTTTTCCATGGGAGCTTTTAGAGCTTGGCAAGTGGCTTCCTTATCACCAGATATTAAAGCAGGTATTGTAGAGAACTGGATGGCCACAATGAAAGGCTTAATGGTCCCAGGTAGTAATCAGCTCAAAGGATCATCCGCTTATACCATGCTTCATCCTTTCATTGGCAAATATCTGGATTATCCAGATGTTGCTGGTCTTGCAGCACCTAAACCTATGTTATTCTATGCAGGAGAAGAGGATGGCCTTTTTCCCCCATCTAGTGCAAAGGAAGCTTTTGATAAAATGCATAAGATATGGAATGCTTCAGGGGCTGGGAATAATCTGGAAACGCGATTCTGGCCTTATGGTCATGTTTTCTATAAAGAACAACAAGATGCCGCTTATGATTGGTTGGATAAGAAGTTTGCTTATTAAGAGAAGAGGCTATTTTAAAATAGCCTCTGTTTAAATAAAATATCTATATTTCTTACAAATCTTGTTTTATAATCTCTATTATCCCTTAACACCCATCTCCAAGATCAACTCAACCTCACCGCGACTAAGCTTTGTTGCCCGTGCGATCTCCTCGATCTTCCAATTCTGTCGTGCTAATTTGATAACAGATTCCCTAATATCCATATTAGGAGCTCCCTTAGTCCGTCTACTGGCAGGTTCATCCTTAGCTAAAGTACCCAATAACCGAACTTGTTCTTGAGCCTGCTTGGAGATTTCTTCTAAACGAGTTTCTGTTTTAGCGAGCCACTCTCTAGCTTTATTCATTTCATTGATACGAGTTTCTAGATATTCTACGCTTTCATCCAGGTTAGTTAATTGCTGTATCGCATGATCTACCTGAGATTTATCTGTTTGAACTTGATCAAGTAATTCACGAATAGAATCAACCTGTTCTGGTAAATTATCTAATTGTGTTCTTATAGTAAATATACGTTCTTCGATGGATTTAAGTTGATCAAAACTTTTATCTACACCATCTATCGTTTCACTGAGTAAGTCCTGCTTTTGCTCCAGTCGCTGGTAGATTTGGGCGATGCCCTTTTCATTTTCTTCAAGTCGTCTTAGTTTTACTTGTATATCCTGAAGTCTATCATGACTTTCGGTGACAGAAACCAGCTTTGTATCAATAGAATTAGATATGGAGACAACCTTCTGAAAGTCATTTTCCATAGCTTCGATTTTGTTTCTTTGATCATAGAAATCTGATAATTTATCAGAGACATCATTGGTCAAATCACGGATCTTAAGAATTTCCTGTGATAGAGTGACCAGTTCTTCCCGGTCTTTTTCAACACGAGTAATATCACTCTTAAGATCTCCAATTTTAGATTCTAATTCTAACTTAAGACTATCAGCGCGATCAAAGATCTTCGTCTGGGCTACAAACTCTTGCTGACGCCTTTCTAAGGCTTCCAAATTAGTAGTTATCAATTGATAACTCTGATCAATCTTATCAGTGAAGTTCTGTTGATGAGTTTCGATGGTATTTCGAGCATCTTGTAAGCTTTGGAAGATCTCCCTTTGTTTGTCGTCAGACTCACTGACAATCTCTCTGGTCTTCTTTTGAAAATCAAGGATAAAGACTTCTTTTTCCCTTTCCAAACCTTCGATAGCCTTGATGGTTCTTTCTTTTAAATCACCTTGAAGATCTGACATTTGATCTGACATTTCTTGTAATTCTTTCTTCAATTTAATACGTTCTTCTTGAGAAGAAAGTATTATATCTTCACGCTGAGCAAGGAACTCGTCTTTGATTTGCCCCATTTGGGATTCCAGGCCCCGTCTCCAGTCATCTAGCTTAAGACTGAAGTCTCCTTCGGTAGTTTTAATATCCTGTAGTATTTTACTTTGCCAACGTGTTACATCATCTCTGGCAGCTTCTAATAATTGTTGATTCTCTAAACGACTTGTTTCAATAGCATCGGTAGTAAGATTCAGCCTTCCCTGTAGTTCATTCTCATATCTGACTAACTTATCCCCAAAGAGGCTTTCCTGATTACGGATTTCCTGATCAAAACGTTCCTGACTGGCTAGCTCCATTTGTTTTAGTTGTTTATTTAACTCCTGTTCTTGGGACTGAATATCGTCACTTCCCTTAGCCAATTGGGTAGTTAATTCGTTTTGGAAATTCTTTAACTGATCTTCCAAATTCGTAATCTGATTCATGGAATTCTTTTCCAGTTCATTTAGTTCATTACGAAGCATTTGAGACAAACGATTACTGAGGTCTTCCTGTTGTATTCGTTGGGTTTCTTTTGTCTCAGACAAGTTGTTGTTGAAGTTAGCAGACCATTCATCCAGGGCGGCTTCCATTTGTCCAGAACGAGTTTTTAAGTCCTCAAAGAAATCATCTTCGAAGATCTTTAGTTTAGAACTAACATTATCATAGGCCCTTTCCTTTAGACCATTCAACTCTGTTTCTAAGCGCTTCATTTCATCATCAAGACTTAGGATATCCTGATTGAGACGTACAGCAGCATTGTTTTTATCATCTTCCAGCCGTTCTTCAAACTTATGTAAGTTATCTTCTGCCTTGACCATAAAAGTTTTCATAAGCTGTCTTAAATTTTCATCTAGATTTTCTATATCATTTGATAGAGCTTCCAGCTTATCCAAACGTCCTGAGATACCTTCTTCATAGCTGGTAAGTCTATTATCCAGACTCTGGAAGACTGTATTTTCCACACCTTTGTGACTATCCTTTAAAGTAGCAATTAGAGTTGTTTGGGAGTCTTCCAGTTCTTGATAGAATTCTTCTTTTTGTTTATGAGCTAAGGCCCTTGTTTCTCCAGCCAGACTTTCGATCTCATCACTTAGAGTCTGCACCCTTATCATCTGATCTTCCAGATTCTGAATCTGATCCTTTAATTCTTGATTCATATCTTCAAAAGCACGATCCTGACTTTCTTTATGATGAATAATCTTTTGATTCAGATTATCAGCAAGTGATTGATATTGTTGCTGGAAATTGTCAATTTTACTTTTAGCGGCCTCTGTTGATTCAGTGAAATCCTGTTGATTGAGATCCAATTTTTGAAGGGCATCTGTATATCGACGTTGAATGTCTGATTCTAAATCCTCAATTACCTTTGATAAGGATTGTTCCTGGGCAATAATATCCTTTGACAGCTCTTCTCCCTGACTGAGAAGTTGAGATTCCGCTTCTTTTATACGGGCCGCATTACGCTGTTCCATATCACTTATCGAATTGGCTAAAAGAGATTGTTGATCCTGGGAAAGGATAGCTAATCTATTCTCAAGATCCTGACTCAAAGAATCCTGGCTTACTTTAAGATCATTACTTATGTTGTTTTGCCTTTCCACGACTTCATTTGTTAAGTTATTGAATCTAGAATCAAAATCCTGGGCAAGCTGATCGATTTTGGGACTAAAATCTTGAAGCCTGTCATCCTGTTCTGATAAAGTCTGTTGCAGATCCCTATCAAAACGGCTTAATTGATCATTCATATCGCTTAGATTTTGATCCAGCTGATCCTGTAATGTTGTCATTCTGGATCTGTAGGAATCATCTATTTCCTGTATACGGTCATCCAAAACCTGCTGTTGTGATTCAATTCTATCAGTCACACTTCTTTGTATATTCCCAAGATCATCCTGTGATGTTTGATCAAGTTCCTGGATTTGTTGCTGTAACTGATTATTAATTTGTTCTATTTCATGGGCCCAATTGTCATTTAAAGAATTTACATGGGAGGAAATATTGGCCTTTAACTGTTCAAATACTTCAGATTCGAGATTGATGCCCTTTTCTCTCGCATTATCAATTTTCTGTTGATAATCCTTAATCAAGGCAGTGTAGTTTTTACTAGCCTCATCCTGTGCCTGATTGAATTGTGTTCTATAGGAGGATACCGCTTGTTCCCATGTTTGAATGAGTTCATTTTTAATCTGGCTGCCTTTATCTTCTGCCGTCTTAAGGGATTCATTCATTAGGTTCTGGGCATTTTCAGTAAGACGTTTTTCAAAAAGCTCTTTTCTGTCCTCTAATTGGTTAACATAATCCGCCAGTTCCTGTATACGATCTGACTCACCCTTTACAAGAAGCTCTAAGGCTTGATAACTTTCACGGGACTCACCAAGGATAATGTCTTTTAATTCATTAAAACGATTCTGGTTTTCTTCTGTGAAGTACTGGTTGATTTCAGGAATCTGCTTTTCAATTAGGGCAATTCGCTGACTGGAATCCTTTAACCGCTTACCAATGGTATCAACAAATTCCGATTCTTTACGAATCCGGTTTACATTTTCCTGTACAGCCTTTGTTAATTCTTCCAGTTCCGATAGGGATCCATCATATCCAAGTATACGATCATTGACCTTATCCAATACATCAGCCCGGCTGGCTATCTCATCTTCAATAGATTGAATACGGTTAAGGACCTCACGGCCAGATTTTTGATGAACTTCTAGTTCAACAGCGATATCCTTTATTTCTGTTGTACGTTCATCCACAAATTTCTCAAGGTCATCTCTTATCTTATCAGAATATCTCTTTACTTTCTCTAGTGAGCGATTCCCTTTATCAAGTTGTCTATATAAAAACAATATCAATACTACAATAAGCAGAGTTATAATATTGCCTGTTGTGAATACCATATAAATAGCTCCCAGTTTATTTATTAGATGCTATTTTACCATAGCTATTGTAATTGGCCTAACACCCATTTTTCCAACTCATGATAGTTGTAAAAGGAGAACTCGGCTTCACTTTGTTTTTTGGGTCGTTTTACAAGATGAGCAGCCTTCATATTGGCTTTATGGGATCCTTCCACATCATACTGATAAGAATTACCTACATAGAGTATATTTTCTGCAGGGATTTCCAATCTCTTTTGTAGCTCAACAAAGGGTTCTACATTGGGTTTCAAACGTCCCACATCTTCTGAACTTAATTTTACAGGAAAATACTCATCCAAACCAAGTTTATTTAAACGGTCTTGAAGAGGAAAGTCGCTTAATGCTGCTAATTTAAGGCCTTTACTTTTAAAAGATTCTAATACTTCTTTTACATGGGGAAATGGTTTTAAATGATTAAAAACCTTAAACCATCTGGTATAAAATACTCTATTGATTAACGCCTTAGCCCGTTCGGGAGATATGCCCAAGGCCTCCCCCATCATGATGGCCTGCTGTTGGTGAAAATCAACAAACTGTTTATGGTCACGGATATCTTTTCTAACCTTTGAAAAAGTTTTTAGTTCTCTAAGATGTCCCATTACAAAGGGAATCGATTTCAGGTACATTTCACTATTGGGATATAAAGTACCATCGATATCAAAGGCCACCGCTTCAATCTTCACTATTACCTCTTAATTACTGTATCTATGGGGATTCGTCCTCGAACAACATTGTCTTTTCCATTCTGACTTGGTGCCGGTTTGAATCGCCATTTACGAAGTTGATCAAATATATCTTTTCTGACGTCACCATAAACTATTTTGGGAATAACTTTCAAGGGGACTAAATTCCCTGCTTCTGTTATCTCGAACTCGATCTCAAAAGAAATTTGTTCATTAAAACCAGAAGGTAATTTGATGGGAGGACCATAGATAAGTTCTCTTCCCTTCGTGGGATCATCCCACTCTATTCCAGAAACATTTTCAGTAGGACTTGATTCCCCTGAACCATTATCCTGAACAGTGCCTTTTGAGTTTTCACTGACCTTCAGAGAATCATCAAGATTAAAATCCTGGAACCATGGACTAGGCTCTTCTGCTTCCTGAACAGGTTCACTCGTTTTTGAAGTCACATCAACATCTGTCTGCGTCTCTTGTTGTGGTTCATTTTTTTCACCTTGAACAACAGTAGAAGGATTATCATTGTTGGGAACAACTTCTCCTTCTGACACTTCTGTTTTTTGAGCTTGGTCAGTGGCCAAGCCTTGAGCTATTTGTGTGGGCTTATCATTTTGAGGATTCGGAGAAGGTGTAGAAGTGCTGGGAGATTCTATATCTTGATTAGTTTCCTCTGCCTTTGGCTTTTCCCTTGTACTATCCTCTTTTACTTCAATGTTGGGTACTGTTTTTACAGCAGAGCCTGGTAATGGGGATATATCGACATATAAAGGACCAAGCACTTCCTTGGTTGGTTCATAATGCCAGTCAAAGAAGGTCATAACAAACCATATCAGCAAGTGAAGAATCAATGCGGCTATAATACTAATGCTAAGACGTTCTTTTTCCTGATAGGTCACTAGTCTTGGACCTCCCTCGTTTTAAGTTGTATACCTTTAAAACCATTGAGGCGTAATACATCCATCACTTCTATGATAGTAGCATAAGAAGTTGTAGCATCTCCCTGAAGTATAATACTATCAAATTGAGCTCTATCCTCCTGGGAATACTTAGCTAAAGCCGCTCCAAGCTGATCCATTGAATAAGATTCTTTATTCAAATATATCTGATCACTATCTATAACTGTTACAGTTAACTGTGTCACCTGTACCACATCAGCAGTAGTAGAACCTGGTAAGATTAGGCTTATAGCCGGAGTTAAATTAAAAGTACTGGATACCATGAAGAAGACAACCAGCTGAAACACAACATCAATCATAGGAACAAGATCGACTTTGGCATTGGGTGTCAGATTTCTTCTGAATCTCATACCTTTTCCTTCTTCAATAGGGCTACTAATTCACTAACTCTATTCTCAAGTCTAATGATGGTATGATTAACCTTTGTCACCAAGTAATTATAAAATATAGTAGAAGGTATGGATACAATAATACCTGCAGCAGTCGTGATAAGAGCTTTTGAGATACCTCCAGCTAACGCACTGGGATCTCCAGCACCGCCAAGACCATTCAGGACATCAAAAGCTTGAATATTACCGACAACAGTTCCTAATAACCCTAAAAGAGGACTGATGTTGGCTATTGTACCTAAAGAGGATAAAAATCTTTCCATAGAAGGAATTTCCAAATTAGCCGCATCTAATACGGTGTCCTTTATTACTTGAGGACTGTAATTACGATATTCTATGCCTACTTTCATCAAGTTTGATACAGGACAAGGATTGCTTTCACATATACTTAAGGCTTCATCATAATGCTCTTTTTCTAAAGCATTCTTTAAACGATTTAGTATCTGTTCTTCATCGACTTTAATTTTTCTAAAATATAATAGACGTTCCACTATGATAACTGTGGCAACTAAAGAGAGCAGTAGAATCAAAGCCATTACTACTCCCCCGTATTCTAATATTGCTAACATAACTTCTCCTTCACAGATTATTAAAATGATATTCGAGCTTGTAAATTAACAAGGAACCCTGGTTCTAGATAAGTACCATAGAGTTCCCGTCCCTCTGAGATAAAGGGACTTAACAGGTCTTGTCCTTCCAAAGCAATAACTAAGCCCTGATTCACTTTATAATAGCCCTCAATATTGGATTGTGGCATGGAATCTGAACCAGAATTACGTAAAATATACCAATTGGTCCATCTAATACCCCATTGAGAGACAGATTCATAACCGAAATCCCAGGTTACTTTGGTATAATCCTCATACCAAGAGTCTTCGAATAGAGTCAACTCTAGTCCCCCATTGGTATAAAATCCATTATTTTCGTAACCAATAGTAGATTTTGGTCTTAATTGGGGGCCATCATCTTTTTCTGTTACAAAAAGACCCGATTGTGCTTCCAAATCCTTGGTAATGACCTGTCGGGACTCATAATAGGAATAGGGGACATTGAATGAGAGATTAAAGGATGACCATGTATAGGATGCTGATATTCCCCCAGTCCAACCAAGATTCTCTTTTAAATCAAGAGTGGGCAAAAGATATAAATCATTAATGAGGGAGGTAGAGTAATACTCTTGTATTCTTCCCCCATAGACTTCAAAACCCAACTGGTAGTTAGGACGATAGGATAATGTTAAATGAAAAGGTGACCATAGGGCATCATTGAATCCCCATCCTAACTGACTGTCTATAGAATATCTAAAGGTTCCCTTTGCCCCTTCACTATTCATCTCAACACCAGCCATACTTTTTGATCCTTTTTCTACTGACCAATACTGTCCATAAGGGGCAGCCTTTATGGAAACATCATCAGAGAACCACTGAATACCACCAGAAGCCTTCACACGATTCTCATTGGTATCATAGGGATTCGTTCCGGTTAACACACTAAAGAAGCCGCTATACTCCCCATAACCTAAAACATTCCAGTGTGGTTTTATATTCCAGGTCACATTACCATTAGCATCAATATTCCTGGTGCGTTGTGATTCATATTCATTCAGGCCACCACCGTTTTGAAGACCATCTTCTCTTTCTTTGAAGTCTAAATTACCACCAAAGGTCAAAAGATCTTTTTGAATACTTAAGTCGCCATGAAAGATTTCCTGTCTATTGTAACTACCGCTTCCGGCACTCTGATAAGAATCACCAGACCAATAACCATCCATAGCCTCATGAGAAAACTTGAGATCAAAATCGGGATTGCTATTTGGCATAGAAAGCTCAATTTGCCCCATCAGGTAATTCATAGAACCTGCCCCTATAGCCCCTGAAGCATAATAAGGGATTACTCTGTTACCTGTGGTCTCCGGTGTTATTTCTATAGAGTCATTAAGGACAATGGAGCTCATGTCTACTTGTAAATCCTCTGGCTGAGGTAGAGGTAGCTCAATATCAGGAGAACCTAACTCCTCCTGAGAAGGTAATATTGTTTGTATATCATCCAAATCTATATCCTGCACTTCGAGCATTAAACGGGGAAGGACGATCCCCGGTTCTTCTGGAGCTTCCTGCCCAAAGACCAAGGAGGTAGAAATAATTGTGAATATACCTAATATTAATAACTTTCTCATTTGTGAGCCTCCAGTAATTCTTGGCCCTTTGTCACCCAGGGGGTATCACTGAAATAGGACTTGAGTCTTTGGAATAAAGCCTCAGCATCTTTATGTTTATTGGCTTGAAGACTCATATCCATAGCCCGATATAAACTCATAGCCATCAGATCTCTATCTGAGGGATTCATAGTGGCGGCTTTCAAATATTCTTTTCCTGCTTCAAGAGGATCATTCTCTCTCGCGTAATATTCTCCTAATAGAAATTGAGCTCTAGCTGCCCAGTAAGGATCTTCATCGTATTTGCTTATAACATCTTCCAACATTTTAATAGCTAACCCTTGTTTTCCTCGACTCTCATATATATAAAGTCTACTTAATGAGACGAGGGCTTCCCTTCCTTTTGCTGACTTAGAACCACCTTCTTTACCAATGATTACAGATAATTCTGCTTCTTGATCACTTAAACCCAAAAGTTGCAATCGTAACTGCTCTGACCTGGTCTCTGCCTGTAGAGAATTAGCAGCAGCAGGATAAGAAGATATTAACTCACCATATAAATTAAGTGCTTTACGATAGTTCCCTTCGCTAGCATAGATTTCTGCAGAACGATATAGGGCATCGGATCTGTAAGGACTGTTAGCGATATCCAGTAGTTCTTCCCAAAGAAGTAATGCTCCAAATTTTTCATCTATATTCTGAGCTGCGATACCGCCCCAATAAAGAGCATCATCATAGTACTCTCCTTTAGGATAATCCTGTCTATACTGATAGAAAGACTCTTTAGCTTTACTATATTCACCTGCCTGAGAGTATGTCTCTGCGATGCTATACGCTGCTTCCTGGCCTATGGAAGTTGAAGGATTGATATTCTGTGCCTTTTTATACATGGCAATCCCACTATCGACACCTTTTAAAGTAGTAAGTATTCGTGCTGAACTCATTGCCACTTCCTGAGCTCTGGTGGATTTACTATCCTTATTCAGATAGTCTTCAAACACTAGTAAAGCATCGTTATCTTTGTCTTCGTTAACCAGGGTGATACCTAGTAGCTGAAGGCTTTTAAGAGATCTCTCTGTACTTATACTTCTGTCATTACTTAAAGATCTAAACACTGATTCTGCTGTTGGAAAATCCTCCATAGTAAAAGAACACCAACCAGCCATATACCGACTCTCCTCAGCAAATTCATGAGCAGGGAATTCCTTATACAATTGAGTAAATAAGCGAACAGCTTCTGGATAGTTGGGTAGGCGATAGTTAGCCCAGCCGGCATAAAATAATGCATATGCTTTCAATGAATAGTTACTATTATCACCCTTTAATGTTCTTGTGATAGGCATAAGATAGCGAAGAACACCATCATAGTCTTTGTTATTCAAGGAACATAAACCTTTTAGATAGGCCAATTGAGGAGTATTATTTGGATCTTTTAAATTGAGAACTTTGGAATATTCCCCTTTTTGATAATAAAGGTTGGCAAGTTCAATTAAGGCAATCGAATCCTTAGGATTAACAAGGATATAACGCTCATATGTTGTAATACCATCCTTATTAAGCTTCACTTCCAATTGTCCCTTGAGTCGTAAGTATTTCTCATTTAATGAATCATTCAATGCAACTGTGGCAAGGGGAGTAATATATT
Source organism: Spirochaeta cellobiosiphila DSM 17781 (assembly GCF_000426705.1). Classification (NCBI taxonomy): domain Bacteria; kingdom Pseudomonadati; phylum Spirochaetota; class Spirochaetia; order Spirochaetales; family Spirochaetaceae; genus Spirochaeta; species Spirochaeta cellobiosiphila. Next base: position 46,148 of record NZ_KE384556.1, read on the forward strand.
CATAAGCCTTTTGATATTTTTTTTGTTTATAGAGAGCAAAAGAACCAAGATACCTTGCTTCTCCTATAAACTCAAATTGAGGATACTCTTTTATGAGAGTATCCATTGTCATAAAAGACTGTTCCCATTGAGATTGCTTTATGAGTAGGGAGCCCCATTTGAATAGTAGATTGGATCTTTTATCTTGAGATATATCGGTGAAACTCTGAATCACTTGGATCGCTCCCGGGATATCACCTTTTTGCTCCATAATTGAGCTTAAATACAAAGGAACGGTTCCTGATATATTTTGGCTATCTTTGAGATCCCAAACTCTCCACAAATAGATTTCAGCCTTGTCGTAGTTATTTTTCTGATAATAATCAATGCCTACACGAAGCCAAAATTCTTTTAGGATACCAGGCATTCCTGCTAAGTCTCTTTCGGCCTGCCTAACAAAAGCTTCCATATCATCCCCATTTGACTGGGCTATGAGAAAATAACGTTGATAGGCAACGGCTGCTATATCTTGTTCGGCTCCTAACAAACTTCTGGTAATAGCACTTGATTTAGTGTCATCCCCTTTAGAGTCGTATGCTTCTGAAGCGTATAAACTTAATTGGTGATAGACATGGGTATCTTGTAAAGCTAGTTTTTCATATATTTCAATCAATTTATCATATTCCTGTAATTTGAGAAGAACGGAAAAATAAATGACTAATTCATCTTTATATTTGCTATACGACTTTTGTTCCTGATAAAATTGTTGAAATACTTCAGCGGCCTCTTTATTTTTGTTAAGCTTCGCTAATGAAATACTTGATAAGCGATCTGCTTCTTCAGAATATGCAGAATCATTCGATGTCTTAGATAGATAATCTAAAGCATCTTGCCATTGACCCAGTTTAAAATAAGAAGCTCCTAACCAAAAGGAGGCATCATCCATGCCTTCTGGATACTGATTTAAATAATTAAGCCACAGATTCTTGGCTTCTTCATCTTGCCCCAATCTCATAGTTGCCAAGGCTTCTCCATAATAGGAATCCTTTAGATACCGTGACAGGGGGTATTTCTTAATAATTTGTTCATACTGGTTTAACGCCAGTTGGATTCGACCTGCTTGAAAATGCTCTTCTGCCTGACGGAAAAGAATTCCATCCTGACTAAAAGCTGATACTGTTAGGACGCACGATATAAACAGAAATATTATGACTTGTTTCATATGATAAAAAATACATCAGCCTAGAGGATTATTCAACGATAGGAAGAGAAAAGTCTGCAGGAACTTTACTATAGGTTAAATGGACAAAGGCGCCTTCATATCGACTTTTGAGTGATTTAATACTTGTTTTGTGATTTCGTTCAAATACTTCCACATGATAATTACCATCTTCATCAAACCAGGGAATGAAGATAGCAACATGAATATGTTGTCTTAATACAGGAGCTGTTCCAAATTCTTTATTAACCGATCCCCAATAAATATTACCTGGATCTTTAATAGCTTGTATATATAGAGCAAAATCCAAATCATCAATGGAATATCCCACATCTTCTACATAGTTAATAAAAGGTATATCTCGAACATCATATTTTTCTGGATTCTCAAAATCAGGTTTGCCAGTTAAGGAACCTAAGGTTAAAGCGATATTACGAGTCCAATCTAAACCAAAATAGGGATCGCGGTTTTCACGTGTTCTGCTCCAGGTATTCCCTCTGGACTCCAAGTGCTTTGTTTTCAGACCTTCTATATTCATTAGCCGCCCCCATATGGGCTTATAAAAACCATCGGCAATCCATTTGGCAAAACCAGAACAATTAAAGCCAGGACCTTCATCTTGATCTGATAAAGATTCAATAAATACAAATTGGCCGTTTTCATCCATAGCCCCATCCTCAGCATCTCCTAAGGAAGGCAAAGCTTTTGCAATAGAGCTAATGACATTTTGTAATCGTTCTGGGAATCTACCTGGCTGGGGAACTAGATTATTCCAATCTATCAAGGAATCAGAATTTAATTGCAGACTATAAAAAGGGTATTTTAATACATCTTGAAAGGATAGGGATAAATTAATTCCTTCATATAGCATTTTGCCTCTCAAATATATATCCATAAAAGTCCTTTCATGACTGGGATATATTCTTAGGAAAGTCCCTTCATCGCTTTGGAGAAAAATCTTAACTTGAAGAAATTCTCCAGTTTTTTCATCTCTTTTAACAACATAGGAACCTCTGCTGTATACAGGGAATTTATAATCCATTTCATTTAGAAATAAAAAATAAACACTCCCCGCCTGTTGCTTTAAGTCGAACTTTACCCTATGTGGACTTCCAATCTGTTCATAAACAAAGGCCGTCTCATCTAGTATATCGGCGATAGGAGCCGTCATTATTTTATTGTATTTTTGCCTGATCTCGAAGTTCTCAGGAAAACTACTTTGGGCATTAATGATTTGAGGCCAGCTAACCAGCACCATAGTTATTATTAATGCCCTAATCTTCATGATTATTTAGACTCCCGTACTTCCACAAGAATAGGAATATGATGGAATCCAAAATCTCTTCGGATCCTATTAGTAATATATTCAATATATGCGGCAGGGAAACCGACTTTCCTATTAACAAAGTAGACAAAACTTACAGGATTTGCACTCACTTGAGTTATATAGCGGATCTTACGTGACTTACCTTTTACATTCGGTGCTGGATTTTGATCAACCCAATCAGCCAATGCTTGATTTAATCGCCCTGTATCAATCCGATTTAAGCGTTGTGTCTGTACTTGAATTACCTTGTTCAGGAGTTCTTTCAATCCTGTCTTTTCTTTGGCAGAAATAGTTAGAATGGGAGCAAAATCAAGGATTGGGAAAAAATATCTAATCTTATCCTTTTCAGCATCTTCCAAATTCTCGATATCAGGTTTTAAATCCCATTTGTTCAAGACTAATAAGATACCTTTTCCATGTTTAACAACATGATCGGCGATCTTCTTGTCTTGATCTGTTAAGCCCTCAATGGAATCAATCATCAACAGGACAACATCTGAATCATCAATAGTGCTAATGGCTCTATTGACAGAATAGTATTCTACATTTTCCGCAACTTTCTTCTTTTTTCTTATTCCCGCTGTATCCAATACTTGAATATTTTTACCTTTGTAGTGAAAAGACCCTTCAATCACATCACGAGTGGTACCCGGGATATCAGAGACAATAGATCTATCCTCTCCTACAAGAGCATTTGTTAGTGTAGACTTTCCAGCATTTGGCTTACCTAATATGGCAAGTCTTATATCAATAGGATCACTCACTTCAGTATAATCAAAATTCTTTGTCTCAAGATAGTTCAGTATTTCTTCTTCCAGCTGGGCTATTCCCCTTCCATGAGTAGCAGAAATACCAATAACTTTTTCAAAACCATAGGAATAATAATTCCAAACTAAGTTCTCCCGCTCTTCAGAATCAATCTTGTTAATCACTAACATGACCTTTTCTGTGTACGGCCGCAACATCTTCATAAAGCTTTCATCTTCAGGAGTTACTTCTGTAACATCCAATACTAAAAGAATGAGATCAGCTTCCGATGCAGTCAAGAGACTTTTTTGGGATACTAATTCGTCAAAACCTTCATTTTCCAGCTTATATCCTCCAGTATCCACTAGTCTCATGGGGATACCGGATATGTTATAAGATCCTTCAATGGGATCTCGAGTAACTCCTGGTGTGGGATCAGTAATAGCTTTTCTTTTTTTTATCAATCGATTAAATAATGTAGATTTACCTACATTGGGTCTTCCAGCAATAGCAATTCTTGGCAAACCAGCTTCTCTAGGTGATGTCAAAACGCTCCTCCATCCATCTTCTTACATGCTTATCAATTTCACGGGAGGATCGCATTAACATTACATTACCAACAAGCTCTTCAGCTTCTAGAAGACTGGTGGATCGAATGATGCCTTTTATTTTAGGTATCATATAGGCACTCATACTGAATTCATCTAGGCCTAAACCTAGTAAAATAACAGTGGCTAAGGGATCTCCTGCCATCTCGCCACACATCCCCGCAGTGATACCTTGGGAATGAGCACCTTCTATTATGATTTTTAATAATCTTAATACTCCCGGATGAAACGGTTCATAGAGATATGCCACTTTTTCATTGCCACGGTCAACCGCTAAAGTATATTGAATGAGGTCATTTGTTCCAATTGATAGAAAATCTACCTTTTTTGCTATGATTTCAGTGGTCATAGCTGCTGAGGGGACTTCTATCATACTTCCAATAGGAATGTTATCACGATAAGGAATCCCTTCTCTTTTAAGTTGATATTTTACTTCTTCAAGGATAGCTAAAGCACGCTCCAACTCTTCAATCCCCGAGATCATGGGAAACATGATTTGCAAATTACCTGAAATACTAGCCCTAAGAAGAGCTCTAAGTTGAGTTTTAAATATATCAGGTTCACTCAGACAAAAGCGTATAGCACGCCAGCCTAATATAGGATTATTTTCATTTTTTATATTTATGTTCTTTAGTATTTTGTCCCCACCAACATCCAAAGTTCTTATGGTAACAGCTTTACCTCCTACGCCTTTTAACACAGAGGTATACGCTTTATACTGTTCTTCCTCTGATGGCATGGTATGTTTACTCAGGAATAGAAACTCAGAACGATATAACCCGACACCGTCTGCACCATGTGCAAAAATGGAATCCACTTCTTCCGGAACTTCAATATTACCCTTTAAATAAATTAACTTGCCATCTTTGGTTTCAGCAGATAACTCATTCATATAGAGGAGCTGACTTTCTTTCCTCTGCCATTCTTGAAGATGACTCTGATAAAAATCTAAGGTGGCTTGATCAGGATCTACGATGACAATCCCATTATTGCCGTCAATTATGAGGAGATCTCTATTCTGAATTTCTTCTGAAATACTTCCTAACCCCAAGACTGCCGGAATTTCAAAACTACGAGCAAGTATAGCTGTGTGACTGGTTTTACTCCCAACATCAAGGGCCATCCCTTTGACATGTTCTTTCCTCATTGCAACAGCATCTGAGGGCATTAAATTATGAGCTACAAGAATTATGTCTTCTTTAAGATTAGATAAATCCAAAAGGTCCCGATCCATTAAATGATTCAGAACTCTCCTACTAATGTCATTAAAATCTAAACTTCTCTCTCTTAAATATGAGTCCTGAAAGGAATTCATTTTCTGAATCAAATTATCCATGACTTTTTGGAGTACCCATTCAACATTTAGTAGAATTTCGGTCATCATCTTTTGAATTTGGAGAGAAAGGTCCGGATCACGCAACATGAGTATGTGGGCGTCCAAGATATGTGAACTCCCTTCGAAACTTGAGAAGTCGGTCTTCTTTTTTATATCCTCAATCTCTGCAACGGCTTTCCCTACCGCTTCCTCAAAACGATTCATCTCCTGTGTGATATCGTCATGTTTGATGGAAAACTTAGGAATAGAAGCCTCATCATCCTGATATAGAAAAGCTTTACCGATTGAAATGCCTTTAGAAGCAGAAATACCGGTATATCGTTTCATCATAGAAAACTATACGAAACTTTTTGTACTATGTCAAACTAGACCTATTCACTGGACAATTTAATATTGCATGGTTAATATTACAACATGAAAAAGCGTCAAATTCCCACCAGTGTTCTTGTTTGGATAGCCTTAGTTTTATTTGTACTAGTAGTGTTTTTACTTAACCGAAAGACAATTGAACATGTACTGGAAGTCACTGGCTTTGTTGATATTGTTCAAGAAAACTGGGAAATCAAAGAACCAGAATTACATCCCACTTATCTCGACGACTCTACTTATAATCCTGATCTATCTGAAGAAGAGAAGGAAATAGCTAATGAAGCTACGAATACTGTCGTTGAAAATCAAGTAGAAGACTCGAATCAATCTCTACCTGTGGATTCTGATTCAAGAGAAGAAAAGGAAGATTCACAAGATCGAACGAGAATTAGTACCTTATATTTCCTAAAGGTTAATAATGATGGTAAAATTCTTTTAAGGAGTTCAGAGAGACAGATTCCTTACAGTGAATCGCCTTTAACATCTACACTTCATATTTTATTAGCAGGAACAACACCAGAAGAAGCTAACGATGGTCTCATAAGCTTGATTCCGCATGATAGTAAGTTATTGGGAATAAGTGTTGCAGATGGGATCGCCGTAGTTAATTTTAGTGAGGATTTTCAATTTAATCAGATTGGAATTGAAGGATACGACGCACAGTTAAAACAAATAGTATACACAGCTACAGAATTCAGTACAGTGAATAAGGTTCAGTTTTTGATTGAAGGAAGGAAAGTTCCCTATTTGGGTGCAGAAGGATTATATATTATGGACCCCTTAGGCCGAGAAGTCTTTGAGCAGTAAGTCTACCTTATTAATTAAATATTCCTTGTTTTCTTGAGATGGTGCTTTAGTGATATAAAATATGAATTCCTGGTTACCTTTCCTTCCTCTAATAGGAGAAGGGACAAGCTCCTGGATTCCGAATCCTTGTTGGAATATCTTATCTATTACCTGTAATAAGGTGGTTCTGATCGCGTGGGGATCCTTTAACACACCAGTAAAACTATCATCTTCTTCTTCGTACTCAAATTGAGGTTTGACAAGTGCAAGCATCCAACCTTCTGTTGTTAAGGATAAAATATGCTCAACAATATTTGTTAGAGAACGAAAACTTAAATCTGCAACAGCACCTTGGGGAGAAGGATCGAGGGTATTAAGGCTCAGGGATAACACATTAGTTTTTTCAAGGTTATTAACTCTATCGTCGTTTCTCAATGTAAACGCTAATTGATTGTATCCCACATCTACTGCATGAACATATTTAGCAGATCTCTTTAATAGACAATCTGTAAAACCACCGGTTGAAGCACCAGCATCTAACATAACTTTGTCTTTGATATCAATATTTAATATGTCTATGGCTTTATCTAATTTGTATCCACCTCTAGATACGAACTTTTTAACTCTAATATGAAAAATAGCATCTACTGGAAACTTCACTTTAGGATTGGGGCATCTTTCGTCCTCCCAATATACGTTCCCACAAAGGACATAGGCCAATAACTTTTCACGGGTGTATTCGGGATATTGCTCTACCAGTAGATCCAAGAGGATCGACTTCTTCATAAAGAAGAAGTCTCTTGAACTTTGGTGATTTCTAAGGTACGCCCATTATCAGGATCTATTTTTACTAATATACCATGTATTGTCGCATTACCATCTAAAACTTCCTGCCTTAGAGGCATTTGAGACAAACTTCTTTCTATAGCTATCTTTGGGTCAAATCCAATAACAGAATCTTTGACACCTGTTGATCCTATATCAGTTATATATCCAGTACCATTAGGTAATATTCTCTCATCATTGGTTTGAATATGGGTATGAGTACCCCAAACCATAGTTACTTTACCATCCAGGTGTTTTGCAAAGGCTTCTTTTTCCATTGGTATTTCACCATGAAAGTCTATCAATATGTTCTTTATTCCCGAGAGTTGTTTACGGGTCAATTCACTTGCCTTTCTAAATGGGCAGTCTACATTTCCCATCTGTTCTCTTCCCTGTAGATTGACAACAGCCAAAGAATGACCTTTTATTTCAGTAATGTAGTACCCGTGGCCCTGAGGTTTCCCTGGATAATTTTCCGGACGTAGAACCTGGGGGTGTTTATCCATATAGTCTAAGATCTCTCTTTTTTGCCAGACATGGTTACCAGTGGTTATAACATCAACACCTTGTGCCATAAATTTATCTGCAATCTCCGGTGTTATTCCATATCCATCAGCAGCATTTTCACCATTTACAATAATTATGTCAGGTGCATGTTCTTTTTTTAAATTTTGTAATCCTATAAAAAGGGCCCTACACCCTGGTTGTCCAATGACATCACCAAGGATAAGGGCTCGTATTTCACTCATTTGAACAATAATCCTTATCTTGCGTATTCAATTATTCGAGTCTCACGAATAATAGTTACCTTAATTCTTCCTGGATATCTTAATTCATCCTCAATTTGTTTTGCAATATTTTTGGCAAGTGATTTTGATTCTGTATCATCTACTGTATCTTGATTAACCATGATTCTAAGTTCACGACCTGCCTGTATAGCAAAGGCTTTTTCAACTCCTTGATAACTTTCAGCAATTCTCTCTAGATTTTCTAAACGCTTTATATAGTTATCAAGAGTCTCTCTTCTAGCACCCGGTCGAGATGCACTTATAGCATCTGCTAACTGAACTACAATAGCTTCCACACATGTTGGATCTACATCACCATGATGAGATGCAATAGCATTAATTACCCTCTCATCTTCACCCCACTTTTTAGCAAGATCAATTCCTACTTCTACATGAGTCGCAACACCATCAGTCTCCATACCTTTACCGATATCATGAAGTAAAGCACCTCTTTTAGCTATTTCCCGGTCAGCACCAACTTCGGCAGCAATCATACCAGCCAAGACAGCTACTTCTTTTGAGTGAGTCAATACATTCTGTCCATATGAGGTTCTAAAGTGTAATCGGCCTAATGCTCTAATACCTTCTTGATGAATATTATGTATACCTAAATCAAATAGTATCTTCTCACCTTCTTCAAAGATGATTTGACTTATTTCCTTGGTAACTTTCTGTACAACTTCTTCAATTCTGGCAGGGTGTATTCGACCATCGGAAATCAATCTTTCTAATGAAGTCTTTGCAATTACCTTTCTAATCGGATCATAACAGGAAATAACGACTGCTTCAGGAGTATCATCAATAATAATGTCTACACCTGTAAGGGTCTCAAGGGTTCTAATGTTTCTTCCCTCACGACCAATTATTCTACCTTTCATTTCATCAGAAGGGAGACTAACACTCGTAACGGTTATCTCAGAGCTTACATCAGTCGCAATACGTTGTATCGTTGTAACTAATATATCCCTTGCTTTCTTTTCAGCGGTGAGATTTGCCTCTTGTTCAATTTTGTTTATTAATCCTTGAGCATCATGACGAGCTTCATTTTCCATGCTCTGAATAATAAGTTTCTTAGCTTCATCTTGAGTTAAACTACTAATCTCTTCGAGTTTAACTCGCCAATTATCTTCTTGCTTATCTAATTCTAGTCTTTTCTCATCTATTGCCTTATCACGGGTAGCTAACTCTTTTTGCTGCCGTTCAATCGCGGTAAGCTTGTTATCAAGATTATCTTCCTTTTGTAAAAGCCGTCGCTCGAACTTCTGCAGTTCATTCCTTCTTTCTCGATATTCCCTTTCCTGAGCATGTCTATCTCTTAAAAGTTGATCTTTACCTTCAAGAAGAATTTCTTTCTTCTTGGCCTCAGCCTCTTTTATTGCATCTTGTTTCAGTCGTTTCGCTCTTTGTTCTAAAGAGGAAAGCTGATACTTAGCGTATATCCACCTAGCTAACCAGCCTAATCCTATACCCGTGGGGAGGCAAATAGCTATCAAAATCCAAGTGCGCATATTCTCCCCTTACTTACTTTGTTTAATTTCTAAGTAGTTTGCATTATATACCCTAATAAGAAAAAGTCAAGGATTCAATATTGACGGCATTTGTAGCAATCTGAGAGGGGCTATCTACGGTTGTTTTATAAAATAAGATAAAAATTCCCTTATTTTGATTAACCCGTATAGGCATAACCAAAAGAGAATTCATATAGTGAATATCATTTTTGTCAAAATAACTATTTTGAATATTGGGGAACTCTTCTATGTCAGGCAAAAGCAAACTATTTTTAAGATTAAATAAGTACTGATACATATCACTTTTTGAATTCTCATGTAATCGCTCAACAGTAGTCTGACTTAAGCCAAGAGAAGCAACGCAAGTCAGTTCTTTGTTAAATTCAAGAATCCCACCACAAAATCCTCTGAAATACTTTGAGAGCTGAACCATTCCCTGTTTCAAATTATTAACTTTTGGGTCCTGCTGCATATATGTATCGACATCAAAAAAATGATCATTCCAATAATTATTGAGAAGATCTTCAATATTTTCAGTATCTTCAAAAATGTCAGGCCAGATATCCTCATCATTAGTATTATGTTTTGTGTCTAAAACAGTATCTACTAATTCTTTCAATTGATGATTGCTGCTTTTCTTTTCTGATAGATTATCACTTAACTGAAAGACACCATCGACCATAATAACTGCATCTTTCGCAGTTCTATCTGTATTCTGATTTGCTATAGTAAATTCAATGTAACGACCTTCGAAAACTATGGGATTATCTAATTCACTATCATAAGTAGTGATACTTCTATCTTCATACCCTTTTATTAGATCATAATTTGGTTCTTCGATATTATTTACAATAATACTGTTATGTACGCCCGTCATTCCCTCTAAATAGGCCTCGCCATCTATTTCTACTATAGGTAATTCCATAAGATCTTCTTTAGGAATAGCAGGATAAGGTGTTATTTGGGGAATTTCTTCAAGGATTCCAAACGCATCCTCATTACTGTTATAATATGTATCTAATTCTTCACCCTTCCTATTGGCATCGAACTTCTCCAAAAGCTCTGGCTCCAAAGATAATTGAAGTTCAGTATTTTTATTGACATCATCTAACTCTTCGGTATCATCTAACTCTTCG
>NZ_KE384556.1:356875-492152 GCF_000426705.1 Spirochaeta cellobiosiphila DSM 17781
GCCATTACTTCGACACAAGCTTTAACGGGAGTCACTCTGAAGTACGGACTAATGATTGCCGATCTTGGAGTTGAAGAAGCAGTACGACAGAATGATACCATTAATAAAGGACTGAATGTATACATGGGCCATATGACCTGTCCCCAAGTGGCTGCAGATCTGGATCTACCCTATACAGCATTCAAAAACATATAATGCAACCAGATGATATCGATTGGAATATTATTAATATATTAAGAGAATCCCACCAGAATAATAATAGCCTAGCTCGAGAGCTAGGCATTTCTGAAGGAACTGTCAGACAGCGTATTAAGAAACTTAAAGAGGTGGGGATTCTGAAGATCAGAGCCTCTATCAATCCTGATGTCCTAGAGAATCAACAATTAGCCACCATCGCTATTAACATTGGTGAGTCATCCCAATTGGAAGCAAAAGCCAAGGAGATCGCCCAGTTACCCGGCGTATTGAACGTGTCCATTACCTCCGGAAGGTATGATCTCTTTGTAGAACTTCTTACTTTTTCCAATAAGGGTTTGGTTAAGTTCCTCACTCAAGAGCTCTCCACCATACAGGGGATCACCTCGACAGAATCCTTTCTTATGCTAAAAAGCTATAATCGTTATGTCTAAAACCCTACAGCTTCTTTGACTTTGTCTAAGGTTACTTTCGATTTTCCCATAGCCTTTTCACAACCTTCTTTGGCTAATTGTTCCAAATAAGAGTGATCTTCTTTGTAATGATGATACCGTTCCTGTATGGGAACTAAGTGAGCGAGGATGACATCCACTAAAGAATCTTTAAAAACCTTATATCCTTGAGGTTCAAATTGATTAATAACAAAGGAGCGGTCCTCCCCTGTCAAAGAGCAATAGATGGTCACAAGATTATTGATTCCACTCAGCTCTTCTCCTGTATCAAAACGTCCTTGAGAATCTGTTATAGCTTTAGAAATTTTTGCTCTCACTTCATCGGGAGTATCTAAGAGTGTAATATAGGATTTGGGATTAGGACTGGATTTGTCCATCTTCTTTCCTGGATCTTGTAAATCCATCACCTTGGCCCCCTCTGTAGGCAGGTAGGCTTCGGGCATTGTAAAAATTGAACCGTAGCGATTGTTAAATCGTTCTGCCAGATCTCGTGTTATTTCCAAATGCTGAACCTGATCCTTTCCAACAGGAACAAGACTGGTTTGGTAGAGCAAGATGTCCGTTGCCATGAGAATAGGATAGGTAAAAAGTCCCACAGTGCTTTCATGTTTCCTGGATTTAGATTTGAATTGAGTCATTCGTGACATCTCACCAAACATGGTCAAGCAAGAGAGGACCCAGGTTAGCTCACTATGATGGGGATTATGGGACTGAATAAAAATCGTGCTTTTATCTGGAGTCAAGCCACAAGCTAGATACAAAGCATAGAAATCCCATACTCTTTGACGTAGTAAATAGGGATCCTGTTTGACCGTTATGGCATGCATATCGACCACACAATAGATGCCATCGTAGTCATCCTGGCACTGTACCCATTGTTTGACAGCCCCGATGTAATTGCCTAATGTTAGCGTTCCTGAGGGGGAACACCCAGAGAATAGTGTTGATTGTAATGACATATTAGCCTCCTTATGTCCTTATGACTAAGAAGACTATCAAAGACAGGATGCACCTTTCATCCCAACTCACTATATCCGACAGCCTTCAAAGCCATCAAATACAGTTCGATCAAATGGCTTATTACTTAAGCCACCACCATGAGAGGTTTGTTGATCTGTTGTTATTAATAGGTGCTATTACCATGGAGATGATTATGATTATTCCTGCGAACTATGTCAACTTAGTTTGATAAGACCAAGATCTATTAAACCATAGAATATGGTATTCAATAGGAGGGAATGAACAAATTCACCTTTTTTAAAACGATCATAGAACTCTTCCAATGGCATTAAAACAAGTTCTAAATCTTCTGTATCATCCAGGTTTAGTTTATGAGTCTTTTCCAAACCTGTGGCAATAAAACCATAGGTCATATTATTCTGGACGGCAGGATTAGCGGCTACTGCGGATATTTGTTTGAAACTCCCACCAGAATATCCTGTTTCTTCCAGGAGCTCTCTTTTAATACCTTCTAATAAATCCTCTCCCTCCTCTACAATACCCCCGGGTATCTCGAGATAGGTTTCCTGGACACCATGGCGGTATTGTTTGACTAAAATGACTTGATTGTCCTTGGTCAAAGGGAGAACATTAGCCCATCTGGGGAATTCCAAAACATAACAGGGATCAATTAGTGTTCCATTTGGTAACTCACAAGAGTCTGCTCTCAGTGTTAAAAAATCACTTTGTACAATATATTCTGATTTTTGAGTCTTCCATTTCATAGCTTTTTCCTCATTAGAACCATAGAATACTGTAAGGTGTGCCAAATGAACAGTCTCAGCATTGATTTCCCTGTCTAAATTTGCTATAAAGGCGAGAATCCCCCTGATAATAGGAAGCATAATGCAAGATAAGTTAGAAGCAGCCCAGATCCGTTATAAAGAGCTTGAAATGCTTATTGCGGATCCCGACATAACGAAGGATGCTAAAAAATACAAAGAAACCATGCAGGAATATACCCATATGTCCGAGTTGGTTTCTACATATAATGAGTACAAGGATACACTCCAGGCTATTGCCGACTCTAAAACTTTGTTGGAAGAAGAGTCCGATCCTGATATGAAGGAAATGGCCAAGGATGAACTCACTCAGGCAGAAGAAGCTAAAGCTACTATTGAAGATAAGCTCAAAGTTCTTCTTGTTCCCCGTGATCCTATGGATTCTAAAAATATCATTGTGGAAATCAGAGCTGGAACGGGTGGTGATGAGGCTGCTCTTTTTGCAGCTGACCTTTATAGAATGTATTCCCGTTACGCAGAATCCAAGAAATGGCAAATCGAGATCATGGATATAAATGAAATCGAACTTGGAGGATATAAGGAAATCGTTTTCAGCGTTCAAGGAAAGGATGTTTTTGCTGATATGCGTTATGAATCGGGAGTTCACCGGGTTCAACGTGTTCCTGCTACAGAATCAGGAGGTCGTGTTCATACTTCAGCCGTAACAGTAGCCGTACTACCTGAGGCAGAGGAAACAGAAATTGATATCAATCAAAATGATCTTCGTATAGATACCTTTAGATCACAAGGAGCTGGAGGTCAGCACGTTAATACGACAGACTCGGCGGTCCGTATCACTCACTTGCCCACAGGGGTGGTAGTCTCTTGTCAGGATGAAAGGTCACAGATTAAGAACCGGGCCAAAGCAATGCGTGTACTTAGAGCACGATTATTCGAAATCGAAGAAGAAAAGAAAAATGCAGCTCGAGCAGAAAATCGTAAAAACCAGGTTGGTTCAGGCGATAGGTCTGAGCGTATTCGTACATATAACTATCCTCAAAACCGTGTTACCGATCATAGAATTAATCTTACTTTATACAAACTGGATGCGATTACCCAAGGGGATATGGCAGAAGTGATTGAAGCTCTTAAGTTAAGTGCTCAGGAAGCTGCGTTAAAAGCACAGTAATGACAGTACGAGAGGCCCTACTAGAAGGCCGCAACACTTTATCATCTAATGAGTCTCCTTATCTGGAGGCTCTTTTATTATTAGCTAAGGTCCTGAAGACAACAAAGGAAAAGCTCCTGGCCATGGGACCTGATGAGCTAACAACTTATGAACAAGAACAATTTCACTCTTTTATCAAAAGCCGAGAACAGGGAGAACCTATTGCTTATATATTAGGTTATAGAGAGTTCTACGGTCTTAAGCTTCATGTAGATCATCGAGTATTGGATCCAAGACCGGACACTGAAATCTTAGTTGAGGCCAGTCTGGAACTTATGCAGGATAAGGGGAACTTTCTGGATCTATGTACCGGCTCAGGGTGTGTGGCTTTGGCTATCAAGGATAATAAACCCCAATGGGATGTTCATGCTTGTGACCTCAGTACAGAAGCCTTGGATGTAGCCAAAATGAATAGTCAAAATCTGAACATTGAAGTTCAGTTTCATCATTCTGATCTACTATCTGATGTACCAGGAAAATATAACTTAATCGCTACAAATCCCCCCTATCTATCCCCACAAGAAACTCAAGACCGGATCAAGGCAGGATGGGTAGAACCAGCTATGGCCCTGGATGGATTTGGATCAGACGGATTGGAGCTGATTAGAAAAATAATCCCCCAGGCTATAGCCACTCTCCACTCAAAGGGTTATCTTTTAATAGAGGCGGCACCATGGCAAATGGTGGAAATAGCAAAGCTCTTCCATGAGGTTGGTTATATTAACATACAACAATGGAAAGATTTGTCAGGACAAGTAAGAGTTACTGGCGGGATGAGACCATGATAGAGGCAAAATTAGTAAGCAGAGATCAAATAAGTGATTTATTTGAAGATTTTAGGAAGACGTTAGACAGGTTCCCTCCTGAAGAACAGGATAAAATTATGGAGGCGGCCCATTTCGCAGACTCTCTTCATAAGGAACAGAAAAGAGCTAGTGGGGAACCTTATATCATTCATCCATTAAAGGTTGCGACGATTCTGAACCAAGATCTCAAAATGGATCCTAACACGATTATGGCAGGTCTCCTTCATGACATTATTGAAGATACAGAGATTACCAATCAACAGTTAAAAGATAAATTTGGGGAAGAAGTGGAGCGTCTGGTAGACGGGGTCACCAAAATCTCCATACTCCATGCCAAAAGCAAATCCGTTCAAGAAGCAGAAACCATCCGAAAGATGTTCTTTGCCATGATTAAAGATATTCGGGTCATCCTGATTAAGCTATCAGACAAAGTACATAACATGAGCACTTTACAACATCTGCCTCCTCATAAAATCAAACGAATTGCCACAGAATGCTTAGATATCTATGCCCCTTTGGCAGGTAGATTAGGGATATCCAATATTAAATCTGAATTGGAAGACTTAGCCCTAAAAAACCTTTACAAAGAAGCTTATTACGAAATAAAAGCCGTCGTAGATGCCAAACGTGGTGAGCGAGCTAAATACCTTCAAAGAGTAAAGGATAAATTACTATCTGCCGCTCATGCAGAGCGTTTGGATGTAGAAGTAGAAACAAGAGCTAAACACTTTTATTCCATATATAAGAAGATGAAGAAAAAGGGACGGAGTGCCAGTCGTATATATGATCTGTTAGGAATACGGGTATACTGCAATACCCCTTCTGAATGTTATACCATGTTGGGAATAGTCCATAAAAATATGACCCCCATTGAAGGCCGATTCAAAGACTACATAGCGATGCCCAAAGCTAATGGCTATCAAAGTCTTCATACCACAGTTATGGGGGATCAGGGTAAACTCATGGAGATCCAAATACGAACTCATGAAATGCATAGAACAGCAGAGTATGGGATTGCTGCCCATTGGATATACAAGAAAGGGACAACCATCGACAAAGTAAACACTGATGAGATTGCCTTTGTTCAAAAGCTTAAGAGCTGGGATAATATGAAATTTGAATCCCAGGAGTTTTTATCTGAGATCAAGGGAGAGCTTCTCAAAGATGATATCTATGTGTTCACTCCCAAAGGGAAAGTTATCCAGTTAGCCAAAGGATCTACAGCTATTGACTTTGCCTATCATATCCACACAGACATAGGCGACCATATTATCGGAGCAAAAGCCGATGGTCAGATTATACCTCTCAATAGACCACTAGGAAACACTCAGGTTATAGAGGTAATAACCAGTCCCAATGCTCACCCCCACATAAGCTGGCTACGTTCTGTTAAATCTGCCAGAGCCAGATCCAAGGTTCGAAGCTGGCTCAATAAACATGATGATGTCATTATTGATCAGAATATTGTAGCAAAAAGAAAATCCTTCCAGGAAAAACCGGAAGGAGAACCTCATGATAAAAAGAAAAATCTTCCTGAAGGTTATGAAGAAGGACGAATCCTTGATCAAAGCAAGGTAGGTATCAAGATCGATGGGGAAAGTAACCTCATGATTAAACTTGCCAACTGCTGTAATCCTACTATGGGAGATGATATTGTTGGTTATGTCAGTCGAGGCAGGGGTATAATCGTTCACAAAACAGCTTGTAAAAATCTCGCCTCAATAAATGAGATAGAAGATAGACAAATAGAAGTAGAGTGGGAGACCATTAGTCCTCTGGCCACTCGTCGTTTTAAGTTCGTAGCTAATAAAACATCAGATCTCTTTAGCGAAATCGAAGGAGCTGTCCGTAAACACAGAGGACACCTTATCGAAGGAAAGATAGAAGAGGATCATAAAGGACACTTAACTGGTCAATTCACCATGGAACTTCAACGCAAAGAGGATACTCAAAAAGTTCTTAAATCCCTAAGAACATTACCATCCATGTTAACAATTCAAAGAATTTAATAATACTTTTCTAACTTGACTATAAGGTTAGACATACTTAGCTTTTTATAAAATCTTTACTAAAAAGGACGAGTATATGAGTACAATTACTTTTCAAGGTAATCCCATCGAGACCATAGGGTCTTTGCCAAGCGTTGGATCCCAGGCTCCTGATTTTACATTAACCAAAGGAGATCTTTCTGATGTAAGTCTGGCTGATTTCAAAGGCAAATGGAAAATACTTAACATTGTTCCCAGTTTGGATACTGGTGTATGTGCTAAAAGTGCTAAAGAGTTCAATGATGAAGTTAAGAACTATAGCAACTTAGTTGTGCTTAATATTAGCCGTGATCTTCCCTTTGCTGCTACAAGGTTCTGTTCTGCTGAAGGTGTTGACAATATAATCCCTTTGAGTGAAATGAGGGATCAATCCTTTGGTAAAACTTATGGTGTCACAATGACAACTGGGCCCTTAGCGGGAATTCATTCTCGAGCCGTTGTAGTTCTGGATGATCAGGATAAAGTGGTATATACAGAGCAGGTTCCTGAAATAGCTCAGGAACCTAACTATGTAGAAGCATTAAAAGTTGTTAAGAAATGATTTTTCCAAGGAGATATCCCTATGAAATATTTAGGATATCTCCTTGATTGATCTATTAAAAGAAATGAATCCTGGTCAATCCTACAGAGACATTCCATCCATAACCCGATTCCCGTTGAGCATTCCAGCCCAAGGAGGCTTTGGTTATTAACTCAAACGAATAGGGAAGTTTAAATGCAAATCCTAATGAGGATCCTTGATAGAGTTCACTGTCATCCTGATCATAGAAAACATCATGCTCCAATAACAATGCAGCCGCCTGAGGGATAAAAACCCAGGTAGAACCCATATTAAGAAGAGGAGCATTTGTGATACGAAACTCATTAGAGTAATACCCTGTAATACCAGGTGAAGGTTGAAGATTGGAACTCTCCCCCACTACCCAACGTTCTAATTCGTAAGGATTTTCACTCCATAGATAAGAACCAGTCATACCCAACTGAAGGGTCTCCCCTATTACTTTGTTATAAGTAAGGGATACAATACCTTTAAACTCCGGCAGATCATCGTGGGTGTATTCTTTTCCATCTTCACCCCATTTTTGATGATCCAATTGATATATTATCTGATTTGATGATAGAAAGCTAATGCCTGAACTTAGATTAAATGCTGATGGTAATCCAGATGATCCACCAATCTCCAAACCAAAGTCGCCCACATAGGTCCAATTATTCTGAGGGGCTGTAAAGTTTTTTGAATCTGTATCAAAACTCTGGAACTTCATACCATTTGTCATATACAGGGAACTTCCCATTGGTAGATTCTTGGATAAGGTCAAACTACCTTGAGCATTCGGTCCATTAATACTCCAGTCACTGGTACGACCTTCATCGACAAAATCAACCTCATTTCCATAAACTTGGGTATCCCCCTTCAGGCCTATATTGAAAGGCATACCAGGACGTTCAGGCATCTGATAATCTAGACCTAAATAAACGCCAGCAAACAAAACTGTGAATTGATTGCCTGTTCCTAACCAATTTTGGTCCAAATACATTAAAATAGGAGTAGCAGACATGTCTAACTCGTTTTCATAAGTCCCATATAAGTTAGCTTCAGCAAGTAGACCCACCCCTCTCATTTTTAATTCCACAGGATATACGTCTATTTTAACATTTTGATCATCGATAGGGGTTACTTTGATGGAACAGGAACTTATGAATGGATAAGCCAAAATAGAATCATTTATTTTCTGTTTTGTATCTACTCTATAGATAGTATCTACATACTCATCAAGGGCTCTATCAAGAATTTCTTTATTACCAGAGAGGTCTCCTTGAATGGTAATAGAGATAATAGAGTATTCCTTTTCGTCTATAGCTATATCTCCCAGGATAATATTGGCTGGTGTGTAATTCTCATCGACTTCTAGAACTCGAAGGTAAAACTCTTTCGCTTTTTCTACATTACCAGTTTGTTGGTGGTACTTTCCATTAAGCATGAGAGCGGAAACACTATCAGGGTGAACTTCCAATAACTGATCCAATAGCTCTCTTCCCTTCTCCTCATTACCCCCTGCATTTGGAGGAAACATTAAGAGAGAAGCAATCTCGAGGACTTGGGCATCAAGATTGTCAGGGTTCAATCTCAAAGATTCCTTTACGGCATTCTTCTTGGAATTATTATACTTAAGCCAAGAAGCTCCATCCACTATGAGAGCATCATAAAGTGCGGCAAGACGATAATAATCTTGGGAAGTAGCTTCATCAGGATTATTTCTTATTTTAGTTTTAATTAGGGAAATAGTATCTTCAGCTGTTTGTTGAATATCATCAGTTGTGGATTGATATTTTACCTCTTCAAAGCGTTGAAAGGCTTCATCAACACTATCGCTGAAGGAGAAAGAAAGGATAGTGGTAAAGCCCAATATTAATAAACTTAATTTTTTCACAGTAACGGCACTCCTTGTATGTTTACTACTCTTTATGTATGTTCAGTAAGGGGGGAATCTGTTACTTTTTTTAGTCACGGGATTATTTGTTATGGTTAATAAATTAAAGAACCTTGTTCATTTGCTTACAGAAAGAGGAATTGATGGACATTGGAAAATCAAGAAAGATGAAATATTTAACATATTAGATTTAGACATTAGACAAGTTTATCAAGATATTCATCGAAGCAAAACCCCCCTACTTAATTTCCATAAAGAGCTATATAAGGACAAAGATTCGGGGACTTTAATTAGTCTTTTAGAAACCCTGGGGTACTTTCAAGCAGAACGTCTTTTCGTACAAAAGGGACTACATTTAGGCTATGATGATATTATTACCCTTCAAGAGGATTTTCTCAAAGAAATTCAAACAGCGACAGAAATACATACAATGGACTTTTACACCTTTCTTAATATGTATGACCACAGCAAAAACTTTCATCTTGCCTATCCCTTATATATTGAAGAATTCTTTCCTTTAGCCTATTTGAAAAAACAAACTCTAGATAGCTTTCTTATAGGAAAGCCAAATTACAAAACAAATCCAGGCAGAACAAGAATCGAAGAGATGCTTGATGAGCTTGTTAAACGCCGTATATTGGATTATTACAATTTATTCTCACCCGTACTTAAACAATTACGGGAGTTTATACTTACTCAAAGAGAGGCTCCGGAAATTCGGCCCAGAGAACGTATTGGGGAAGATAAGGGAAGGGAAACCTTAACAACGGATCCCTTAATGAAGTATCGAACACTTCTCAATCTGCCCCGGCAATTTGATCTAGCAGACCTGAAACAAGCTTACAAAAAAATGATGAGAGAGTATCATCCTGATGTGAATCCTAGGGGCTTAGAGATGTCAAAACGTATTAATGAAGCTTATGGTGTTCTATTGGAGAGCAAAAAAAGGTCTAACTGAAATGATACAGCTAGACCTTGAACACAATATATAGAGGCTATTACCCTTTTGTAAGAAATTCCTTTCCAGGTGTCCACCCACAGGGAACAAGCTTTCCTTCTGCTTCATTTTTAAAGACTTCGAGTGTTCGTAGAACCTCGTCTACGTTTCGTCCACCTTCACCATGATTAACATGTGCAGCTTTAAGAGTTCCTTCTGGATCAATAATAAAAGTACCTCTCCAAGCAACACCCTTTTCATCATCATAAATACCATAGGCAGCACTAATCTCACCTGTTTTATCAGAGGCATGAGGATGCTCTAATCTACCTAAATCTTTACGGTCCTGCCATGCAAGATGAGAGAATACTGAGTCGCAAGAACAAGCTACTAATTCAGCACCTAATTCCTTAAACTTAGGATATAGTTCATTAAACCTTTTGATTTCTGTCGGACAAACAAATGTGAAGTCTAAGGGATAAAAATATAGAACAGTCCACTTGCCAGCAGCCTTGATCTCTTCTAGAGAAACCTTTCCAAAACGGTCAAGACCCTCCCCTTCTGCTAATACAGCTTCCATTTCAAAGTTGGGAGCAGGTTTTCCAACCTTTGCTTCTGTGTAATATGCTTCAGACATTTACAGTTTTCCTCCATTTAGTTAATAGTAATAATTACTATTTATCAAATAAATGAACTTTTGAAAAGGCTTTTTAGGAATTATTATTAATTATCATAAACTTTGTACTTCTTTACCAGAGGAATAAAAAAGACTACACTAGCTACCATGGCTCTTAACATTGTATTAGTGGAACCCGAGATCCCTCAAAACACGGGAAATATCGCAAGAACTTGTGCTGCCTTGGGGGTGACTCTTCATTTGATTGAACCCTTAGGATTTAAAATAGATGAAAAGCAAGTACGCAGGGCTGGATTGGATTATTGGCCTTATCTGACTTTACATACCTATCCTAATTTGGATGATTTTTTTGCCAAGAATCCAGGAATCTATTATATGGCCACAACTAAAGCTGAACATACTTATTCAGATCCCCAGTATAGCCAGGATCAAGATGTGTATTTAATGTTTGGTAAGGAAAGCGCTGGCTTACCTGAAGAATTGCTAGTACAACATAGACAAAATTGTGTAAGAATCCCTATGAAAGAAGTAGCAAGATCACTGAATTTGTCTAATGCAGTAGCTATCATGTCCTATGAAGTTATGCGTCAATGGAACTTTCCTACCTTGGAAGAGGAAGGACAATTACATAGACTAAAGTGGAATGACGAGGGTAAATAAATGATAAAAATTGGTGTAATCGGATTTGGCAATATGGGCGAAGCCCTAACAGCGGGTATGATTAAAAATCTGGACCCTTTTGAACTTTTAGTATGTTCACGCAGTAAGCCATCAGTACAAAAAGCCAGTGAATCCTATAACGCAAAGATATATAGTGACCCTTGTGATTTAGTTGAGGCATCTGACTTTATCATACTCAGTATTAAGCCCCAAGATATGATTCCCATGTTAGAAAAAATAAGCCCCTATTGTGACAATAAAAAGGGAATTATATCTGTCGCAGCAGGGATAAAATTATCTCTATTACGAGACTATATCAAAGAAGCCTCCCTAAGTCGCTTTATGCCCAATCTGGCAGCTAAAGTGGGCTCCAGCCCTGTTGCTGTATCCTTTCCTGATGATACAAATCAGAACTTTAAAGATAAAGCTCTAAGTTTTGCCAGTGCTGTTGGCAAAGCCTATGAGATGAAAGAAGAGCTAATATCGGCTTTTATCGGAATATCCGGTTCAGGAATAGCCTACCTCTTTGATGTTATTCATGGCTTGGCTTTAGGTGGAACCAGAGAAGGTTTGGCATATAGCAAAAGTCTGGAAATTGTTTTAGACACTATGGAAGGAGCTGCAAAAGTTCTTAAATCTAATGAGGAAAATCCTGCAGCCATGTTAAGCAAAGTCACCTCTCCTGCTGGTACAACTATTGAAGGAGTCAAGGCCTTGGCAGAAGGTAAATTACAAGATACATTGATGGAAGCCGTTCACCGTGCTGCAACCAGATCAAGAGAATTGGAAGGATAGAAAATTATGCTGGATTTAAAATTTATAAAAGAAAATATTGATGCTGTAAAAGCCAATATACAAGCAAGAAACATGTCAGCAGATGCAGACAAAGTTGTTGAATTATATGACAAACGAAATGATTCCCTTGGTAAAATCGAAGATCTCAGGCAACAACGGAACCAGAATGCCGCCAAAATGAAGCAAAAACTATCAACTGAAGAGAGACAAGTCCTCATAGATCAAGGTAAAGAACTAAAAGAAATCATTGCCAAAGAAGAAGAAGCTCTAAACGAATTAGAATCAAAACTTCAACAAGCAGCACGAATGATTCCAAACATGGCTCACCCAGAGGCCCCTGTGGGAAAAGAAGACAAAGATAATACAGAAATCAAAAGAGTAGGAACTATACCCGATTTTGATTTTACTCCTAAGGACCATGTAGAATTAGCAGAGGCCCTGGATATCATTGACTTTGAAACGGGAACTAAGGTATCTGGAACTAAATTCTATTACCTCAAAAACGAAGGGGCCCTCTTGGAAATGGCCCTGTCAAGATATGCCATGGATAAACTAAGACAAAAAGGTTTTACCCTAACCATTACCCCTGATATTGCAAAAGAAGAAATCCTTGAAGGTATTGGTTTTAATCCCCGGGGAGAAGAAAGCAATATTTATCCTTTAGAAGGGACAGGGACTTGCCTCGTTGGGACTGCAGAAATCACCCTTGGAGGCTATTACTCTGATCAGATTGTAGACCTGACTAATGGCCCTATTCTCATGGCAGGCTTGAGTCATTGTTTTAGAAGAGAAGCTGGTGCAGCAGGTCAATATTCTAAAGGTCTTTACAGGGTTCACCAATTTAGTAAAGTGGAAATGTTCGTCCTTTGTAAACCTGAAGAATCTGATGCCCTGCATGAGACTTTAAGAGAAATCGAAGAAGAAATATTCTCTGATCTAGAAATTCCTTTTCGTGTCGTTGATACCTGTACAGGGGATTTAGGGGCACCCGCCTACAGAAAATATGATTTAGAAGCTTGGATGCCTGGAAGAGGAGAAAAGGGAGATTGGGGAGAAATAACATCTACCTCAAACTGTACAGACTACCAAAGTAGACGGTTAAAAGTACGTTACAAGGAAGATAAGAAAACAAAGTTCGTCCATATGTTAAATGGGACAGCAATAGCGATTAGTCGAGCGATTATTTCCGTCCTTGAAAATTGTCAGAATGCTGATGGATCGGTCTCTATTCCTACCAAATTACAGCCTTATACAGGTTTTGATAAGATAGCAAGATAATGAAATTGAAATACAAAGCTATACTCATTGATCATGATGATACTGCGGTGGATTCCACACCGCATATTCATTATTTGGCTCATATAGAACAAATGAAACGCTTCAATAGAGAAGAACAGATACTTAGTCTTGATGAGTGGTTCCAAATAAACTATTCACCAGGATTAAGGCCATACTATGACAACATTCTAAAACTAACGGCTCAAGAAGAAGCACAATTTCATGAAGTATGGAGAGAGTTTACAACAAAACTTAATCCGCCCTTTTTCCCAGGTATACTTAACACCTTAAGTGAGGCCAGACAATTAGGAGCTAAAATCATTGTCGTGTCCCATTCAGAAGAAGATATCATTACAAGACATTACAAAGTGCAACAAGATATCCCGGGATTCTTACCTGATATGATTATCGGATGGACAGGTGATCGTTCTAAAAACAAACCCTATCCCTGGCCAGTTGAAAAAATTGAACAAGAATTTCTGATAGACCGGAACGAAATGATCATCATTGATGATTTAAAACCTGGTATCGTTATGGCTCAAACAACAGGCATTGATAGCTTTGGTGTAGGATGGAGCCATAAGATTCCCGAACTGATGGAAGACATGCATACTTCAGCCACCTATTATGGGCAAAGTATTGAGGAGCTACGGTCAGTACTATTTAATTAGTTGTGGCAGACTTAAGTGCCCTGACTGTATCAGCATTATTATCTACAAGTTTCTGCAATTCCTGAAAAAAGTCTTCAAAAGCTTTTACAGATTCATTTTGTTCATCCATTTTTGTTTTAATAATCTTTGTGGCTTTAGCTAAAGAATCAGAGTTGGCAAGAACAGAACTTGATTGGCCTCTTTGATTATCCATTCGTTCTAAAACATCACGGGTCAAATCAAGAAGTTTTTCCATCGCTGACTGTATATCTCTACTTCCCTGACTCTGTTCTTCCATTGCCATGGATATAGAAGTATTAATGGATGTCATCTTCTCAACCCCCTCTCTTATGGAAGAAAACATATGCAGGGCATTCTCTGTTTTCGTCAGTCCGGAGGCGGCACGACTATTCATATCTTTAATCATTTGATTCATTTTCTTAGCAGCCGTACTAGATTCTTCTGCAAGATTACGAACCTCAGTAGCAACCACAGCAAATCCTCGTCCCAAATCGCCCGCATGGGCGGCTTCAATGGCAGCATTCATAGCCAATAAGTTAGTTTGAGCCGCCAATTTTGATACCTGAGATATACTTGTTGTGACTTGATTAGAGAACTCCGCAATAGATTGGATTTCCTGTAACAAATCTTTCATAGCTCCTTCACCAGCATAGGACTGATTCTGTAAATCCTGGGTTTGATTGGCCGCTTCTTCAGAACTATTGGTTACAGATCCAATGCTAGCAGTCATTTCTTCTATAGCTGCAGAGGAGTCTTCAACAGCCTTGCTTTGGGTTCTCAAGTTCTCATCTGATTCCTCTATTTCAGATACCAGTTTATTTATATTGGTGCTAGTTTCTTCTATAGCATTATTTTGATGAGTTACTGATTCACTTACTTCATAGGCTGTCTGCCCCAAACGTTGTTTAATCTTAAGAGCCTGAGATCCCATTGCCGTAAGGTTTGACGACATCACTTCAATGGAATTGGCCGTATCTTTTATTGTTTGGAATAATCCTTTCTGCCCCACGAGAAAGGTATTAATCCAATGGATGGTTTGCCCTATCTCATCTGATTCAGTGATGGGTAATTGATGAGTATTCAAGATAGATCCCGAAGCCAAAGCTTCCATATTTTCATTTATAAATTTCAATCTTTGAGAAGTGGGAACCTGTTCCATTCGAAACATTACCCAACCTAATAACAAAATGATGACACTCAAGATGCCCATCTTAAGATAGAACTCTACCATTCGACCATGGATATAGGGATCACTCAGACTGAGGGTAATATTTTGTCCACTAATAACTTTCGACCATGTATCATAACGATAGTCCTGCATTTCAGAAGCAGCAGAGACAGCATCAACTTTGGCAGGAGCTAGTAATTCTTCTTTTAAATATCCTAAACCTGCAGAACTAATTAAGGTGACACTGAAATAAAATAAGGTAAAAGCGGCCAGATATTGCCGTCTGGACCAAATATTCCGACTAGAATTAAGTAAATATACTTTACGTGAAGCTTTAAAAGGGAACAGGATTCTTTCAGCTATTCTCATTTGAATCACAGTTACCAAAAGCCCCATAGAGGTAGAGTCAAGAAAATCAGTAATTATGTCAAAAAGAGACAGTTCCTGATGAGCTAAGACATTTTTAATAACATTTATCATCAATGGTGCAACAAAGAGTGTAAATACATTACCTAATAAGAATAAAAGGAAAAGTCCACTTAGCTCCTTGTCTGTTTGTTTTGTTTGCTCCAAATCAGGTTGTTGTCCTGATTTTATAAGGCGGTCTTCACGAACTATATTTTTTGTTTTGATTACCAGGATCACTAATAAAGCAATAATGAGAAGGGAGATAGTACCAAGGTACATGCCTAATCCATTGATCACAGTGGTATAATCTCTTTGGACATAGAAAACACCGAAAAGCCAAAGCAATAGGGCTCCTACTAGATCTACAATGACAAAATTAAGCAATAGTTTGCTTCGTATGGACATTTAGCACTCCTAATATCTTGATTATATTAAATATTTTATAATTTTGCTGAAAACTTTGCTTTATTATATGTTATTCCTGTATACAATTCATACACAATAGTGAATATATTAATATAAAAATCAACAAATAACATATGAATGACACTATCTACAAAGAACCTGGGCTGGCATTAACATAAGGTTATGAGATTGTCTTAGCTATGGTTTGTCCTACAGGAAAAGCCATATTTATTGTGATTACTGATTTAAATGACGGGGTAGATGAAACTCGTGAACAGAGGCCTATTTGTTTGCCTCACAAAAATCCACAAATTCATTTATAAACTCTAAAGGACACTCGGAAGTCCATACAAAGTACATGTTTCGATAGAGAGGTCCAAAAGCAAAAGGTATAGAAATTATAGAATTATTATCCAATTCTTGTTCTACAGCTCTTGTAGACATTATAGAGTACCCAAGACCAGCAGCAACTAATGACTTGATAGCCCCTAGACTTGCAATCTCCATAACTCCTTGAGAAGCGCCTAAATCTATGTTATTTCTTTTGCAATAAGAATCCCAATAATACCTGGTTCCTGACCCTTTTTCTCTCAGAATAAGTTTTGCAGAGGACAAAAAGGCTTTGTTAACTGACTGAGGTAAAGATATTTGTGTAGAGGAAATGAATACCATTTCATCCTTCAAGAAAAGTCGGCTTTGGTATTTTTCTTGGGAATAAGGTCCTTCTACGATAGCTAAATCAATTTCTCTACGATCCAGTTTTTCCAAAATATTAATAGTATTATCGATTTGTATGGTCAGATCTAGACTAGGAAACTCCTTCCTATACAACCCAAGATAATGAGGAAGTATATATTCTCCAATAGTTAGGGTGGCACCCATACGATAGCTTTTGTGCCCATATTTCAAACTTTTCAAGTCATGCTTATAACGATCGAACAGAACCTGGCCCTTAAGAGCATATTCATGAAGTAGCTTACCAGCATCATTGAGAACGAGTTTTCTACCTTGATGATTAAATAATGTCACCCCATATAATTCTTCAATGGCCTTGATATGTTGTGAGACAGCGGGCTGGGTCAAACCTAATTCAATAGAAGCCTTATGCAGGGTCCCTTGTTCAACAACTGTTAAAAACGTAACAATTCGATAATCTAACATATAAGATATTCTAAACAATTATGAAGATAATATAAATATTCTTTATTCTTCAAACAGGATAAACTCCTCACATATTATTAGTTGAGGAGATAGTCCATGACATTAAGAAAGTCAATTCCAGGATTAATCTATTGCTTAATCCTAGGTGTCATAGCCTACTTTTTGGGAAAAGTACTCCCCCTTGGAGGAGTTACCATTGCCCTATTATTAGGAATTGCAATAAGTAACTTA
Source organism: Spirochaeta cellobiosiphila DSM 17781 (assembly GCF_000426705.1). Classification (NCBI taxonomy): domain Bacteria; kingdom Pseudomonadati; phylum Spirochaetota; class Spirochaetia; order Spirochaetales; family Spirochaetaceae; genus Spirochaeta; species Spirochaeta cellobiosiphila. Next base: position 374,109 of record NZ_KE384556.1, read on the forward strand.
GTTAAATTACCAGAAAAGGTTAAACCAGGTATCGTATATAGTGAGAAGAAGCTTTTAACCCTAGCTATTGCTCTATTAGGATTTAACCTAAATTACAGCCTACTTCAATCTCTTGGTTTGAAGTTCTTAATATTTATCCTATTGGGTGTGGTTGTTACCATCTCTTTAGGACTGATTTGGGGAAGGATATTTAAATTACCCAAAGAACTATCTTTATTACTGGGAATAGGTAATGCCGTTTGTGGAAGCTCAGCCATAGCCACTGCTCAATCCGTCATCCATAGTGATGAAGAAAATGTAGGTCTATCTCTGGCTACCATCAACTTATTAGGGACCATAGGTATATTTATTTTACCCCTTATAGCCTCTCTTATTCCTCATTTGGATTTTAGTCAGAAAGGGTTACTTATTGGGAACACCCTTCAAGCAGTGGGACAAGTGACAGCCGCAGGTTTTACCTTGGGTAAAGAGACTGGAGATACAGCAACACTTGTTAAAATGGGACGTATCTTATTATTAACTCCTCTTGCATTGATCCTTACGATTGTGTTTAGCGGTAAGAATCAGAGCACGACCCCTAGAAAAGGCAATATTTTGAGCTTCATAAAAGTACCTCCTTATATCATAGCCTTCCTTATCTTTTCATTAGCTAATACTTTTTTCCAATTGCCCGAATTACTAACGAAATCGACGGCATTCCTAAGTGAAAGTCTTTTGATCATAGCGATGTCGGGAATAGGTTCTAGAATCTCTTTTAAAGGAATTATGCAAGAAGGATATCAAGCTTTTTTAACAGGTTTACTTATTTGGTGCTGCCAGATTGGTTTCAGTGTTTTCTTGATAACACAGTTTATATAATCTCCTATTAGAAAAGAAGGCCAAGCAGCTTTATGCTCCTTGGCCTTTATATTAACTAAAGGTTAATGGCGACTTGATGAGTTCCGTTGTATTTTTCAAAGGGAATTAATACAGAACCATCAGAATCTACAGTTAGGTTGTCAGCTCCTATCTGGGCAGACTTAACACCTTTTCCACTTCCAGAGATAACAATGTTATACTCACTACCCCGGAACTTTCTTGTTATTTTGATAGTTCCCAATTGTTTAGGTAAGCAAGGATTAATTCTAAGGCCGTCATAATCTGGCTGTACACCTAGAATATACTGAGTAATCGCATAATAATTCCAAGCTGCTGTTCCAGTTAACCAAGAGTTCTTAGCTTCTCCCGGTTTAAAAGCATCTTTACCTGCTATCATTTGACAATAGACATATGGTTCTACACGGTGTAGATCACTAATTTCTTCCAAATAGGAAGGAGCAATCTTAGACCAATATTCAAAAGCCCGATCTCCACGACCTATCTTCGTTTCACCTATCATAATCCAGGGATTATTATGGCAGAAGATACCAGCATTTTCTTTATACCCTGCAGGATATGTTGAGATCTCACCATACTCTATGTAGTATTTTGTAAAAGCCGGATTATTGAGGACTATCCCATATTCACAATCCAATCGTTCTTTGACCGAATCCAAAGCCGTTTCACAGTAGCCATCGTCTTTTCCAATCTCTGCCATCGTACAGAAGCCCTGGGATTCAATAAAAATCTTACCTTCTTCATTCTCATCAGAACCTACTTTATTACCAAAATAATCATAAGCCCTTAAGAACCATTTGCCGTCCCAACCATGTTCCAGAACAGCAGTTTCCATGTTTTTAATAGCTTCGGCAGCCTTGGTTGCCAAATCACCCTTTCCTAAGCGTCGACAAAGAACTTCATATTCCTTTCCATATAACACAAATAATCCTGCAATCATCAGAGATTCTGCTGTATTACCTACTTTGTTTCCTGTTGTTTGGAAAGACTCATTAGGATCATTACTAAAACAATTTAAATTAAGACAATCATTCCAGTCAGCCCTTCCAATTAATGGTAAGCCATGAGGACCAAGATGATTAATCACATGATTAAAACTTGCTGTTAAGTGATCAAAGTGACTTTTGGCTTTACTTTCATCATTATCAAAAGGAACGACTTCATCCAAGATGGAGAAATCACCAGTTTCTTTTATATAAGTTACTGTTGATAAGATAAGCCAAAGAGGATCATCATTGAAATTACCACCAAGAATGTCATTTCCCCGTTTTGTTAAGGGTTGATATTGATGATAAGCGGAGCCATCTTCCAGCTGAGTGGCAGCAATGTCTAAAATACGCTCTTTTGCTCTATCAGGACATTGATGAACAAATCCAATAAGATCCTGGTTAGAATCACGGAAGCCCATTCCCCGACCAATTCCAGTTTCGAAGAAAGAAGCTGAACGACTCATATTAAAAGTAACCATACATTGATATTGGTTCCATATATTTACCATTCTATCTAATCGATCATCACTAGACTGAATTGTGTACCGGCCCAATAAATCATCCCAGTATTCACGAAGATCGTTAAAGGCCTTATCTACTTTTTCTACCGTATCAAATTGGGCCATCATAGACTTGGCCTTTGTTTTATTAATAACTAACTTGGATTCCCATTTGTTATCTTCTTCCATTTCTACATAACCAAGTAAAAAGATAAAATCTTTACTTTCACCCGGCTTTAATTCAACTTCCAAGTAATGGGATGCGATAGGAGACCAACCATGAGCAATAGAGTTGCCAGGTTTACCTGCTTCTACAACCTGTGGCTTATCGAACCCATTATAGAGTCCCATAAAAGTTTCTCTGTCAGTATCAAAGCCTTGAATATCCTGATTAACAGAATAAAAAGCATAATGATTTCTTCGCTCTTTATATTCTGTCTTATGATAAATAGTGGAATCTTCAACCTCTACTTCTCCAGTAGACAAATTTCGCTGAAGGTTATTCATATCATCTTCCGCATTCCACAAACACCATTCTGCAAAACTAAATACCTTAATAGTCTTTGTTTTAGTTCCTTTATTTTTAAGTGTGAGTTTTTGCACTTCACCCCAAAAATCATTTGGAATAAAAAATAAGAGATCTGAAACTATATCGTTTTTCTCAGAGACAAACCTCGTATAGCTCATACCATGACGACATTCATAATGGTCGAGCTCTGTTTTAGAAGGTTTCCATCCTGGATTCCATTGCGTCTCACCATCTTTGATGTAAAAATATCGACCACCAACATCCATAGGTACATTGTTATATCGATATCGTGTTAAACGTCGAAATTTAGCGTCTCGATAAAAAGTATACCCTCCAGCTGTATTAGATATGAGGCCAAAGAAATCCTGATTCCCTAAATAATTTATCCATGGATAGGGTGTTTCCGGGGTCGTAATGACATACTCCCTTTTATCATCATCAAAATATCCAAACTGCATGACCGCTCCTTTTTATGTATAAGAATTAATTGACTTTACCAACCAACTAAACCTTAATATCCCTGCTTTTTAAGAATTACTAGAGCATTATACTACATGGTTTGTTGATTGACTACACTAACTTGACAAAATTTAACTTATAGGCAGACAATAAGGAAAAGGAAGGGAAATGGCTAAATCAAACAAAGTCAATTCGATCAATACCAGTCGAGTATTAAAAGCCATATGGCAACATGAACAGATCAGCCGTATTGACTTAGCCAGATTGTTAGATCTGGATAAATCCTCTATTACAAAGATTGTATCAAGCCTGATTGATAAAGGGATACTGCAAATACTGGAAGAAGGTGATTCCACTCCTCAAGGAGGGCGTCGGCCAATATACCTTGGTTTACAAAAAGATTTTGGGATAATTCTAGGAATAGAAATACAACCCAGAAGCTATCACCTGGTAGGAATAAACCTTTATGGTAAGATCCTATTTGAACATACAGACAATCTAGAATTAGATCACCTCGGTTTAAAAGGAGCCTTCCTATCAATATATGAAAAGGCAAAATCATATATTGGGAAGTGCAAGATACCCTTAATTGGTATTGGTGTTGGTGTATCTGGAATTATTGATATACACAAGGGAATCATAAGACAATCTTTTCCTCTTGACATAAATCAGCCCTATTTCTTCTATGAAGAGGTCAAGGATCACCTCAAGGTACCTCTCGTCATTGAGAATGATGCTAATTGCGGTTGCTTTTCTGAACTCATTCGGAACAAAGCTCAACGAATAAGCAATTTTCTATACATATTAAGTGAGTTTAGACAAATACAAACATCTCAACCATCAATCGAAAACCTTTCAATAGGACTAGGTCTCGTTATTGAAGAACAGGTTCTACATGGCGAAAACTACTCTGCAGGGGAGTTCCGAAGCATCAATTGGAATGACAGTAATCATAGCCAATTTAGTCTATCCAGAGGGGCAACCCTAGAGATTTCCCAAATGATAGAGGAATTAGGAGCAAACATAGCTTTACTGGTAAATACTTTAGGTTTAGATAAGATTGTACTATCTGGAGAATTGGAAAAACATATATCACAAGTAGAAGAGGTATTTCAAAAAGCGATACAGAAAAACTGGGCATACCCCGCACGGGTAAACTGCCTTATCAAGACGAGTCCCTTAAAAGACAGGGCCATTGCCTATGGGGCGGCAAGTGTTTTTCTCGAAAAACTATTTAGTCTACCAAATATTGAAGAAGAAAAAGATCTTATTCCTAGGGGAAGTCTACTCTTTGATCAAATTATAGAATCCCAATGAAAAGCAGAAGATTAGGAGATCTTTCTGGATAACCTGAAAGATCTCCCCATTATGGGAATAATTAACAATACTTGTCCAAAGCTTTGGCAATAATTTCCTTATAAGCTTTAAGGGAATATTTACCATGACCCATCTGGGCTAATGAAGCACGAGCGATCTCATCTAACTTATCCATACCCTCTCGGCTCAAAACTTTATTTTTGATAGTAAAAAAGTCTATTTCCCTGATTAATGTCTTCCCAAGGGAAGGAGTAATTTCTTTTCCAGTCATATCACATTTAAGTGTCTTCATATCTCACTACCTCTTTAAGGTTTGATGATAATAATTCTAGCCCAATTATCTAGATTTTGTCGAGGTAGGTAATTTTTTTTATAAAAAGTAAGCTTGACCAGTCTTTTTTGCCTATATAATGTGAATACATGAATGACAAGACCACGATTATCGCAGAAATAGGCACATCACATAACGGCTCTCTACAACGGGCAAAAGAACTTATTCTACGGGCTAAAGAATCTGGAGCAGATTGGGCCAAATTCCAAATTGTTATAGCAGAGGAAATCATTCATCCCCGAACAGGGTTAGTTTCATTACCCGGGGGACAAACTTCCTTATTTGACCGTTTCAAGGCATTAGAGAGACCTCTGGATTTCTATCAAGAAATAAAAGACTTCTGCGAATCTCAACACATTGGTTTTTTTGCCAGTCCTTTTGGAATTCAAAGTGCCAGAATGTTGAAGCAATTAAAGGTAGAACTCATTAAGATAGCCAGTCCGGAAGTTAATCATTATCCCTTACTAGAAGAGATTTCCCACTATAAGACCCCTGTCATATTATCAACAGGTGTAAGTCGAATCTCGGATATAGAAGAAGCTTTAGATATTTTGCCCCAGAATACCAGCCTTCTCCATTGTATTACCCAATACCCCTCACCAGAAGAAGAGTACAATCTTCTAGCTATTCCCGCCATGGCAAGGATATTTGGAAGAAAGGTTGGTTTGAGCGATCATTCTCTCCATCCAGAATTAGTACCTGGCATTGCTGTTTCTTTAGGAGCCTCAATTATTGAAAAGCACTTTACCCTAAGCCACGCTGATGGGGGACTGGACGATCCTATTGCTCTAGAACCAAAGGAATTCTCTCAAATGGTAAATATAATAGGCCAAGCTGAAAATGATCCAGAAAAAACCATGAAAACCCTCATGGACAAATATGGAGCAACAAAGATTCAAAAAATCATGGGAGATGGGCAAAAAGAACTGGCCCCTTCTGAAAAAGACAATTATCGCACGACAAATCGAAGTATTCTTGTGACACAAGATATACTAGCAGGAACCATCCTTGACGACAGTAATACAGCCTTATTAAGAAGTGAAAAACAATTAAAACCTGGGCTACACCCCCGGTATTGGAAGATAATAAAAGGGGCTAAAATCCATAGGAATCTAACAAGTGGCCATGGTTTAGAATGGAAGGATATTCTTGACTATTCCTAATGTCACAATACAATTAGGTTATGAGAATTCCTTCAAATCAATATCTAAATGAATTTGGAACAACAGAATTTAAACTTAATTCCTACAGCATCGACAAATTGGGTATAGCCAATACTCAAGCTTATCTGAAAATCAAAGATTATCATATCAATACCGTTCCCTATCTGTTTTCATTGAAGAAGATAACATTACTGGCTGTATTGAATGTGAACGAAGTGAGTCTCTTTCAAAAGTATATTGATTCACTGGCTACGCTAACAATGTCCTTTATACTTCCCAATAAATCGGGATATGATAATGTCCTCATTCGAAGCAAGATAATATCTATATCTGCCATGGAAAACAGGGAAAATGTCTGTATTTTTGTTTTAGAAATTCCATCCCCCCCGGATCAAATGGTAAAGGCTGTAGGGGATCATCTGTGTCATATCCAGGAACTCAATGACTGTTTTAAAACATATCATAACAAGTACATTCCCCTAACAAAGGAAAGCATTCAAAAACTAGGATATAATAATTACGCTGAGATAAAGCATGGAGAAAATCCCATACTTTTTCGTATAACCCATCTAGGAGTCAATCGTCTTAAAGCCAATATTCCCAGATCTATTGAGGAGATTAAAGAGTTTGGAGACATATCGGGGAAGCTTTTCTTTAGAAAGTACCGGATAGAATTATCTATGACCTTAGGAGATACAAAATCCTTAGGTTCCAAATTAACAACCTGTACTTATTATTTTAAGAAACATCTTCCCTATCTGGAAATCCTGGAAGATTATTTATTAAGCAATGATGAAGAATTACAGATTGAACCTAATCTGTCACAGGAAGAAGTCCCCCAGGAATCTCAACCGGAACTAGGGGGTGAATAAAAAAAAAGGCTGCCCATGGACAGCCTGATTTTCTAAAACTAAGTGCTTATAAAGCCTTAGCTACCTTTCCAGCTTTAAGACATCGTGTACATACTTTGATCGTTTTCTTTGTTGATCCAATCGTAGTTTTAACCTGAACCAAGTTTGGTTTGAAAGTTCGTCTAGTCTTTACACCTTCGTTCTGACCAGCTCCGCCTTTTTTCTTAGGTAAACCTTTACGAGGTACGTTATTTCCAAATACGGTGCCTTTGCCACATAGATCGCATTTTCGCGCCATCTTGTTCCACCTTTCTATCTAAAAAATATTTTAGTTGCTATATAGAGTCAAAAGAACCTATCACATAAGGAAAATCATGTAAAGACCAAAGCAGTTGACATCTTGTGACGATAATGAATAAATGATAAAAAAAATGGGAGTATCTATGTCTAACAGAATAATTCAACTATGGAAATCCCTCTATAATGATAATACGACACAACTTTGCCATAACATCATAGGGTATTGTAAAAATAAAACAACAAACAACGGAAGAATCAATATAAAGGGGACAGTTCTAAAATCAAACCCCTACGAATTAGGTGGTAACTTTCGAACGATCCGAGAGAAGATACCTTTTCTAAAAGAACTGAATATCGGCAGCCTTTGGCTAACATCGGTATTTTCCACACCTTGTAGACAAAAAGGCTTCGATATCTCTAGTCTGGATGAAATCGAATTTGAACTGGGATCAGAAAAGGGCTTGGAACTACTCATCGAAAGTCTGCACAATGACAATATTAGTCTCATCTTGGATGTCGTCATTAGCAGAACAAGTATAGAACATCCCTGGTTTATTGATGCACGGACAAGCCCCAAAAGTAAGAATCGTAATAAATATATATGGACCAATACAACAGAAGGCTTAAAACCTGTTAAACACAACCATTGGCCCTCACCAGATAAAACCTGGTTCTATAACTCCTCAACAGATGATTATTACTTAAGCTCTCGAGGGGAAGATATGCCTGACTTAAATTGGAAAAACCCTGAAGTAGCCCATGATATCATCCTATCCCTTCTTAAGCTAACAGAACTGCCCATTGATGGAATACACCTGCCCTGGATACAGGATATCTGGCATCACAAAAAAGTACTCAAGCTAATTAAATATTGTTTCGAAGAAATTGGTGCGGACTTACCTATTATCTGTCACCAAAACATCCCCCACAAGACAACAAAAAGCATACTCAAACCTTTTGCCTACGAGAGTAAAATAGCCCCCGAAGAATGGGTAAAGCTGATCAGTAAAAATATAACACAAGATTGGAAACGTCATAAAAACCTAAGTTTTAATTTGCTTCAGGATTATTTCCATAATCACTGTCAAATGGTAGAAAACAAAAAATATCTATGGGATATAGTAGATGGAGATCACCAAAAACTCTTACTTATACAAGCACTAAATGCAAGTCTCACAGGATTCCATACCATATTAGGCCCGAATAGTGTGGGAGCTACTGAAACAATAGGAACCTATGATGAAGAATACATAAGAAAAACCCGATTTGATAAATTCTTTCCTCCCCATAAGTACTACAATCAATTAATCGAATTGAATAAGCAATGTGTTGAATTTAAGGACTTCCTGCAGCTTAAACCCAAAGTGAAAAGCAAAGGCACTCTCTTGATAATCCAACGGCGTCATAAGAAAGAAAGATTATGGCAAATCTTCAATCTCTCTAGCAAAAAGATAGATTATAAAGACAAATCGATAGAGGCATACAGCTATTTGTGGTACTTAGAATAATTTCTCTAAACAAACCCTGCTCATATTGCACACATACTTAATTTTATTTAGTATCCCTTCATACAGTTAAGGAGATTACTATGGGTAAAACAATAGCTGAAAAAATATTCGATGCTCATCGAATAGATACTCAACCCGGAGACATTAACGTACTCAGTCTTGATGCCGTGTTCTGTCATGAGATCACAACACCAATTGCCATTACAGACTTGGTTAGCAGAGGTAAAGATAGAGTTTTTGATCCTGATAAAATCAAGGTGGTCATCGATCATGTTAGCCCTGCCAAGGATTCTAAAACGGCAGAACAAGGCAAAATATTACGTGATTGGGCCAAAAGACAAGGTATAAAGGATTTCTTTGATATTGGACGAAATGGAGTATGCCATGCCATTTTTCCGGAAAAGGGTTTTAGCCGACCAGGCTACACAATCATCATGGGTGACAGTCACACCTGCACTCATGGTGCTTTTGGAGCCTTTGCAGCAGGTGTCGGAACCACAGACCTGGAAGTGGGAATATTAAAGGGTGTATGTACTTTTAAAAGCCCTAAGACCATCAAAGTAGATCTACAAGGTGTTCTGAACAAAGGGGTCTATGCCAAGGATATCATCTTATATGTCATAAAAAAATTAGGAGTCAATGGAGCTACTAACAAAATCATTGAGTTCGTAGGTCCTGTCATAGACAACATGTCTATGGAAGCGCGAATGACTCTATGTAATATGGCCATCGAAGCAGGGGGAACAAGTGGTATCTGTTACCCTGATCAAGTAACCGTAGATTACCTATGGCCTTTCATCCAATCAGAGTACAAAACCAAAGAAGAAGCCCTCCAAGATTATCAAAAATGGATTAGTGATAAAGATGCCATCTATGATAGCTCCTTACGAATTGATGTCAGTAGCATTGGTCCTCAATCCACTATAGGATACAAGCCTGATCAAGTATCAGATATAAGCGAATTAGGACGGACTCCTGTCAATCAAGTCTACATTGGAAGTTGTACCAATGGTCGTATCGAAGACTTACGTGAAGCGGCGAAAGTGCTAGATGGCCAAGTCATTCATGAAGATGTTCGTGCCATTGTATCTCCTGCAACTCCAGGAGTCTATAAAGAGGCCCTAAAAGAAGGTCTTATCGACATCTTCATGGAAGCAGGTTTTTGTGTGACCAATCCCACATGCGGTGCCTGCCTGGGTATGAGTAATGGTGTATTAGCTGAAGGGGAAGTTTGCGCCTCCACTACCAATCGTAACTTTAATGGTCGTATGGGTAAAGGGGGAATGGTACATCTCATGAGCCCTGCCAGTGCCGCAGCAAGTGCCATTAAGGGATATATAACAACAGCAGATAGATTAAAGGAGGTCTCTTAATGAAAAGCTTTGAAGGTAAAGCCCTATTCCTTGATAGATCAGATATAAATACTGACGAGATTATTCCTGCAAAGTATCTAACAGAGATTACCAAGATAGCTCTTAAACCTTACTTGTTAGAAGATTTAAAAGTAGAAGGGTTTGATCCATCTAGAGATCTTAATGATATTAAAGTTATAGTCACAAGAGACAATTTTGGATGCGGATCAAGCCGTGAACATGCCCCATGGGCACTTGAAATGAACGATATCAATTTGGTTATAGCAGAAGGCTATGCCCGAATATTTAGACAAAACATGTTTAACTGTGGAATGATGGCCCTGGAGCTTAGCAAAAAACAAATAGATGAGATTTTTAATGAGTTCCAAAACGAACCAGAGGTGACCATATCAGCAGATCTGGACAGAATGACTTTATCAATCAACTCAAGTTCTCATCAAAAAATAATGCCTTTCAAAATATCAGACTTTGACCTTGATCTTATAAAGGCGGAAGGCTGGGTAAACTTCGCAGACTCTCGGTATTAATATAATTTTAGTACTGTACTTTTTATAAAAAAGTCAGACCTTTTCGTCAATTATGTCTGACCTTTTACCCTATTTTGTCAGACCTTTTTACTTAAAAGGTCTGAGCTTTTTGATATAAGTACAGTGGGAATGAGAATATAAGAGGGTGTTGTAAGGGCTCCCTCTTTATTAATACTGGATTTTTTACCTCATCTGCATATGCTTCTAAAAGGAAGGATAGAAAAGTAGAGGTACAATGAGGAAAATACCACTAACAAAACAACTGGGATTTAAACAGGCTCTTCAGAATACAATTATTGTATTGATATTGATTTTAACACTTGTGTCCATTACGACAGGAGCCATACAGAAAGCTTTGCTGTCGAAAAACTTTGATCAATTGCACAGTGTCCTAGTCTTGAAAAAACTGCAAGTCATTGACTATTTACAGGAAAAACAAAAAAACATTAAAACAGCTAGCATAAATCCGGATATAAATGAATATGTATTGGAACTTATACAATATCATAATGAAATGGGGATAGGAACCGATGAAGGATTTGATATCTCCAGCTCTGGGTCACAAGTAACACAACCCTATTCTAAAATAGAAGAAAAAATATACGCAGCATTACAACCTTATTCCCGGATCTATGACATAAATGATATTTACCTGATATGTTCCCGCCATGGACATGTCATGTTTTCCTTAAAAAAAAGAGATGATTTTCCTAGCAATATTGCCCAGGGAAGGTATAAAGATAGTGTTATAAACCGACTATGGAAGACGGTTGTAAGCACAAAACAAATACAGTTTGCAGATATTGATCTATATGCACCTGCTAATAATGAACCTGTATTATTAGTGGGAGCCCCTGTTTTTAATGGGGAGGAACTTCTGGCTGTAATGGTATTTGACTTACCAATTCAAAAAATCACCAATATTTTACAGGAAAAAAGTGGCATGGGCTCTACGGGAGAATCTTATCTGGTAGGACAAGATTTTCGAATGAGGACCTCTTCCTTACTAGATCCTATCCAACATTCCTTAAAAGCCTCCTTTAACGGACCTATAGAAAAGAACGGGGCAAAAACAGAGGCTGCAGGCAAAGCTTTACAGGGCGAAGAAAATGAAGGAAGTGCAACAGATTATCGAGATATAAAGGTATTTGCCGCTTGGAGTCCTCTCATAGAAAATACGCTGAACTGGGGGATTGTTTCTAAAATAGATCAATCAGAAGTTCTGACACCTCTCCATGGGATCTACAGAACTATGACAATACTGGGATTAATATCCTTTATCATTGTGACTATTCTATCCTTACTCCAGGTAAAAGGGCTAACAAACCCTCTGAACGACCTAATTGAAGCTTCTACTGAAATCGCCCAGGGGAACTTATCCTTCACCGTAAAAGACATGAAGAGACAGGATGAACTTGGTTTACTACATTCGCAATTCAAAGACATGATTGACTCTTTGACTGCCAAGGAAGAAGTTATCCATGCCATCGCTCAGGGGTCTGGTGACTTTACCGTTAAGGTTAAACTATCCTCACAAAATGATAGTTTTGGTCAGAATCTTCAGAATATGCTATCCAATCTAAATCAAGTATTACAAAAGGTTAGGAAGGCCTCCCTACAAGTATCAGAAGAAGCTGATCAAGTAAGTAATGCCAGTCAAAGCTTGAGTCAAGGATCAACAGAACAAGCCAGTGCCTTAGAACAGATATCAGCCTCCCTAACCTCTATTGAAGGACAATCCAAGCAAAATGCAGAGAATTCAGGGGAAGCCAATGCCTTGGTTAAACAGGCATTAATACAGGCTAGTGATGGTAATTCATTAATGAGTGAACTCAAGAAAGCTATGGATGAAATCAATCGTTCCTCAGATCAAATCGGGCGTATCGTCAAAGTCATTGACGATATAGCTTTTCAAATAAATCTCCTTGCTTTAAATGCGAATGTGGAAGCAGCCAGAGCAGGAAAATATGGTAAGGGTTTTGGGGTGGTGGCTGAAGAAGTAAGGAATCTGGCAGCCAAAAGTGCTGATGCCGTAAAAGAAACGACAGCGATGATAAAAGGGACCCAAAGCAATATCAAATCAGGTTCCCAGATTGCACAGCAAACAGCAGAGCAATTGAACAATATATTCGAAGGCGTAGACAAGGTCGCTGATATCATTGAGGAGATCTCAATGGCGAGCAAGGAGCAAGCCCAGAATATAGCCGAAATATCCACTGGACTCTCTCAAATAGATACAGTGACCCAGGGAAATACAGCAAGTGCTGAAGAAAGTGCAGCAGCCGCTCAGGAGTTAGCCTCCCAGAGCCAATTCGTTATGAACTTAATATCCCAATTTAAACTAATAGGAGACAATCCCAGTAACCAGACTTCTTTTGATCTTTCTCAAAAAGAAGATCACAAAGAAGATATTAAAAGACAAGCACTCCCTCCTATTGAACCTAAACGAAAAGAGGAAACGGGAATTAGACCACTCAACCCTGAGGACATCATCTCCCTTGACGATGAAGATTTTGAAACATTCTGACTATATGAGAAGGGATAAGGTCATCACTGTCCGGTCACTATTAGCGATTTGACTAACCAGAGATTCCAGATATAATCCAACCTTTTGGCATTCATCAGATAAATAAGAAAGGTAATAAAGACCTAAATCACTCATTCCTGAGGACTGAGAATTATCTTTATAGAAATCAAGAAGGCTCTTCCTTTTCAGGTTGAGGTTCTTCTTGTCATTGACATTTTCTTTAAAAAACTCAAAATCAGCCACATTATTGTAAATGGATAACTGCAGCTTTGATCTTGACAATAGATTATTCTTGCGCGGGGACAGATGCCAGTTAAGATAGAGATTCTCTTCCCTCTGGGCCATTTCATTGACAAGCATGGCACGGACATCATCATCATAGAGCACTTGCTTAGGATCCATTCGTCCCTGGTATCGTTCCATGACAAATTTTTGTATATTCTTATTTTCTCCATAGAGAAGTAATTCCATGACAATCAAAGCAAGATATTCGGTGATTTTGGATTTATCAATAAACTCTACTAGCAGTTGCCTTACTTTTGTTAAGGTCTGTTCAAAACCCTCTTCTTCAAAAAATTTGATAAAGATAAACCATCCTAAAGGACGTATCTTATCGAGGTATTTTTCACATAAGAAAATCTTTGTATTCTTCTCTCGAATATCCAGATCACTGGAGGTGATACTTTTAACCAAGGGATCCATAATGTTGTTCTTAACTTGTTGAACGACTTTATAATTATCCTTTGTATATGCCACTAGATGGGATTCGGAAAAAGGACTTTGATCATATATCAGGTTCCCAGGATGGGTACGATTCCAATGTTTAATGAAAGGACTTCCTATTAACAGATCAAACACCAACTCATCAAATCGCCTATAAAAAGTCCCGTAACTTATTAACTTGGACAGATCCATTATATCCTGCCTTTTGGATAAAAACTCAGGACGGCTCATTTCAATGTCCCTGATATAACCTAGATGAATCATCCGTTGCAGGGTCTGAGCATTAATGGATTCAAAGGAAGCCCCATAGCGTTCACTATTGTTGGCCATTTTATATTTTTTTAACTTCTTACCACTTTTGATAAAGAAACTGATTCCTTCATCTGTAAAAGTCATTTTGACAGGTATTTTAATTGTTGAAGACTGTAATTTCTCCATAGGTCCCCTACCAATGTTCGAAGGAAGAGATACTGCCTACTGGAGTTCTATTCCGAACACTTATATCTTCGTCAGGATAGCCAATAGTAATTAACATTACTACTTTCATTGAATAAGGAACCGTTAGGATTTCCCTGATTACCGGTTCTTGGTAAGTTGTGACAATACAAGAGCCAAGGCCTTCATGCTGAGCTTGTAATACCATATAGGAAGCAGCGAAAGTGAGATCAATAGGATAAGACAACTGGCCATTAGGCATTTTATAATCAACATTAGTCGTACATACAGCGATTATGGCTCCTGCCTGACTAATAAACTCCTCTCCATAAGCCGCATCCATTATCTGATCTTTGTTTTCCTGATTCTGGATGACAATGAACCGCCAGGGTTGTCTGTTTTTTGCAGAAGGAGCAATGCAACCAGCTTCAAGTATCCGATCAATAACAGACCTATCTATGTCCCTATTTAAGTAACGTCTGATACTAAAGCGCTCACTTATTTCCTTCAGAATTTCCATCAATAAATCTCCTTAGGTTGACGAAGGCTCAATACTACACATAGACTACATCTTATGTCGGGGCGAACCTTATTTATTTCTATGTTTATTATCTCTATGCTTACATTTACATTGTATCCTCAATCGACGAATACTGTAAGCCAACAAAATTTTAATGAGTATTATGAATATCTGACTCAACTAACCCCACGGCTAGAAGGATCGGTTAGAGAACAAAACGCTATTGCTTACATCATTAATAAACTTAACAACTTAAGTCTTAGCTATGTTACAGATGATCTCTCCCAGGTAGAGAATACACACTCCTTCTCAAGTAGCATTCGTGTAGAGATTCCAGGACAAAGACAAGACACACTCCTCATTGCTATTCCTCTATCAGCGAAAAGAAATAGCCAATCCCCCCATGATGGATCTGCTAACATTGCCCTTGCTTTAACTTTATTAGATATTTACAGTTCTATCAAACCCGAATTAACACTTAACTTTCTTTTTCTTGGAGCAGAGCAAGGTTCGTCCGAAGAATACCCCATAGGTAGTAAATATTTCCTATCAGAATATTTTCCAACAGCACCTACGGCTCTCTTTTATTTAGATATGAAAGACCTCCCCCAGAGAATCACTATACAAACGGGGGGGGATGGTATCATTAGCCCATACTGGTTGATCAAAGAAAGTACGAGAGCTTTAAAACAAGCAGATATTTTCTTTTTGTTAAAAGGAAATGAAACCCAGGTATTACGTTTAGGACTACCTTCAGGATACAACAAGATTAGTCCCTATCTGAATGAACAAATTCCTGCCATTCTATTTGAAACAGGTGATAATGTATTAGCTAACAATGAAGAAAGAGAAGAATGGGTTCAAAATTTTGATCAGTTTATCCAACAGTTTATGATCAATAATAAATCTGGTTTGAGTGAAGAATGGGATTTACATTATCTTTTTTTCCAAGTACGGGAAAACTTTTTTCTATTAACAGAACAAACGTTGACAATCTTTTTATTAGCCTCTCTTCTTGTGCTTTATATTCTCACTAGTATTTTCCAAAAAAACTTTAACTCACGTGTAGGTAAGGTCATACTGGGATTTTGGAATTTTCCTTTGCTCTTTGTTTTATTATTTACCATCTTTTATTTGTCTACCATCATTCTCAATTTAGTTATCGAGATTAGATCTTTCTCTGATTTATGGACCTATATTCCGTTAATATTTCTTTGGCTTAAGATTGCCGTAACAGCATTCCTGTTTATGCTCTTCTTTGCCGCGTTTAAGCATTTGCCTATCAGTAGAAATCCGAAGCTATACTCTTCTATTGCTTTATTATTGTTTCTGGTGCTCTTCGTAGTAGCCCTCATCTATAATATCAGTTATTCCTACTATCCTCTGTGGGCATTGGTCATGACCATTTTGTTTATCATGATCCCTAAGAAAGAACTAAAGTTCCTGGCATTAGGAGCGAGCCCTATATGGTTTATAAAAGCTTCGGTAGATGTATTCTCCATACCCGAATACACCATTGTCAGAGGTCTGCTATTAAGTTCAGTTCAGGGCAACCTTATCCTTGGATTAATAATATTTCCCTTCGCCCTCCTTATCACCAGCTATCATTTTTTACCTAATAATCATCCTTTAAGAGGGAGTCAATATGTGACTTTAGGAGTGACAGGGGTATCAGGGATATTGGCCTTAGGATTATTTATATTCATCCTCAACTACAATCCTTTTACCTTAGAGAATCCTCAACCCATTAATGTGACCGTTGAAGCAGATATGCAGGAACAAAAGCATCAAATGACTATCACAACACCTATGCCTGTAGAAGAACTAACCTTTAATATTCTTGGTAGTGAATATGTTCTTCCTGCTAAAGAACAAGAAGCTTCTTATGATTTGCCATTCACTCCGGATTTATTGATGGTGGATAGTTTTGGTAATGCCTTCCTGGATAGAACTCACTATGAAATAGTCATTTTCCCTTTAGGAGAACCACGTAAGATTGACTTAACACTTACAGGAGACAACTTTAGTATCTATGATCTAAACTTTCCCTTTGATATCTACCCTGCTGATAACAAAGCAATCATTCATATTGGGGAAAATCCTCCCATCCCCTTGATTCTGGATATTACCTTAAATGGTGACGCAGATACGGCTCTCGATATTAATACCTATTATGATCAGTTGCCCTATAGATTTGTTTTTGATGATCCTTTTTTTAAATTAATAGAGCATATGAAAATTCATACGAAATACCAAATACCTTAGCTGTTTGATTTGACTAATGGTCTTGATACTCTTAGGATGTCTTTATGAAAAGAATAGTTCCTTTATTTATTTGGTTATCTATGTTACCCATGGTCTACGGACAAGTCATTAATAACAGTTTGGGTGATAAATTCACTTCTATATATCCTGAACTAAAACAAGGTTATATAGATCTTAATCGTAATTCCAGAAAAGATGAGTCAGGAGATATCAATGAAGTCATCCCTGATTCCCGTGTTAAAGACGAGAAAATACAAGTACAAGAAATCTTAGATTTTCTTAAAATGTATTATCAATATATTCCCATGGCCAAGCTCGATCAAAGTTATCAAGCCTTGGTTAATGCCCAAGGACCTATAGGAGAACTGATAGCCCTAAGTTATACAGGAACAATGGCAGATATTCTCGATAAAAAGAAAGCCATAGGTGATCAACTGTTCTTAACACCTGCCGCGTACCAGGAAGCAATAGAAAAAATCAATGGGTACATAGCTAACATGAACAAAGCTTATCAGGAGGAAGGTCGTTCTCTGGAACAGACATTCCTCACATCAAGAGAGGAATTGCTTAAGATGGTAGGAGAAGGCTATCCCTACCCTACTGGATTAAGTAATGCAGAAATCAAAGTACTGACCAACTCTATGATAACCTTAATGAATAAACCTCAGAACTATTCAGAGGACCAGATAAAGAGTGCAATGAAACTCTCTGCTTTTCTAAAAGCAGAAGATACGGTTCCCTATATAGAACCCCTTTTAAGCACCCCTACATACTTTGATGAAGGAATTAACACCTTAGGGAAGATTGGAGGAAGTCAGGCTAGACAAATCCTTACTACCCAATTGCAGACTATCGGCAAGGCCAGAGAAGTCATACCCGTTTTAGAAGCTCTGGGCAAAGTCGCAGACGAAGAAGATGTTAACAATATAGTCAATTATATTGAACCTGAAGATGGATCAGCTCCCGTTCCGGATTACGAAAAAGCGGCATTAAAATCATTGGCAGATATGTCCTTACGAGGGATAAGCGATAACAAAATACAAAGTATTTTTGAAACATATCTCAAATCAAACAACCCAGAATTACGAATGGGAGCGATTAAAGGCTTGGGGAACCAGGGGACAAAAGCTGAGGAACTACTATTACCTCTTCTCAGGACAGAAAAGGATGAACAAGTTATCATTGAAACGATCAAAGCCTTATCTAGCTCAGCAAGCCGAGCAACCACACAAACCTTTTTAGGTCTACTGAGAACTGATACGTTAGAACCCCCAGTCCGTAGGGAGATCATTAAAAGTCTGGCCTCCTCCGATCAGGGAGTGCAAGCTGTACCATATATTGCCAATGACCTGAGTTCATCAGAAGAAATAGTACAGTCTGCAGCGGTACAGGCTATGCTGGATCTATATCCCTATAATCCACAAACTGTGACGGCAACCTTAACCAGAGGGCTTCTCACCAATACGAATCCTATATACCGGGAATCAGCCAGTCAAATACTAGCCCAGTTAGCAGATCCGAATGCGGTTCCCACTCTCATTCAAATGCTGGATAAACCAGAAAGACAGGTTAAAGAGAATGCCACTTGGGCTTTGTACAAAATAGGCCCTGATAACAATGTAAGGCTATTAACAAATTTAAAAAACCTGGTTACCAGTGAAGCAGAACCTTTATCTGTTAGGGTGAATGCCGTAAGAACCATTGGTAAAATAGGAACCGATACTCCCCAGCTAAATCTCTGGCAAACTCTTATGACGGCCGCCAAAATGAAAGGGGATAAGTATTACATGTTAAAGTTTTATGCTATCGAAGCCTTAGGGAATTTAGGGGATAAAAGAGAAGAAATCATTGATATATTAACACAAATTGCCACACGAGACCGTGATGAGGAAACCCAAATAGTAGCCCTTGAGTCTTTGGGCAAATTAGGAATCCCTATTGCAGATACCGAATCTTCCCTCATTAGTTTATACAAAAAGAGTGACAACCCTAATGTTAAGCTACAAATCATATTGACCTTGAGTGATATGGATGCTTCGCGAGTGGTGGAAATCGCACCTGAAATGCTAGTTAAGGATATTGATTTATCCGCCAGAAAGAAGATCATTTATTCATTAAGTAGAATGGGAACAACTCAGACATTAACACTGTGTCTGGATGCGGCCAAAGTAGAAGATATATATGATTATGTTGGACAAATATTATCAGAAGCGAATCCCACTGTTATGAAACCACTTATCGCCCAAAGATTGAAAGGGGAAACAAATCAGGAAATCATCCAATTACTGGAAGATTTGCAAGCAGAAATTGACGCGAGTTTTTAGTGAACAAAGTTATTTTCCACATTGATATGGATGCTTTCTACGCCTCTGTAGAACAAAGGGATAACCCCGACTACAGAGGTAAGCCGGTCATAGTAGGAGCCCTGCCGGGACATCGTGGCGTTGTATCGACCTGTAGCTACGAAGCACGTCAATTTGGTGTCAGATCTGGGTTGCCGATTTCCTATGCCTATTCACGTTGTCCTCAGGGAATATATATCCTCCCCAGAATGAAACACTATCAGCAGGTTAGTAATCAAATAATGACCATATTCCAGGATTATTCCCCTGCTATAACCCAACTATCTGTGGATGAAGCTTTCCTTGATATGACGGGGACGCAAAAACTATTTGGGGATCCCCAGTCAATTGCTGAGACAATAAAAAAACGAGTATATGACGAATTGGGTCTAACCTTAAGTATTGGAATTGCTCCTAATTATCTAGTAGCCAAAATGGCATCAGATTACAATAAACCTAATGGGTTATATGAAGTAACAGAGGATAAGATAGAGGACTTCATTGATCTTCTCCCTTTAAAGGACTTATGGGGAGTCGGCAAGAAGAGCCTTCAAATTATTGCTGAAGTGGGAATCACATCAACTAAACAATTAAGACAAGTTTCTCTAGAAGAATTGAAAAGCCTGTTCGGTCAGGCATCTGCCCATTATTTATATAATGTGGTTAGGGGCATTGATCCAGGACTTTTTGGCTCTGCACCTAAAAGTCATTCTATTAGTGCGGAAAGAACCTACCCGGAAGATACAAGAGATGTTTTGCGTATAGAACGCACCTTATTAGAGATAAGCCATACCATTATGTTTCGTCTCATGCAAGAATCCTTTAGAGGAAAAACACTCGTATTCAAAATCCGATATGAAGATTTCACCACTTCGACAATTCAGCAAAAAAGACAAACCTATCTAACCAGTGCGGAGGAGATCTATGAAGGAGGCTTGGAACTTCTCAGGAAAAAGTGGAATAGAACCACCCCTATCCGTCTTATCGGTTTGGGTGTTACAAACTTAGAAAAACTGGGAGGTGCTAGCCAACAAGAATTATTCGAGACTCCCTATACGAAGAAAAGAAAACTAGAAGAGACCGTATTACGAATCAAAAATAAATTCCCAGAAGGGAAGATAACAAAAGCTAGTTTGTTAAAAACAGAAAAAGATATTCCCTCTCATCCCCTCAAAAAATAGATCCTATCCATTGTCATAACTTACAGATATAGACTAGCCTGTAATCTATGAAAAAAAACTATCCTTTACGAAAACCGGATTATACAAGATCCATCCCGAATATTGTGTCGTCCCTGCTTGAGTATTATCATTGTCCGACACGGTATCCCAGCTTAGCGGAATTGAGAGAGCCTCTGGGTAGTAATGCTAAAAATGTATTAGTCATTATACTCGATGGTATGGGTACAGAGCTTATTAAATCCAATCTGTCAGAGACAGGATTTTTAAATCAAAATATAAAAGCCTCCCTAACTTCTGTTTATCCGAGTACAACGACAGCAGCAATGACAGCCTATTATACAGGACAATCCCCACTAGAACATGGGTGGCTTGGATGGACATTGTATATGAAGGAGTTCGGAGGGCTGGTCGATGCTTTTACCAATAAAGGAACCGTCAGTCAAGAACCTATATGGACTCAGTCAGCAGCTCAATATCTAATGCCCTATCAGACAATATTTGATCAGATACATCACTACAGCCCAGAAGTAAAACAGACGGTCATACAACCCTCTAGTATAAACTTCCAAAAGGGTCCACAAACAAATATCAAAGTGGATACTATTCAGGAGCTCTTTCAGGAAATAGTCCGGATTAGTCAGCAGGAAAACCAGCAGTTTATCTTTGCTTACTGGCCGAACCCTGACAGTACACTACATAAAGAAGGATGTTACACAACTAAGGTTAAAGACCTATTCAAGGAGCTGGAGAATGGTGTAGAGAAGCTAACAGATCAATTAAAGGATACCCTTCTCATTCTATCTGCAGATCATGGTCAAATTGACGTGGGCCGAACCGTCAACCTAAGAGATTATCCAGAGATTGACGCCTGTTTAATTATGCCTCCTTCACTGGAATCAAGAGCTCTTAGCTTATTTGTGAAACCTAATAAGAAGGCCCAATTTGAAGACCTGTTTAACGAAAATTTTGGTGACGAATTTATCTTGTTATCAAAGGAAGACTTCTTATCTCAGGCCTATCTGGGACAAGGGACAGCTCACAGAAAAATAGATGATTATCTAGGAGATTATATAGCCATAGGGATTGGAGAAACGCTCTTACAATACATCATGCCAAACTCATCCCCCCTGCCTCAATTCAAGGGACATCATGCGGGATTAAGGAAAGAAGAAATGTCTATACCTCTTATCATTAAAAGGTTGTCCCCTTAGGAACAGGGACAACCTCAATAAGTTTTATTCGGGGGGGGAACTTTTCTTATCTTGTATGAGTTTTTCTCTATCCTCTATACCAGCAGCTAATGATACAGCTCTGGGGGTCCTTAACCCAATGGGACTGATTTTTGCGTATACTTCTTTGGCATAGGACAAATTGTCTTCTGCTTTTTTAAGGCTGTCCCATTCACCTAAGTTAAAATCCACTATTCTCAAATAGTTATCAACAGAGTTCATATGTTTCTTATCATCCTGACTGACAACATGGGGAGAAAAAGAAGTACAACTAAAACAGGTAGAGACCAATATCAGTGATATTATAAATTTCATATGCCATCAATCCTTTAATTATTTGGGAAATGGGAGATAAGGGGCTCCAAAGGATAGAACGTTAGCATCAACGAATTTGCTACCGTTGTATGGACGTTGGATTTGAATAGGAACACCAATGGCAACAGGAGAGCCTTTCATTTCCATAATCACATACCCATTTCCAGCTTCATAGAGAATAGTACCTAAAGCATTTCGATATACGGTCCATTTATCTTCTGGGATAGTTGCGATAACCTGAATGGTCTGATCATAGTCGGCTTTTCTATTGAAGATTGTATCCATATCCTTTGAATGGTAGGGAAAATCTTTTTTGTACTTATTCCATTTATGGTCTTTTGAAGCTTTCACAAGCGCCTTAAGAAAATCATCTTTTAAAGAATCAAGCTCCTTACTTCGTTGAGAAGGAAATGATAGATTATTTTCTTTGTAGCTCTTTAATAATTCCTGATATTCTGTGTAATCCTCTAAACCTTTGGGGCAAAGACGGATTAACATAGGCATACTCAGTTTTCCTTCGTGGGCATAGTCTATGGCGTTGACTAACCTAGCCTTCACCTCTACATATTCTTTATCATGAATACCATTGATTAGCTTTTCAAAATAGGAATCTGCATGTGCAAAAACATCAACATAATCACCTACTGTTGCTTTTTGTTCATCATGACCAACAATATCTTGATGTTCTTTAATGAGTAGAGGGAACTTACTATTAAAAGTTTTCTCAATGGCTTTGAACTGCTTAAGACGATTTCGTACCATAACAATATCGTCATATTCCATATAGTCAAACTTATTATCCCTGGCCAAAAGTAAATTTTGAAACACAGGATATTCTGACATCCATCCACGCAGATAATGGAATTGATTCGTCTCCTCTCGCAAAGCATCCGCTTCAGCTTTTCTATCTGCTTCTTGATTGGCTGCCCTATTAACTTGTTTTGATAACGCATCAAATCTTGTAATCAAAGCTTTTACAGTATCTGAAGATTTGTACTCATCAGAGATCTTTCCAAGATATTTTTCTGCACTAGCTATATCCCGTTGTGCACTTGATAAAACATCGCTATCCAGATATTTAACCACACGATCTAGACGATCAGCAGTTAATTTAGCATACCTTTTGTCTTTAGAAGACGGTTCAGCATATGAAGAAATCGTCGTCAGTAATAACATTAGCGTTATCACAAGTCTAATAATACTTGCCCTTTTACTTACCATACTTACTCCTTTTCCTATAATTTTTTCTATAACCTATACTTCTGATGATTTGCTTAAATCACCCATAAAGGGTGATTTTTGTAGGGAAGGACTTTTTTTACCCTTATTTTCCAGAAGGGAGGGATAAAATAATTAAAAAAGTAGGAGAAATAACCATGTGTCAATGTTACATCCCACCTTATATTCTTGAGAATTTAGCAAAGTGTCCTGATCCTTTTATTAGACAGAAGGCTCTGGATGCACTCCAGGCTTCTGCGGAAAGTAGAGCATTACGTAGAGCTTTAGGAACTTCTGTCACTAATGAATTATCTTTTGTGCCTCGTAGTACGGGCTGTAATAGATACATTTATGATATGAACAACCAAATGGCCCCCTTACCAGGGAGACTTATCAGAAAGGAAGGAGAGATGGATACACAAGATAAAGCAGCTAATGAAGCCTATCTTCATTCTGGTATTGTGTATGATTTTTATAAGAACATTTGTGGACGTAACTCCATTGATAATCGAGGGATGGCCATGGTATCAAGTGTCCATTTAGGCAAAAGCTATAATAACGCTTTCTGGTCTTCTAACCAAATGGCCTATGGAGATGGAGACGGACAGACTTTCCTTAGGTTAACAAGAGCCTTAGATGTGGCAGGTCACGAAATTACTCATGGAGTGATATCCTATGAATGTAACCTGGAATATGAGGGAGAACCTGGAGCCCTTAATGAAAGCTTTGCTGATGTTATGGGAGCAATCATTGAGCATTGGCATAACAAGATAAGTGACCCAGCTAAGGCCAACTGGGATATGGGTGAATTAATTATGGGATCAAGCCCTGCCAAACGGTTAAGAACCTTCAAAGAAGAAAAAGCCTATGTAAACGATCCTTATCTAGGGACTGATCCGCAACCCAAACATTATAAGAATAAATATACCGGAGACTCTGATCATGGTGGTGTTCATATTAATTCGGGAATCCCCAATCATGCTTTCTATAAAATAGCCTTACTTCTAGGAACTCCTACCTGGGAAAAACCAGGGAAAATATGGTATCAAACGATCAGGAATCTTAATTCACAAAGCAGTTTTATAGAAATGGCTCACATGACCTACCAAGTAGGGGGGAACCTTTACGGGGCTAAGGAACAAGAAGCAATACGTCAAGGCTGGCATGAAGTAGGAATAGTGATATAAATGGAAGAGCTAGTCAAAATAACACTTAAAATTTCTGGAGGATATACAGGAACATTCCA
This sequence comes from Spirochaeta cellobiosiphila DSM 17781, assembly GCF_000426705.1. Classification (NCBI taxonomy): domain Bacteria; kingdom Pseudomonadati; phylum Spirochaetota; class Spirochaetia; order Spirochaetales; family Spirochaetaceae; genus Spirochaeta; species Spirochaeta cellobiosiphila. The sequence goes on from NZ_KE384556.1 coordinate 398,833, forward strand.
GGAGTTTGAAATAAACTACAAAGAACTTCCTGACAACTTAAAAACAGATCTAGACAAAGTACTTTTACTTCCTGATACCAAACCAATCAAAAAGTCTAAGGCAAGGGATCTGCTACAATATTATTTAATCGCTAAAACAGTTTCAAAAACAATCGAGGGGGAATGGACAGATGAGACACTTAATGAGGAACTAAGTAATATCATTCAGTATATTTTAAGGAAGCCAAAGTAATTGTTTAATTAGTACAAAATATACGATCAAGCAGGTAATTTGACTGGAAGGACCCTTCTTTTCAGAAGAGTCCTCTTTTAGTTTGTTATTTCGCTTTTCCCTGATTAGCAACAGCATCCATAGCTTTTTTGACAGCCGCTGGATCCCCTAGGTAATAATGCTTTAGAGGTTTTAAATCATCATCTAATTCATAAACAAGGGGCATACCAGTAGGAATATTTAATCCAGTAATATCATCATCTGATATACCATCCAAATGTTTAACAAGTGCTCGTAAACTATTACCATGAGCAACAATAAGAACATTTTTGCCAGCTTTTATATCTGGAGCTATGGTGTCATTCCATAAAGGTAAGAATCTATCTATGGTATCTTTCAGACATTCTGTTAAAGGAAGTTCATCCGGTTTCAGTCCATTATAACGAGGGTCTTTTCCTGGAAAACGTTCATCGCTACTTTCTAAAGCAGGAGGTTGAGTATCAAAGCTTCGTCTCCAGACAAGAACCTGATCTTCTCCATACTTCTGAGCGGTTTCCGCCTTGTTAAGTCCCTGAAGAGCACCATAATGTCTCTCATTTAAACGCCAGTCACGATTCACAGGAAGCCACATTAGGTTCATCGTATCCATAACGGTCCAAAGAGTTCTAATAGCTCTTTTTAAAACAGAAGTATAAGCTACATCAAAGGTAAATCCTTCTTTCTGTAAATACTCTCCAGCGGACTTAGCCTCACCTCTTCCTTTTTCAGTTAAATCAACATCGGTCCAACCTGTGAATCTGTTTTCCTGATTCCATTGGCTTTCACCATGTCGTATCAATACAAGTTTCTTCATCTTTTGAATACCTCTCAGTATGTTTATTGTCATGTACTTTGGTTTAAATATAATACTTATTAATATAGTTAGCAAATAAGACGTGTTAACTCAAGGGGCCCAAGTAAATATCAATTTTATATTATTGATACTTTAATAATGTTTGCCTTATAGAGAGTAGGTCTTCATCGTCAGGATATAAATTCAAAGCTTTATCACAAAAAGAGATAGCCTTGTCGATTTTGTTAATTAGTTTATAAAAATCAATGAGAGCCAACAAAAGATCCAAATCATGGGGAAAGCTCTTGATTCCCTGTAATAGGATACTTTCTGTCGAATCGAACTGTCCCTTCTTTTGATATACAGTGGCCAGATTCAAGTATGGTGCAATAAAAGGGGGGGACTTATGAATGCACTCTTTTAGATACTCTATGGCCATTTCGTGTTCATCCAACTCAATATAAGCAGTAGCAATATTATTGAGAACCAGTTCCTCCTGAACAGAGCTGCCAGGTTGATATTCTCTAAGTTGTAAAGCTTTAAAACTATCATCAAGCATGGATTGGAAATCCCCTAAAGCACCATGAACCATTGCTCTGGAATAGTAGGCATAATCTGAAGCAGCGACTTTCATCAAGCCATTATAGAGTTCTAATGCTTCCTGCCAGCGTTTACTAGAATAAAGACACACTCCCTTATAAAGAGTGGCCATCACAGAATGGGGATAAAGAGATAGAGCTTCGTCAAGTATGGTTAGACCCGCATCCCAGTTATTCTCATCCATTTTAACTAATGCTTTATTTAACAAGGAATCTATATCATTGCTATTTTCCATAATACCTAAGGATAACAGATAATTGTCTTTCCCACTTCCGGTAGGATAATATTTTTATTTTTATCAGTTTTTTTACTTAAGCGATCACTTGTATCTTTACAATGATTATAAGAATCGAGATGGACAAGATATATTTGACTATCCGGACAAATTCTGGAGAGACACAAAATATCTTTGTGGCTCATGGTTATTTTCCCACCCCATTTTAAGGTAGCCTTACCACCATTAGCAATAATAATATGCGGGTTTAGATCCCTAATTATCTTCTTCTGCTTTCCTGTTAATAAGGTATCCCCTGTTACTAGTATTTTGATTCCTTCTTGATTACTAATGAGATAGCTTGAAGATCTACCTAAGCGTTTATTAAACATCCTTCCCCCATGAGTGCCTTCTATCCTGGACCATTTCATTTCATTCCAGATAAGGGACTCATCGATAGGATGACAGTTGGTAAAGCCCATTTCACAGTATCCGGGAGCCTCCCAAGCTTGGCAGATGAGGGGTATGTTTTTGGGAAGCACTTCTTGAGCGTTTTTATCAAAATGATCATTATGACCATGGGTCACTAATACCCCATTCACATCTAATAACTGCTGATAATCAACAGGTAGATCGATTAAGGGGTTTCTATGATCATTATGCGTCATAAAAACAGGGGGATAACTCCCTTTCGGTGCGAATAATGGATCAATCAAAATGGTCTTGCCATCAATATTAAGAATGGATGTTCCGTGGCGAAAATGTGTAAAACTTATCATGTTAATTCCTCCTGCAGAGATGAGTACAGGAAGAACCTAAACAGTGTAGGTAACTACAGGGTCAAGACCTATTTATTATTTTTCCAAAAACTTCGCAAGAGGGCTTATCTTCTCGCGTCAGAAAGCTCTCCAAAGCGTTTTTCATTGTGAGAATATCTTCCCTTTGCTTTTCTAAATGATTAATCTTCTGTCTCAGAAATAGTTTGAATTCCTGGTCTTCTTTTGGAGTCCTGTCTAAATAATTAAAAAAAGTTTTGATTTCATTTAAGGTAAAACCAAATCGTTTGAATCTCAGAATCATATCTATTCTGAGGTGATCCCCCTCATCATAGACCCTATATCCATTAGAGGGATTACGTTTAGGTTTTAGTAAACCTTCCTTCTCATAGAATCTGAGAGCTTCAGGAGATATTCCTATGATTAGGGAAAACTCTTGTCTATTCATGATCTTCCTACCGTCTGTGACAAGTCCATTGGATGGACTGTTCTAACATTTGTCTAAAATGGGGGTCTTTCCATGTCTGATGATCATGCCCTGATAGAGTACAAAACATGCGGCTTTGCCCCCAATTCTTTGTCCACCCCAAGGCCTTCATACTCTTAGGATGATCAGTTTGAAAAATGACCTCACATTCCTTTTCTGGTTCGGCCATACAATAGGCTTCATCTAGCATCTTCCAGTTATTCAAACCTTCTGCTATAGGATGGCCAGGATTAGCAATATTAACAGCTATAGGTTCATCATGTTCATAGTAATCTAGATAGCGTTTAGGAAGGCCAGACAAATTATCCCAGAAAGACCAGCCGGGAAAGGACAAACAGCCGTGATGGAATAGGACAATCCCTTGGTTTGTATTTCCCAATTCTTGAAGTACACTTAAAGGTTTTCCCCTATACGGAGGAATACCTTCGTCAGTGGGGGCTTCTCTCATAAAAGTAAAAAATAATAGGACATCATAGAAATCTCTTTGTTCTTTTGATGTAGAAGCATAGTCATCAAGATGCTGGATATAGGCTTTGATAGATGACATACTGTCAAATAATTCATAGAATTGAGGAACATCAAAGGCTTTTCCGCCGGTTACGACAGCTAAGTTTATTTTGGAATTGTCATTCATGCCCTCCAATATAGCAGAAAATAGTCTATGGACAAAGCAAAGACAGAGTATAAAAGGAACCCTGGCCCAATTTTTTATTCAGCTTAATTAGGCAAGCCTAAGTCTTGCGACTGATTCTTAAATTAGTCGTTATTGAGAATTTCTCTTGTATTTTCACATCAATTAGGTAAAAATGACATTACCTATTAAATGGCTATAAAAGGAGACTTAAATGGCATATCAAATTACAGATGCTTGCAGTGAATGTGGATCTTGCCAACCTGAATGTCCAGTTGACGCAATCAGTGAAGGAAGTCCTTATTCAATTGATGCAGATACTTGCATAGACTGTGGGGCTTGTGCAGAAGTTTGCCCTGTAGAGGCAATCAAAGCTTAAATCAGAGTCCCCCATTTTGATGGGGGATTTTATTAATAATCGGATTTGTAAGTATTTTCTGATTCTTCGGCCTCTTCTTTCTCTACGCAGGTAGAACAGACACCGTTGATTTGTAGATTGATGTGAGAAGGTCGGAACCGATGTTTTTGGCAGATTCTATCTTCCAGGGCTTCCATACTATGGCCCCTAAGTTCAATAACTTTTCCACATCGTTCACAGATAAGGTGACCAAAATGTGTGTTTTCATGGATAAATTCATAAGTAGCATGACGATCACGCTCATACATTTTTCGAACAAAACCTATTTCTTCGAACATCTTTAAGGTTCGGTAAATGGTAGCTCTTGAGATTCTATTTTCACCTTTTTTAAGAATTTCTACTAATTCTTCAGCTTCAAAGTGCCCATCAAAATGAAATACTTCATCAAAAATAACAGTCCTTTCGAAAGTAATAAACCGTCCATTTTTCTGTAGGTATTTTTTAAACCGGGACAGAGCTTCTTCTTTTGTAATCCGCATGACATTTAAACCTTATTCTCTTTATATAACTTTGTCAAACCTAACAAACTTGATTTCATAAGTAAGATTATCTATATTCTCTGTAGGCAAAAGGAGTATTTGTGATTATTAAGACAGGAATACTTGGGTACGGATTATCCGGTTCTACATTTCATGGTCCTTTTTTAAAGGAAAACCCCAAATATAAAGTAACAAAAATCTTATCCTCCCGTGAGAATGATATCAAGAAAGATTTTCCCAATGTAGGGGTGGTAAGCTCAGTAGAATCAGTATTCCAAGATCCAGAAATAGATCTGGTAGTTATTACAACACCTAATACAACACATTTCCCCTATGCAAAGGCAGCACTCATAGCAGGCAAAAATGTTATAGTGGAAAAACCATTCACCCCCACATTAAAAGAGGCAGACGAACTCGTTGCTTTGAGTAAAAAGAAGAATCTGACCCTAAGTGTTTATCAAAATAGGAGATGGGATGGAGACTACTTAACAATCAAAAAAATATTAGAGGAAGGTTTATTAGGAGATATCTATCAATTTGAATCTCACATGGATAGATTTCGACCTACAGCCCGGGACAGATGGCGGGAGAAAGCACTTCCAGGTTCTGGTATTCTCTATGACTTAGGCTCCCATTTACTCGACCAGGCCTTCAATCTTTTTGGAGATCCCCAGTGGATATGGGGGGATGTGATAAACCAAAAACCAGATGCTCTTACAGATGATTATTTCCATATAATAATGAGCTATGGTGACATGCGTGTACTATTACACTCCTCTACTTTTGTTAAGGGGAAGACTATTCGCTATGCCCTACACGGGACTAAAGGATCTTTTGTTAAGTATGGAGTAGATCCTCAGGAAGAAAGACTGAGAGAAGGACAAGAACCTTCAGAAAAACTCGGTAAGGATGAAGAAGAAGCCTATGGCATCCTTTCTATGGAAGATTCCATTCAAAGGATTCCTACCATTCCAGGGGATTATAGAATTTATTTTGATAGTCTTGCTGACAGTATAATCAACAAAACCAAAAATCCGGTTAGTGCTGAGTCTGGAGCAAAAGTAATCAAAGGGCTAGAGCTCATTAAAACAAAACCACTACAAAGACATAACTGGTAGATTCAACAATGAAAATTGCACTTTTTTTATCTCCCTCCAAAACACAAATAGAACAGAATATTTCAAAGGAAGTACAAGAGCCCCTTTTTTTAGACAAAGCTAAATCACTGGCTAAACCATATATTGAAATGGATTTAAGCCAACTGCAGCACAAACAAGACTTATCAGACAAGAAAGCGGAAGAAGTCTATCAAATCTGGCAAAAGTGGGGTAAGGAAAAGGGATCAAAATCCATCGAATTATATTCTGGTCCCGCTTTTAATGGTCTAGCTTACACAAATAGCATAGTTAAGAGCAAAGACATTGATTTGTTCATATTAAGTGCGCTCTATGGTATGCTCCGACCACAAGATGTCATATGGCCTTATCGTTTGGATTTTTCAAAAAATCATCATTTGTATAAGCTATGGAAACCTCTTATCCTTGAACATATAAAGAAATGTAAATATGAATTATTGATTGATTTAGCGTCTAATGAATACAGTAAATTACTTCCCGATGATGACATAAAACGACTCCGGATAGACATAAAGGAATACAGGGGTAACCAATGGAAATCCATTAGCTATAACGGTAAATATATGCGTGGCCGGATAGCCAATTGGCTGCTATCTCATCCTTATTATGACTATAAAAGACTAAAAGAGGCCACTATAGATGATTATTGTCTAAATCAGAAACTGTCATCAGAGACACTTCTAGTGTTTTCTCCCATAAAGGATTTACAGAAGATATAAACAGTCAATCATATCAAAAAGCGACTATAGACAGCCTAGTGGGTCCATGAAAATATAGGCTGCATGACGAAAGAGTTATATAAAAACAAACTATATTTTGCCCTCGTAACCATTTTGACAGGGATGATCCTATTGGCCATAGGCATTGATGGGCCGATCAGCATGTTAAAAGGTTTTTTACAAATCCAAATACATCCATCAAGATTGATCAATGATTATTTTATTGTGGGTGGAATAGGAGGGGCATTATTTAATGCCTCATTAGTAGGGATAATCGGTTTATTTATAATAAGCATTACAGGAATATCCCTATCGGGACCCACTTTTGCAGCTGTGTTAACCATGACAGGTTTCGGATTATTTGGGAAAACCTCTCTGAATGTTATTCCTATCATATTAGGTGTATTTCTCGCAGCAAAGATCGTCAACAAAAGCTATAAAGAATATCTACTCATTGCGCTCTTCGGAACAGCCCTAGGTCCTCTGGTCAACACTCTTATATGGGAAACGGGACTATCTTTAATCTATTCATTGCCATTAGGCTTAATAGTAGGTATTTGTACAGGATTGCTATTACCAGCTATAGCGTTTGCTATGCTCCACCTGCATCAGGGATATAATCTATATAATATGGGATTGTCCTGCGGTTTTTTAGGACTATTCGCTTTTTCTATGTTGAAAGGATTTGGTACGGATTATAACGCGACGCTCCTATGGTCGAATAAAACCTCTCTGCCCATGGTTTTATTAATCCCTCTATTGTCCCTATTTCTTATTTTACTAGGATTGCTGCCCTTCAAGAAAAAAACTGTTAAAGACTTTTTCTACATTCAAACCTTATCAGGAAGACTACCTTCGGACTTCACAGATTTAGCCTCCCCTGAATCTACACTAGTCAATTCAGGTATTATAGGATTACTTTTCAGTCTTTACATTTGGATAATCGGGGGGGATTTTAATGGGCCTGTGATCGGAGGGTTGTTTACCATCATTGGATTCGCAGCTTTTGGTACCCACATTAAGAATAGTTGGCCTGTAATCTTGGGTGTCATCATAGCAACATTAGTATCAGGACAATCTTTAACGTCCCCGGGACCATTATTGGCGCTTATATTCTCAACGACACTTAGTCCTTTGGCTGGTGAATTTGGGGTCAAAGCAGGTGTCATCGCAGGTTTTATACATATGCTTCTCGTTTCTCAAACCACCCATTGGTATGGAGGCATCAATCTGTATAATAATGGATTCGCAGGAGGTTTGACCGCTACCTTCCTTATCGCGGTCATTCAGTGGTATAAGTCGAACAAGGAGGAAATATAAAATGAAAAGACAGGATCTCATACTTCATCTTATTGGAGAGATATCAAAATACATACTTGATGAAGATCCCATGCGTATGGTTATTTCTTTACACCAGGAATCAGATGGTCTTCATCTTTGTGTCATTGATGATAATGAACATACGGATGAAGAAATAGAACGAATGAATCGGGCCCTCAATAGTAGAAAACGACCTGAATTAGCCGGATATTATGGTGCTATGACAGGACATGACTTACTTGGATCTTCAAGACTAAACCTTCTTGGCTGGCAGTTAAAACATTCGGATGTCACCCGAACAAATAATGGTATTAAGATAGATCTATGGCTAGGAGGAGATCGATTTGACTCTGATAAGTTCTCCATACCCAAAAAAGAAGAGTAAGCCTAATGACTGTTATGATGAATTCTTACCTGGTTTAAATAGCGCCAATTAAAACCATGGGATACTAATATGGATTTAACTCCTAAACCTTGGATATCTTTGATATTACGTTCCTCATCATCAAAAAATATCATTTCATCATAGTTCATGTGGCTTTTTTCCTTGAGAGATTTAAAATGAGGATATTTAGAACCAGGATATATCTCTTTAAACTGAAAAACTGTATCAACATCCAATAACTTGAGTAAAGCCTTAGCCCACATTGGTTCGTGCGTCCTGGAAGCAACGGCCAAAAGATGCCCTTCTTCTCTTAATCGATTCAATATAGGCAAAACATCGGGATAAAGACGTATATGTCTGCCAACACTATCATAAACACCCCCCCGGGTTTTACGATAAGGAGGTGATGTACAATCACACCAGGTACCTCCACAGTCCCACAAAGTAAAGTCTAAATCGAATACATATAACATATTCTATACTGTACCCTGGAAACTGAGAAAGATACAGATTTTTTTCCAAGAGCTGAGGAGGATAATCACAAAGTACCCTCTATAGATTTCTGGCAGGTAATACTGCGATAGTTCCTGTATGACTAGAACTATCGCTCTCCTAATTACTTATATCCTAACTTCCCTTTAGGAAAAGGATGACTTTTCTTCTGAGAAGAGGAGGTATGCTTACTACCTGGTTTACGTCCAAAAGACTTATGTGAACCAGGCTTTGAAGGAACAGAACCGCGAGATTCATTTCCTTTTCGATTTTTTGGTCCTTTTTGAACACCATAAGGGGAAGCGGGCTTCTTCTTTGGTGTAGTTACAACAGTAGCATCTGGAACAAAGCCCTCTTCTTTGAAGATATCAATATTGGTCTTAAGAAGTCTTTCAATCCTCTGAAGTTGTCGTTTCTCATCAGGTGTGACAAAGGAGATGGCAATCCCTTTCTTACCAGCACGTCCTGTTCGCCCCACACGATGCACATAATCTTCCGGAACCTGAGGGAGGTCATAGTTAACAACATAACCCAATTCATTCATATGAATTCCCCGAGCAGCAACATCTGTGGCAATCAGAGCTTGAAGATCACCTTTTTTGAACTGTTCCAAAGCTCTTGTTCTAGCGCCCTGTCTTTTATCACCATGGATAGCAGCTGAAGGTATATTCTGCTGTTGGAGCTGTTTAGCTAAACGATCAGCGCCATGCTTTGTTCGAACAAAAACCAGAACCTGATACCAGTTATCCTTATTCATCAAATGGACAAGAAGAGAGGATTTCTGTTTCTGATCAACATAGAGAGCCTTTTGTTCTACCATATCAGCAGGAGTATTTCCCTTGGTCACTTCTACAGTAACAGGATTGGTTAATATCTTATTAACAAGCTTTCTCACATCTTTATCATAGGTTGCAGAAAACATTAGATTCTGTCTTTGTTCTGGCAGATATTTAATGATCTTCTGGACATCCTGAATAAAGCCCATATCGAACATTCTATCGGCTTCATCAAGAACAAATATTTTTATGTTCTCCAAATTAATGGTCTTTTGACGGAGATGATCCAGTAAACGTCCAGGTGTAGCAATAAGAATATCGAGACCGTTTTTGATATTTTTGATCTGAGGATTAATACTAACCCCACCATAGACAGAAGCTGATTTTAGATCCAGGTGTTTACCATAATCTTTAAAGCTCTCCCCTACTTGATCAGCAAGTTCTCGTGTTGGTGTTAGTATCAGGGCTCGTGGATTCTTATTAGACCGCCCTCTTTCACTTAGTTTATTAAGGATAGGCAGAGCAAAAGCGGCTGTTTTACCAGTCCCTGTTTGAGAACCACCCAATACGTCTTTACCTTTTAAAATAGCCGGTATGGCTTCTGATTGGACTTTCGTAGGTGTTTTATATCCTCTTGACTCAATAGCTTTAAGGATCTCGGGAATTAGTCCCAATTTATCAAAATTCATCGTTCCTCCTGAACAAAATGGTAATAACCAACCCGCAATATGACATTGCTCCAGTTCAGGCGAATTATAATTAGCTTTGAGTTTAAAACCGGATATTAAACAAAGGTGCATTGAGAACTACCATTTAATACACTTTATGTATAGTCCTAAAAGCTTTAGTAACCCAAATATGCGAATAAACTTGACTTTACAATATCGCACACGATATATTCTTATACGATAACCGTACAGGAGGTATCCTATGTCAAATAATTTTTATGACCTGGAAGCGAAGGCAAATACAGGAAAAGACGTAAAATTTGATGCCTATAAGGGCAAAACTGTTCTAGTCGTGAATACTGCGAGTAAATGTGGCTTTACACCTCAATATGATGGTCTGCAAAAGCTATACGACAAGTATAAGGATCAAGGACTGGAGATTTTAGGATTTCCCTGTGATCAATTCGGCAACCAGGAACCTGGAAATGACAGTGAAATTCAAGAATTTTGTAAGGTCAACTTTGGTGTCAACTTCCCCCTCTTTAAAAAGACAGATGTTAACGGCCCCGAAGCCCATCCTGTATTCCAGTACTTGAAAAAATCTTTGCCCGGAGTATTTGGCAGCAAAGTGAAGTGGAATTTTACAAAATTTTTGGTAGACTCTAAGGGCAATCCAGTTAAAAGATTTGCACCAACTGTAAAACCAGAAAAGATGGAAAAACAGATTGAGAAACTCTTAAAGGAAGCCTAAATGAGCGACTATCCCCAGCTAAAGTTGGAAAATCAAATATGTTTTCCCCTTTATGCAGCCCATAGATTGACAACACAAAAATACCAGCCCTTATTAAGTGCCCTGGATATAACCTATACACAGTACTTAATACTAATGGTACTATGGGAAAGAGATGATCAAACAGTATCCTCTATAGGAAAGACTCTATATCTTTCCTCTAATACATTGACACCTCTTTTAAAACGTCTAGAGGCTAAGGGAATCCTGACACGAAGACGATCAGAAAATGATGAGCGACAAGTTTTGATTAGTCTAACAGAAGAAGGACAGGCCCTAAAAGAAAAGGCAAAAGATATTCCGCTCCAACTTGTTGAAAGCTTTGGGGATAAATTCTCAGCCGAAAAGGCAATAGAATTAAAGATGGCCTTAGAAGAATTAATTGCGTCTATGACTTTATGACCTGCAACAGGAACCAATAGAAAAAGGGCTATTGCAAAAAGCCAGAATAGGCTTTCCGCAATGGCCCTTGCTTATTTATAATAAAAAAGGAACTAGGATACCACTCCTTATTTTTTGTGTCAGAACTCAATATCAATTACGTTCTCGAAAAACCGCGATACAGGATCATTCAGCATAATGAGAAAGCTAAACCTCATAGGACATCTATTGGTTTATTAAGAAGGTATATGTCTTTACTTAGAACGAAGAAAACCTGTTATTAAATCGGTTAATAAATGTATTCTTTAGTTTTTCCTCGGTAGCATTATTTAGAGAATAATGATCTATGACACAGCCTTTTTCAATATGAATAATTTGGGTACAAGTATTAAAAATAAATTCTAAATCATGTGATATTATGACCACAGTCTTACCAATAGTCCTAAGGAAAGCAATGATTTTTGCCACTTCTTTCATATGTCTAAGATCTAATCCACTTGTAGGCTCATCAAAAATAAGAATCTCTTTATTGGAAGCAATCGCACTAGCAATAGCTACCCGCTGTCTCTGTCCGCCTGATAGAGATAAGGGGTGTTTATCTTTTAAAGATAAAAGATCTAACTTGTCTAATATTTCTTCAGCAACCTCATGATTAACAACTTCCATACCTAAAAGCAATTCATCTAAAACAGACTCTGTAAATAATTGATGATTCACATCTTGCATTACCATATAAGACATTCTTAATATGTCTTTCCTCTTGTATACCTTATCACCAAGCTTAATCGAACCGTTAAATTTTTTCATTAATCCACATAGACAGCGTCCAAAAGTTGATTTCCCTGATCCATTTTTACCAATAATAGCCGTAGCATTAGACCTTGATAATTTTAATTTTGGAATATCCAAAACCTTTGTGCCTTTATTATAAGAAAAATGGAAATTATTAAGTTCTAAATTATGGGACTCTGTATCTATGAGTTCCTTTTTATAAGAATGGCGGAAAGTAATATGTTCCAATCTAAGAGGTCGTAAACCAAGTGATTCTATAGTGACTTTATCCAAATTTCTAAAGTCATTCCCTGAGTAATGACTAGAGAGGCAACCCTCTTTGATATAAAACACTTCATCGATTAATTCTCTCAAGTAGTGGAGCCTATGCTCTGAGATAATGATTGTTTTTCCTTGTGATTTCCATATTTCTATGATTCCTTTTAAATGTTCTATACTACATAGATCGAGACTAGAGGAAGGTTCATCCAAGACTAATATTTCCGGACCTACAGCATAAACGGACGCACAAGCTATTTTCTGCTTTTCTCCACCTGATAATTCAAATATATTTCTATCTATCAAATTTGAAATATTAAAAGTTTTGATAGTATCAGATAAAATATTATTAATCGTCCCTTCTGGGAAACCAAAGTTCTCACAAGCGAATACAATTTCGCTTGTAGTATCCACATTATAAAATTGCGACTTAGGATTTTGAAATACGGATCCTATTAACTTACCGCTTTCATGTAAAGGTAAGCCACCGACATCCATTCCTTTGTATAAAACACTACCCTTTTTCTCTCCTTCGTAGAAATGAGGTATCAGGCCATTAATTAATCTTATTAAAGTCGTTTTGCCACATCCTGATTCACCACAGAGAAGAATCACTTCTCCCTTATTAATACGAATGCTTATATTCTTAATACTTTCAGCTAGATTATCAGAATATTTAAAATGTGCATTATCAATATTTAGCATTTTACAACCACTATTTATAAGATATAACAGACAGAAGACAATACAGCTACAAGGAGAAAGAACATATCCCCTAGACCAAAACCAATCTTACAAATATTTGTTCGTTTAATGGGGCTCCCTAGTCCTCTTGTTAAGGCAGAAACAGATAAATCCTCTCCTATACTAACTATGGATGAAAGCAACGGAACAAAACAGTATTCCAGGTAACGAATAGGATTAATAATAAAAATCTTATTGTGTAGTTCTCTCATTCTCATGGCACTATATATATGTTTGTATTCTTCCCTAATGGTAGGAAAAAACCTAAACATAACAGATAAGGGGATAGTAAGCATTTTAGGCATATGCATCCTTTCCATAGCCACCAAAAACTGACTTACAGTTGTTGTTTCCATTATATAAAATCCTACAATAACGGAAGGAAGAAGTCTTGTAATAATACCTGATATCATTGTTATGATTATGTTCAAAACACCATGAGTATTGTACACAAGATTCTTTTCAGAATAGGATGCCGCCAACAGAAGAACCCCATAAAGGATTGAAGATTTCATTCTTTTGAGAAACAGAAGCAAAATAAAAGGGATAGTAGCTAGAACTATTCTAGGATATATATGGGCTCCTTCTATCCCACCACTAATCATAAATATACTAATAATTAAGACTAAAACTAGCTTGGTTCTAGGATCCAGTACTAATATATATCCTTGTTTCTTCATTAAGCGATCCCGACTCTTTGAAAGTGTTTTTTAAGAACTTTTCTTCCTAAATACGCTCCAAGAATAGACCCAATTATGGCTAAAATAAATAGAATAATAATCATGTTACCACTCATGAGAGACATCAATTTATCCGTGTATTCATCACCATAGCCCTTACTGGTTCGTTCTATAAAACTATCTCTCATTATCCACATAGGTAGCATAGCACCAAATATCCATTCAGAAAAAACAGCATAACTAATAACTAATTTGGGCCAACTATTATATTTTCCAGATAATAAAATAAGATCAGCAAAAACAGGTAACAAAATTCCCGTAATAAGAATAGGCCAACCATGACCTGTTACAAACATAAAGATAGTTATTAATACACCAGTTATGCTAATCATCCCAAACTTCTTAACCTTTGTCAGATAGAGCATAAAAGGGATTCCTCCAACAAAAGGAATAGCAAAGGGGAGTGCCACCATAAACATAGGAATATACCCAAACATTGCTACTGCAAAAAAGACGACTATATAAATAGCCGTAAACAAACCTACATTTATTAAATCTTTTGTCGTTAATTTATTTCCCATAATCGTTTCTCTCCTTTTTATCACTCTGAGTTTTTACCATAGTGAAAAATATACCATTCATCTTTTGTAATTCACTGGGAGTACCCTTTTCTACAATTGATCCGTTTTTTAAAACAACTATGTTATCCGCGCTTTGAATAGTCCGCATTCTATGTGCAATAATGAGAACGGTTTTATTTTTAACAAGTTCACTAAGCGCTAACTGAATTTTACTTTCATTCTGAGCATCCAATGAAGCAGTAGCCTCATCAAGAAGAAGAATAGGGGCATCTTTTTTATAAAGTCATCACATTTATATTACCCTTAGTAACACCTGCTTTTTGAGCAATATTTCGCAAAGAGGCTTTTTCAAAACCCATACTGAGAAACTCAAGTTTGGCTGTTTGTAATACCATTTCTCTTACGTCTTCTTTCTTTTTTTGCATTCAATAAATCCCACTGGACTTTGTTAATGTACATTAATTCTATTTCTTTATCAACATATCTAATGATCTTGTAGTTATTTTTTAAAATTGTTAAATTTAATGACATATAGGTAAAACCCCACCACTAATGGGTGGGGTTTTTATAAGATTAACTACAACCTGTAGTAGATCCACAAGTTTCACATTTCAAACAGGTACCATTACGAACAAGAGTAAAGTGGCCACAAGTAGGACAAGGATCTCCTTCGTAGCCTTGCATTCGGGCAATTTCCCGTTGGGACGGGGATTTTGATTCTGCTTTTTCAACCCCTTTTAAAGAAGAGGCCCTGGTTTTTGATTTAACAACCTTCTTAATTTTCACATCATTCATACCCTTACTATCTACTTCAGAA
Source organism: Spirochaeta cellobiosiphila DSM 17781 (assembly GCF_000426705.1). NCBI lineage: Bacteria > Pseudomonadati > Spirochaetota > Spirochaetia > Spirochaetales > Spirochaetaceae > Spirochaeta > Spirochaeta cellobiosiphila. Next base: position 414,020 of record NZ_KE384556.1, read on the forward strand.
GGCTTAACTTGAACCAGATCTGTTCGTCCTAAATAAGACAAAGCGAGATCTCTGAATATAAAATCAAGGACAGATGTAGTCATTTTTATGTTGTCATGCCCCCTAACAATACCACTTGGTTCAAAGCGGGTAAAAGTAAAGGCATCAACATATTCCTCTAAGGGCACACCATATTGAAGCCCCAAACTTACAGCAATGGCAAAACTATTCAATAAGGATCGAAAAGCAGCCCCTTCCTTATGCATATCAAGGAAGATCTCTCCTAACTGTCCATCTTCATACTCACCTGTTCGTAGAAACAAACTATGACCACCAATCTTAGCCTTTTGAGTATATCCGTTCCTTCTACTGGGAAGGGGAATTCGTTCTTCACTTCTGGTGTTTAACACAGGAGACGTGGGGACTTGTCCATTCTTAACCTGATCCTCAATGGTCATCAGTGCATCAGCAATGCCATCTTTATGAGAAGACAGACTACTCAATGGTTGACTTAGTTTGGAACCATCACGATAGAGGGCTATGGCTTTAAGCATATAATTCCAAGACATCTGATAAGCCCCTTTAACTTCATCTACAGTAGCAGAATTGGGCATATTTATAGTCTTGGAAATAGCACCGGATATAAAAGGTTGGGCCGCAGCCATCATCGTGATATGAGCTTCCCAGGGTATGGATCTCGTCCCGATCTTACCACTGGGAGTTGCAGTATCAAATATGGAATAGTGTTCTTTCCTTAAGTGGGGGGCCCCTTCCAAAGTCATCGTTCCACAAGCATAGAACTCAGCAGCCTGAATATCCTCTTGGGTAAAACCAAGATGCCCTAGAAGATTAAATCCTGCCAAACTATAGGTAACTTTGGGTATGCCCAATACATTCTCAACAAACTCATTACCTAAGGTATAAGGGGTAAAGACTCCTGCAAAACTAAAGGCATTTTTAAGAGAATCATCAATTTTAGCTAGAATTTCCGGAGGGAATTGCTTTGCTGTCAATCTCTCATAAGATACCCCGGGAGCACCTTTTAAGGATCCTGTACCCAGACAGTAACTAACCATATCTTCAATCTGATCATGGGTATAACCAATCTTAGCCAAAGCAGGTTTGATGGAGTTATTAATGATCTTGAAGTATCCCCCTCCGGCCAATTTTTTAAACTTAACCAAAGCAAAATCCGGTTCTACTCCCGTTGTATCACAATCCATTACCAGACCAATAGTTCCTGTAGGAGCTATAACTGATACCTGGGCATTTCTATATCCATATTTGTCACCATACTCTAAAGCCTGATCCCAGCTTAATCGAGCCGCTTCCAGCAAATTACCGGGACAAATATCTTCATCAATTCCTATAGGATAGACACTTAATCCTTCATACTCATCATGGGGGAGATTATAAGCAGCCCGTCTATGATTTCGGATAACCTTGAGCATATGCTTCTTATTAGCTTCATAACGAACAAAAGGACCTAACTCAGAAGCCATTTCCGCACTAGCCTTATAAGATTCTCCTGTAAGAATAGAAGCTAAAGCACCAGCGACAGTACGGCCTTCATCAGAATCATAGGGTATACCCATCACCATAAGTAGTGCGCCTACATTGGCATAACCTAATCCAAGAGTACGATAATCATAGGATCTCTGGGCTATCTCCTTAGAGGGGAATTGGGCCATCACGACAGAGATCTCAAGAATCAAAGTCCAAATCCGTATAGCATGTCTATAACTATCCAAATCAAAGGAACAGGTTTCTACATTGTAGTATTTCATAAGATTCAAGGAAGCCAGGTTACAAGCGGTGTCATCAAGAAACATATACTCTGAACAGGGATTAGATCCCCGGATCTCACCGTCTTCAGGACAGGTATGCCATTCATTTATTGTAGAATGGAACTGGATACCCGGATCAGCGCATTTCCAGGCTGCTTGGGCGATTTTATTCCATAAATCCCGGGCTCTGATGGTTTTCATAACTTGCCCTTCTACACGCCCTTTGAGCTCCCAATCTTTATCATCTAATACAGCACGCATAAACTCAGTGGTTAATCGAATAGAATTATTAGAAGACTGTCCACTTACTGAAGAATAAGCCTCTTCATCCCATTCTGTTGAAAATTGTTCCAAATCAGTATCATCAATACCTTGTTTGGCCAGCTGCATTATTTGATAAAGAAAAGGAGAAGGTACCTCATCATGGATAGCTTCTTCTATAGCCTGATATAAGGCATGATTCTGTTTTGGGTTGAACTTGGCTTCATCAGAACCTTTAAAGGAACGGATAGACTCAAATATTTTATCTACCTGCTTTTTAATAATCTTGGATCCAGCCACCAAAGAAGCAACCTTGTGCTCTTCTTTTACTTTCCAGTCTATATATCTTTCTATGTCTGGATGATCAGCATCGAGGGTGACCATTTTAGCAGCCCGTCTGGTCGTACCCCCACTTTTAATAGCTGAGGCAGAACGGTCCATTATCTTAAGAAAGGATAAGAGCCCCGAAGAAATGCCTCCTCCTGAGAGTTGCTCTCCTTCTCCCCGAATTTTGGAGAAGTTGGATCCTGTACCAGAACCATATTTGAATAGACGAGCTTCCCTGGTAATCAGATCCATAATACCACTTTCATTAACCAGATCATCTTCTACATTCATAATGAAGCAGGCATGAGGTTGAGGTCTCTCATAAGCACTGGTAGAGGCTTTGACTTTATTCGTATCAGGATCTACATAGAAGTGTCCCTGGCTAGGGCCGTCAATTCCATATACAGAATGGAGACCAGTATTGAACCATTGAGGCGAATTGGGAGCGCCCATTTGATGGGACAGCATATAACAAACTTCATCATAGAAAGCTTGTGAATCCTCTTCTGTTTTAAGATATCCTGCTCTCTCCCCCCAGATTTTCCAGGTGTATGCTAAACGATGAAAGACTTGCCTGGCATCATTCTCTCCCCCAGTCGATCCATCTTCCTTAGGAACACCTGCTTTACGAAAGTACTTTTGAGCTATGATGTCTGTTGCAATTTGACTCCACCCTTCAGGAACGACTACATCATCTTGTTTGAAGATAGCCTTCCCTTCAGGATTGCGAATTTCACTAGTCCTTTTTACCCAGTTAATTCCTTCATACGGCGATTTACTTTTTTTTGTAAAGTGTCTTTTAATTTCCACCACACTCCCCTATTTAGTTGTAATTTTTAAAACAACACTATATATGGTGTATTATCGAATTAACAAGAATGGATTGCAAGAACAAATAAGTTTTTTTAAAGTAAATTTAGAAGAGTTCCCAAGAATAGAATGGGGGACGAATGATAAGGAAAGGATCCCTTAGTTCTTGATAAATATTCTCATTTCTCCTGATTTAATTCCATACTGAGGGATAGTAAATTCTTCGATCAACTGAGATGTGTCAACAAAGATAGTGGGGTTATCCCTAAGATATTGATTAAGAAAACCATTTAGATAAGGTCTGGAAGATAGAACACGCCCAACAGATAAAGGCCCCAGATAAGCTCTGGCATCCTCTTTAGGCTGCTGCATTAGGTAAGCCATGAACTCATTTATCAATAGATATTCATTATCAACATCATACTGACGCCAATCTAACTGAATGCTCCAGAAACGGTGACTGTCCTCATCCAAATCATACCAAACTTTACGAATATAATCCCGATACAGTGGATCCGTAAAAAAAAGGCCATGAAACAATTCATGAGTTAAGAGGAACCGACGCAAATAATCATAAGATTCAAAGGAGGCACTCACAATCGCTCCTTTCCCCTCTCTATATTTATCAGAATCTATTTGGATCACACCCAATTCAAGAAGCCAATTCTTCAAGACAAGTTCTTCCTCGTTTAAAGGGAACTTCTCTTCTTCCACCAAGTTGAAAAAAGCAGCTAAATCATCAGCCTTATAATCATGAGCATTATAGCCATGACGTGAAGCCAAATATCTGTTACTCCTGAGAATACCTACAGAGCCTTTCTTTTCCACAAAGAAGGCCAAGCGTTTAAGAAAACGGGATTGTACACGGTAATCTCGAAACATGAAGACATAGACATCATCCTTCACCCCCCATTGGAACAATCCATATTCAGGAGATTGCCATAAAATCTGACTTTCCTCTAAAACCATCTGGCCCGCATCAATAGAAGGAATTAGCCCCTTATCTTCAACAGCTTCTAATGCGAATACAGAGGAAACATCCTCCAGGGACAAAGAACGCCCTGCATCAAAGAAATAAAAAGGTTCCTTTTTATCCGTGCCTCTAGCGCTATAGGAGACATCACCATCAAAATTCATAGTCAAATCCCGGCCTAAAGCTATTTGAACCATCAACTTATCACTGTCCTCATGGAAATCGAAATGAAAGGATTCATCCCTCTGAGGCAGGATTTGAAAGCTCTTCACCTTAAGAGGCTGATTCGTCCTTACAGAACGTATATATCTAACATAACCAAGAGGAATAATGATACGTTCAAAACTACCTGAAGGGAGATGTAAGACTTTCTTATCATTCAATCCGGTGAAATCTATGGTCATTCTGTCAGGGATGATGACATCTTTTAAAACAATAGAGACAAAATCATCAACCCAGTAGGGGCTGTCCCAGAACCACTTAACTCCTTGATCAAAAGGAATGTAATGAGCTGATTTCTCAGGACCAGCCCAGGCCATGCCAGACAGAAGACAGAAGATTAACCCAAGGAGATAATGCTTTTGGCGAATAATTCGGCTACCTCTCTCTTTCTTTCTGGATCGAGATCCCCTTCCTTCCTCAACAGAGCTTCAAGACGACCTTCATACCCCTCAGGTAAAATAGCTAATTGACTACCTAAGGAATCCAATTGACGGGGAGCCGGCTCAAATTGACGATTGATAGCAAACAGGCTACCCATTCCATGGGTAAGGAACTTACTTAATGATAATTGAGTAAACAATCTATCCCCTTTTAGGACAGCGGCACTAAAATCATTAAGGGCATTCTCCATTCTTGTTATATGATAACGTTTTCTGTGCCACCAGAATTCATCATTCAAGAGAGCCACACGGGATCGAGCCCGTTCTAACCAGTCTCTCTTTTCTTCAATAATCTGGGCATTACAAAGCCGAAATAGCACGTAGGTACTATCAGATTTTAGTTCATAGGGAGGAATCTCTGCTTCATCCAGCAGCTGATTAATGGTATTGATCTCTTTATATTCTATCCGCACTGGCAAATCGTCAACTACAAACCTGTCTTTTTCCTTGCCAACAGAGGATTCAAAAGCTCCTGATTGGGGAAACATCCGACGACGTTCATCCTTAACAGGTAAAAAACCTTGGTAATAAACATCCAAGGCCAAATAAAAATAGGGATCAAAGGGATCCAACTCATTAAGTCCGGCTAGGGTGACAACATATACAGAATCCCAACCGATCAGAGTTTGAGCTATATCCTTAGCCAAGCTCTGAGCTTCACTTCTCATTCTATGTTCCTCATTTACAAACACTACGCTATAATTAAGCTGATACACTATATCATAGGATAGATTATTTGATGAAGACACTCCTCCTTGGAATCTCCCCACCCCAGAACGGGGATGTGGAACTATATAACTTAAAAAGAGAGCTACTCAGTCAATATAGAGAGACGGGGGCTCTTATATTCCCTCCGTTTATTCCCTTGGGGACCATAGATCAATTAACAAAATCAAAGGAAATCAGTCAAAAACTTCAGACCTTAGAAGGAATAGAATTGTCCCGGGATTGGTACCTTAGCTCTGAACTTTTAGGTAATAACTTGTATATCAAGACAAATATTCCAGGAAGCCGGGAATTTTGGACAAAAACCTTTCCCGATTTAGACTGGAAATGCCCAGAAGGTATATTAATGGGCCACAACATAATCAATGTCCCAGACCTACAGATTCCCTCCCTACACTGGCATGTATGGAAACTTATTCTACTAGCCTATGAATCACCGTCCCCTGAGGAACACAAATGGTGGGTAGAAGAAGAAATTAACAAAAAGCCTAAATAGTATTATATTGAGTTATATATAGCAGTAAAAGGAGATACTATGGCTTCTGCCCATCCTATTAATGACCTGAGTAAACTTGAAGAAGAGTTTAAAAAATCTCAAAGAAAAGCCAAGAAAATATATCGCAAACCAGAAGAAGTTCATAAGGTACTCAAAGATTCAGAGAGCAAAGCCTATGATGTCAGAGACAAAATAGAATCTGTCTGGGAGTATATCCTTCTCTTTATTGATCTTGTAAAGAATTGGGTAACTCAGAAATACGATAAGATTCCTGGTAAAAGTATTATCTCAATCATTGCTGGACTATTATATTTTGTATCTCCTATTGATTTAATACCTGATATGATACCTGTCATTGGTTATTTAGATGATATATTTGTCATAGGCTTAGTAGTAAAAGCAGTCAAACATGATCTGGAAGCCTATAAACATTGGTTGGAAGAGCAAAAACTGGTTCAATAGCTCACTAGTGTTTAGTAGATGGTAGGGTTATAATAAATTTGGCACCCTGCCCTTCTTCTGATTCTACTTTAATACGCCCCTGATGTTTATTAACGATAATATCATAGGAGATATTCAGACCGAGCCCCGTTCCTACTCCTATGTCCTTTGTGGTAAAAAAAGGATCAAAGATATTTTGTAAATTCTTTTTTGGTATTCCACATCCAGAATCCTGGATTTCCACTTTGATAGAATCCTGTTCCTGGTAGGTCTTAATGGATATCCTTCCCAGACCTTTCTTCCCTGTATCCTTGATGGCATGAGCTGCATTCACAATCATATTCAAAAACACTTGATTCATTTGATTAGCAGATCCCCATACAGGTGGGATTTTTTGCAGATCCTTCTCGACATTAGCCACATATTTGTATTCATTCTTGCAAATCACCAAGGTGGATTCAATACATTGATTAATATCAATGGGTCCTAATTCTGACACCTGATCAATACGGGAAAAGTCTCTCAGGTTTTTGACAATTGACAAAATCCTATTAAAACCTTCCTCTGACTCTTTAAGAATTTCATCAGTATCATTCAGATAATCATTAACCTTGCCCCATTTAAGATCATCTTGCTCCACAGTATTCTGCCAATTATGAAAGAACTCCTTTATATAGTTCTGATACTTCTCCATAGTTTCATAGTTACTTTTCAGAAAACCAAGGGGGTTATTAATTTCATGAGCAACACCTGCCGCTAAGTGTCCAATAGAAGCTAACTTTTCCTGGGATACCATCTGTGCCTGGGTTTCTTTAAATTTTCTGTTGGTTTCTTCTAATTGAAAATTCATCTGCATCAAGTCCCTGGCTTCCTGAATACGAATGGTGACATCTTTCACAATGCATTGAAAGCTTGCCACATTCCCCCCACCGTCATGAATCGCAATACAAGATTCAAGACCAAACTTTTTTTTACCTCCTACTTCCACCATGAATTCAAAATCATTGATATAACCTTGCGTACTAATAACTTTATAGAAATATCCCGACTTAACATCAGGATGCAGGGTTTTAAAATCCAGCTTAAAAGCATCCTCTACAGAACTGGCCCCAAAAAACTGAGCTCCAGACTGATTTATACTTAATAACTCACCATCCTTTGATAAAGAAAATATGCCATCTATACTATTCTCAACAACATCCCTATAGCGGTTAGAGATCCTATCCTTTTCAACAAGAGCTTTTTTCCTATCCTGGCGTTCTACCTGATAGTTCAGGACAATTTTAAAAAGAGGAGTAGAATGTTTAAGGAGGTCTCGAAACATTTGAACTTCCTCTGCTTTAAAGGGAGCCGTCCTGGCGATCTCAGCAAAACCCAAGACGTCATTAGCATATCGTAAACAATACACAAGGGAGGTATCTAAGATACGGTTCCCGATAATGCTACGATGGGAAGTATTAAAGCAAAGCAGATCATTATCTTCCACATCAATAGGATCGATATTCAATACTTCTGGCCAATCCTTGGATTCCATTCCTAATAATAAGGGGATTCCTCTGTTATCTTTGGTGTAATAGTCGATATCCCATATCTTACCTTTATGAATGAGAATCAAACGCCCTTCTTGAGAACAAAAAAAATCAACCATTCTTTGAAGGAATACCTTTACCCCATTCTCCTTGGGTAATTCTTCCAGAATATCAACCATGGTATGTTGATGTTGTAACTCTTTATTGAGTGAAGAGGCTCCTTCCTTAACTTTGTGATAGTTCTTATCTATTTTTCTAACCAGATAGGCTAATCGATAATCTAAATCATTATTATTATGAGAAATATGAGACCATTTGATATGCCCTTCCTGAATCTGATTGATAAGATCCTTTATGGCTTTGATTTGAATTTTATTTCTATTAAACAATATGAGCTTAATCAGAATAATAACAAGAATAAAAGTGGAAGCTGTAAAAACATAGAGAAGGATCTCTGATAGAACCATTAAAGGATATCAACCTTCAAAAGGAGGTAATCATCCCAATAGGTCTTATCCTCTCTTAGCTTCCCTATATGATTATTCCATTGAGATAAGGCTTCCTTATGGGCTATAGATTTAAGTAATCCCTTTTTGACCTGGCTTACTTCTATTAATTCACTATGACTGTTTTTCTTGCGAAATCCTCTTGTGTATATATAAAGACTATCTTGAGACTTAAGACCAATCTTCATAGATCGGTATTGTATTTGATTTTTGAACCCTACGCCTGGTTCTTTTAGGTGAATGGTTTCCAGAGCCGAACCTCGATGGACAAAAAAAGGTTCTGCATCAGCCAAAGTAAAGGAGAGCACTTTCTCTTCTGTATTATAGAGAAAAATAGATAAACCCAGGCTTAATTCAGGGAGATTAAGATCTGCCTCGACAACAACATCATTAACCTGATGCATTAGATAATTCGTAGTGTATTTTTTTTTCTGATCAATCAAACGGTCCAGGTGCATTTTCATCAAGCAAGTAAGATATAAACCTTTTGATCCATATAAATTCTGGTTCCCCAATGCCCATACAAGATAGTGCCCATTTTCAAAAATCCTTTGATAGTAGAATTGGCTACTCCCTAAAAACTCACTAAAATAGACTTGTTTTTTGACTAAATGTAAATGCTCTTTGAAGGGTAAATAACGGGTCAGTATCTTATGAGATTTTTTGGACCATTCTAATTCATCCATCAAGTCCTGATTGATTTTGTTTGTCTCTTTATTCATTTTGTAACGAAGAAGGGCATTATTCAGTCCATCAATAAGTTCATCGTTTTCCCAAGGCTTATGAATATAAGAATTGATACCCGATTGAATAGCATTCTGTATGGAATCCAAATCTGAATATCCTGACAATAGGACACAACCCATATCAAAGAAAAAGCCCCTAATCTGAGCTATCAGTTCAGCACCAGTCATACCAGGCATTCTAAAATCAGTCACAAGAAGAGCCACACTTTCTAACCCACTCATATAATCAAGAGCTTCCTGAGGATCCGTGAAGGATATGATTTCTAACTGTTGTTCTTCTGCCCAATCGGCGAGTTGACGTTTAAGAGCCAGTATAATGTTCTTTTCATCATCAACAATGACAAACTTATCCATAATTACACCTTTTTAACTGTGATTGTTGTACCTTTTATCTGATCAGCCAATTTCATAACTTTCTCAATCAAGTCCTCTGTCATAAAGGTTTCTGAAGGGAGAAATAGGACACCACTCTTTAGGCGTATATTTGACATAATAGTCATCCCAGCTTTCAATTGAGGAAGCTCTATCTTTTCCACAAGCTGTTTTACCTGTCCCTTCACCTCTTCTTCCATCATTGCATAGAAAACCTTGTAAAGAGCAGGATCATAGAAGCGTTTTTTTTGATCCATGATTTGTAGACATTTACGTCCATCCTGCTCTTGATTCACCCATAAATCATCCCAGTCAGAAGCTAATTTAATAATCCGAGAGAAGAGAGGGATAGAAGATCCACTCAAATGATTAGGGATACCCGAGCCATCCCAACATTCTTTATGATAACGAATGGTATGAGCTATTTTTTCTAATTCAAAGACTTGCTCTAATAGGTTGGCTCCTATTTCAGGATCACTTTTGGGATTTTCCTTATCTTGCTGACTTTCATGGCCGATGGCTCCAATGTCATGTAACATGGCGGCTAATACCAAATCTTGAACTTCCTCTTCCTTCAAATCCATTTTGTGAGCCATCTTGGAACATAGAGAGGCAACCCTCCTGTGATGGGTACCTAAATTTGCTTGAAACAATTCAGTAATACTGGTTAATAACAGAACGATTTGTTTAAGGTTGGAAGTCGTTTCTATTTGCCTGGCTTGTAAGGATACAAGGGCTTTTTTTAACTTATCAGTCCTGTCTTCCACTAACATTTCCAACTTATGATTCATAGATTGAAGTTGTTTATTCTGAGTTATAACCTTGGCATTAAGGGATCGGTTCTCATTGACTAAACGTCCATACTCCAGGCCGTTACGCACCGTCATTATGATAGTCTCATTATCCCAAGGCTTTTCTAAAAATCGGTATACTTCACCGGAATTCACCGCACGCATTACGGCATCTTTGTCAGCATAACCAGTTAACATAATCCGTACTATGTGGGGGAACTTGATTTTGACAGCTTCCAGAAAGCGACTTCCTGCCACTTCCGGCATTCGCTCATCGGAAATAACAAGATCGATATGGCGATCTTTGGAGGCTATTATGGCCATAGCCTCTCTGGCAGAAGAAGCGGTAAAGATGAGTAGATCCCTATAATCAATAAAGACTCTCTTGAGGGAATTCAGAATGTTGGCTTCATCATCCACTAAAAGTATTTCGTGCAAAGCTATTCCTCAACATAATTTCCTATTTGAAAATGTAGTTGATGGTCTGTCAAATTGCAAAGAAAGGGTTAATTTTTTGTATTAATTAGCTCCAATACTATTATCTAGTACTGAAATATCAATTTTACTTATTAGACTTCATTGGTCTTCAATAAGCAGACTTCCAGTTTGAGCTTTAAGAAATCCCGAAAGCACATGACCTCCGGGATTATCGGTCTATATAAGTAAAATAATTACTTATCTTCAGGTGTTAAGATCAGTTTGACATAATGATCAGGATTTATATAGGTCTTAATCATTCGTGATATATTGGCAGGAGTGATCTGATCTATGATTTTAGATTCCTCCATAATGACATCAAAATCCTTACCATCTAATTCCAGATCAATCATTTGGGATAACCAGTAGGAGTTTTCTTTTAATCCCTTCTCCTGATCTCTAATGAGTCCTTCTTTTACCTTTACGATATTTTTCTCCTGAACAACACCACTGGCAAGCTTTTTGATCTCATCGAATACAGCGGCAGTTAGTTCCTCTTCCCGTCCCGGTTCACAGCCAAAATCTATATTTAAGGAAAAGTGATCATTAGGTACATCTGTGGCAGCACCAGAGACTCGGACCCCATAGGTTCCACTCATATCTTCCCGAATCTTTTCATGAAGTCTAAGGGCTAAGACATGACGGGCCGCTTCAAAGAGATCTTTTTGCCATTTCCCTGGAGTAAAATCTCCGGAGAAAGTAAGGTGAACTCGGCTTTGAGGCTCCAATCCTTTGTGTATGGTCTCTTCGGTTATACCTTTAGGAAAGTTAACATTTTGATCCACAAAAGATTCTCGTTTTGTTGTGGCGGGCAGACTGGCTATATAGGTAGAGACTTCTTCTTTGAGTTCTTTCATATCAATGTTACCTACAAAGAAGAATGTAAAATCAGCAGCATTGGCGAATCTCTCTTCACCAATCTTTTGAGCCTGCTCAAGTTTTACTTCACTCAACAAAGAGGAGGTCAAAGGTCTATATCTGAAATGCCCCCCTGAAGTCAGTACACGTAGACGGTCACTAAATATGGTTTGTGGATCATTTTCTTTATTTTCCAGAAAACTAGAGTAACGGTTCATAAGCGAATTAAAAGCCTGTTTTGTATACATCTGCTTTGTGAATGATAGATTAACAAGCTGGAAGAAGGTTGTCCCATCTTCAGGACTATACTGACCGGAGACTCCTTCATAATAGTCATGAATCCAGGAGTTTACTTTGACAGACTTGCCTGCCAAAAGGTTTTGTAGCTCAATGGAATTAAAACCATTAAGACCAGATTGACTGGCAATGGCCATAGCAAACTGGGAAGATAAGTAGTCCCTATCCTTCACAAGAGAAGAACCACCGGGACTTACAGCATAAAAGAGGACTTGGTTGTCCATAAAATCTGTTGGCTTTACAATAACCTGGGCTCCATTAGATAAGGTCCATCTGGTGATTCCTGTAGCAGGATATTTTTGTTCATCCAGGATAGCTCCGGGAGTAGGTATGTTTTCCATTAATTCTCTATCATCTGCCATAAGAGCATAGGGTTTTAAATCTTCTGACTTAACCTGATTAAAAATTCCTTCCACATCACTTTCTGTAGGAATCATTTCCCCCTCTGGTGCCGAGATGAGAACTACAGGACCAACATCGTCTAGCCAATTGGAGACAAATTGATTCATTTCTTTTAGAGATATGCCGGGAAGGAAATCTTTATACAGCTGATACTCAACTTCAATTCCCGGAATTGGTTCGCCAAATAAATAGTGACGTTTTAGTTCATCCGCAAGAGAAGAAGATGGTATATTCTCTTTTTCTAAATAGTATTGCCGCATGGAAGAGAGGAGATTGTTCTTTTCTCTATCTAATTCTGCTTGGGTAAATCCATAACGTTTGACCCGTTCTGATTCTTCTAATAAAGCCCTGAGACTTGTATCGATGCCCCCACTTGGAGCTATGGCGATGAGATACCCCAAATCTTTATTTCTCACAAAACGCTGTGAACCTGTGCTCACATCAAGGAAGGGAGGATTTTCTTCCTGAAGGATCTCAGCTAATCTTTTATTAAGCATACGGAATTGTAAAGCTTGTTTGATAGTCTCTCTATAATCCCCTCTTGTGAAGAAATCCTTAGGATCTTGTTTGTAATACACTTCTACCTGATTGTAGGAGGTTTCAGGATCAGTTGTGATATTGATATTTATATCCTTGTTATCAGGAACAGGATAAGAAGGTCTTTCCGGCCCGCCCTGTGAGGGATAGTCAAATTGCTCTTTGATCTTTTTAATTACTGTGTCCTGATCCACATCTCCCACGACAATGATCGACATTAATTCTGGTCGATACCATTTATGATAAAAGTCTTTTAATCTCTGTACAGGTGCATTCGCCACAACATCCATATGTCCTATGGGAAGACGATCTGCATACCGGGATCCATCAAATAGAACAGGAAATTGCTGATCCTGTATACGACCCTGAGCCCCACGTCCTAGACGCCATTCTTCTGTAACAACACCCCGTTCCTTATCCACTTCTTCAGGATCAAAACTTATTGAGGTAGCCCAATCATGAAGGACAAGAAGGGCTTTATCCAGAATCTCTGGATCATCTGCGGGGATACGAAGCATGTACACTGTTTCATCAAAACTAGTGTAGGCATTGATTTCAGGACCAAAGTCCATTCCAACCATCTCAAAATAATCCACTAATTCCTGTTTGGCGAAATGTTCTGTTCCATTGAAAGCCATATGTTCAATAAGGTGAGCTAATCCTTGTTGATCCTCTTCTTCCATTAAGGAACCAGCGTTCACTACAAGTCTTAAGGCAATTCTGTTGTCTGGTTTTTTATTTTCTCTAACAAAATAGGTTAATCCATTATCTAAAGTATCCGTCGCGACACGAGAGTCGAAAGGCAAGGCAGATTTGGTATCGGCCTTTGACAATTCATTTGAGCCCGCACAGCCAGCGAATAGTATGACGGCCAATATTAAGGGCCATATTTTCTTTAACACTTAATCACTCCTTTTTATCTTTCATTTAAAAAAAACATTATTGTTCTTATGGTAACAAATAAAAAATACCACATGTTTCCATTCTTTGTTACAATGTAAATGAAATCTAACACTAAAAACCATAGGATTCCAGGGGAGACTCAAATGATTGATACCTTTGACATAATGGAAACTCCAAGCGTCATTACGACTATGGACGGTAAAATAACCAGGTCAAACCCAGCTTTTCTGAAGATGTTTAATATCAATGAAGTCATGGCCCTGGATCATCGTATTCAAGAGTTTATTTATCCCAAAGATCTAAGTCTTCATCATTCGGAATGCGAACGATTGTTTGCTGCAAAGAAAAGCAGTTTCACCCAGCGATGTCGGGTTTTTCCAAATGAAGGAGACATCTTCTGGGTTGATGCTATGGTAAGTATAATGATTGAAGAAAATATTCCCAAAGCTTATCTCTATACCTTTCATGATGTTCATGACCTGGTGGTGACAAAAGAAAGATTGGAAAAGTTATCCACCAAAGATGAATTAACAGGAGCTTATAGAGAAGAGTACTTCTTTGATCTTAAGTTGAACAATGAATGGGCTAGATGGATCCGATACAAAAGACCATTTGCTCTGGTTTATATTGATCTGGATATGCTTCATCATATTAATGTCCAAATAGGTAGACGAGCAGGGGATTATGCCTTAAAAAGTTTGGCTGAAAAGGTAACCCATTTAATACGTGAGAATGACTTCCTGGGTCGTGTTCAGGGCGGTGAATTTGTGCTTTTCCTTGCAGAAACTATAGAACCTGAAGGGGTAGCCAAACGCATTCATGAAGAGATAAGAAAAATTGTCATACTGGAAGAGGATCAGGAAACGTCTTTTACTGTTAGTATAGGAGCCGCCACTGTTCTTACTGACGACAGAAGTATTACAGATGTTCTGGAAAGGGCAAAAAAAATGTTGCACAGAGCCAAAGAACAAGGTAAAAACCAAGTTCATGTGACTACTGGCAACAGTTAATTAGTTCTCTACTGTCTTTTCGATTTTAGCTTCTAGTACACCAGTAAGAGAATTGAACTCAGCTTGCAAGGAATCAAGTCCTTTCAAGAAACTTTCCTTAGTATTAAGAGCGAATTTATCAGCTAAAGAATGGTAATAACTGATACCACTTGAGATATTCTTGATAAAGCTTTCGATAGTCTTTTCTCCATCTTTTAATAAACCAAGAGAAAAATCCTCGCCCTGCTTTCTAAGGTAATTAATATATAATTCCAATTCCTTAAGAAACATATGTGGTCTTTCTTTAACTTTTAGCAAATTAATACGTCCATAGATATGTGAGACCATATCTTTAAGACTGGAAATGCCTTTGAAATAGGCTAAATTAGGTCCAGGAGTCATAGCTGGTAGAGCTAGTTTGTCTATCCCCAACTTTTTAGTAGCACAACCAGCCAGATCATGACAAATACAAGCCTTGTCTAATACACTTTGACGAAGTCTATCATAAACGGCAGTACTTAAATCGGCTGCTTTTAGAGCTAATAACTTTTTATTTTGATATGCCCGACTGGCAGTACACCTTGGGTTACCCTCAAATTCCTCATTAAGAGCCAGAAAACCTTTAACACAGGGGGCCCCTGGCTTACCTGCTTCAATACGTTCAATACGTTTTGTTTCACTGGCAGACCCATGAACATTCCAGAATGGAACTCCCAGAGGACTAGCTTCACTTAAATAAATATCTTCTTCACCAGCTTCACTAAGCAGTTTTAAGCTGTCATCATCCATATTAATGGCTTCTGGTACAAGCATAAAAGGTGTTCCCCAACCAGTACCATCCATGGCAAATTCAGACTGAAGGAACTTATCTTCTTCATGAGTCCCTATTCCCCCTTGTACTGTGATACGTACACGTGAACTGGATAACTCTTTCCCACCTGCTTTTAGATAAGCATTATAAAGAGTGGTTTGAAGATTTTCTCTACTATTGCGAAATTCTTCAAGAATAGGTCCCAATAGAACGCCTTGAGAAGGGAATGTATGACCACCACAATTTAGTCCGGATTCGATACGATATTCACTCACCCATAAACCTTTACGGGCTAACATACGTCCTTGAACCATGGCTGAACGGTAATCACTAACTTTGATAATGATTTTTTTCTTAATAACACCATCTTCGTTTGCTTTAAAATCATCATATTGTTCTAAGATTCCAAATAATCCCGGGTTCATACCGGCAGATAGAACAACAGAACCTTCGACCTCAGATTCTGCAAAACCTATTAAAGCAGTATGAGCATACTTTTTGACTCCATCTAGTTTGGTCATAATGTTGACATCAATGGATCCTTTAGACAGCTTTTGCTTCAAGAGATCAATCTGAGAACGAGCTTCTTCTCCTTCCATTTCCTTACAAGCATAAAAAGCTTGTCGAAGCTCACCTTCAGGCAACATCTCTACTAATCGCCATAAGTCATTTTCTAGGGTTTGTTCGAATTCTATGTCTATTATGTCATTTATTAAATTCAAATAAGCTGTAATACGTTTTGCACGATGATTATCTTCAGCTTTGGTAATAGGGGTATAATCCCTATTCCATTGCTGACAGTAATGAGCCCGCATAGACTCGATCAATTCATCATCTACCAGTGATATTACTGATGAGATCCCGTAACTGGCCACTTTTACCGGAGTATCAACTGTGAAGCCAGTCCCCAGCACGGGAATGTGAAAAGAATGTAAAGGGCTTGGTTGCTCCATCTCATACCTCAACAAATAAAATTTTAGTTCAGGTTAAGCTGATAAATAAGCTAAGACAAGCCCTTAGACGATATTTTATTGAATTTATTTCCTATATCGTTCAGTTTTACGTCTATTATCCCGGTATCGACGTTGCTGAGTGGAGCGACCATTGTTCTCAGCAATAGTAACACTAATGCTACGACCATGATGCTCTGCACCTTTAAAAGATCGTAGGATTAAATCCGCATATTTGTTAGGAACCTGAAATCTACTCTGGTTACGTAACAAATCAATAGCGCCAATAGGAATATGTCCTCGGCCTACTGTTTTATTGATGATTTCCAATAATTTGGGTACGGTAATCTTATCTCGACGTCCGATATTGATTTCCAATGTTTGCTGATCACGGCTTTGCGTAATTCGGGATCTTGAATCACCATAACTACTCTCACGACCTTCACCATAACTCTTGGCTGTTCTAATATCAGGGGCATCTTTGTATTCCCTTAGATAGGATTGGAATTCTAAGGAGAAGAATCGTTGGATCACATCTTCGAAGTCCATGGTCTCCAGGCGTTCCTTAAGGATGGGCCAGAATTCCTGAATAAGATTAGTGTCAACTTCAGCATTTTGCACTCTATCTACCAGAGCCAATAATTGATTTTGACAAACCTCTTCTCCAGTAGGAACTTCCATTCGTTCCATACGAGCACCTAAACTTCTTTCAATCTTCTTTAGCTTACGATGCTCAGAAGGAGTGATCAAACTTATACTAATTCCTTCTTTACCAGCTCTACCTGTTCTACCAGATCTATGTCTGTATGTTTCCCCTTCATCGGGAAGATCAAAGTGAAAGACGTGAGTTAAGCTGTTTACATCAATCCCTCGAGCGGCAACATCTGTTGCAACCAAGAGTGAAAGAGCTCCTTGACGGAACTTATGCATAACATAATCACGTTGTGCTTGACTTAAATCACCATGAAGAGCTTCTGCACGATATTTATCTTTAACAAGCCAATCTGCTACTTCCTGAGTTCCACGTTTGGTTCTGCAAAAAACGATTCCATACAATCCTGGATTAGAATCAATGGTACGTTTAAGAGCCGCGTATCGATCACTAGCTCTTACAAGATAATACTGATGTTTGATATTACCAGTTGGTTTGTTGATATTGCTGGCACGGATGGTCTCAGGATCAACCATGTAGTTTTTACCAATTCGTCTGATTTCTTCTGGCATAGTAGCTGAGAATAAACAGGTTCTTTTTCCTTCAGGAATAGAAGCCAGTATAGAATCCAAATCATCTTTGAACCCCATGTTAAGCATCTCATCAGCTTCATCTAATACAAGTATCTTGATTTGTGTGAAATCAACTTTGCCCCTATTAAGTAAATCTAAGATACGTCCCGGTGTTGCGACCACAATATGGGTCCCATTACGTAATTCTCTAATTTGAGTAGAGATATTAGCCCCACCATAAACAGAGGTAACCCTTAAGCCTCGCATCTTGGCTGAGTAGCTTTCAAGGTCCTTAGCGATTTGCAAACACAATTCCCTAGTAGGCGACAGAATCAAAGCTTGAGGTGTTTTAACATTAACATCAACCTTATTTAAAATAGGCAAACCAAAAGCTGCTGTTTTCCCTGTCCCTGTATGAGCTAAGGCAATAAGATCTTTATCACTGTCTAAAATGTATGGTATTGCCTGGCCTTGGACTGGCGTTGGTTTTTCATAGCCAATCTCATTAAGTCGCTCGAGAATTTCGGCTTTGAGGCCGAGTTCTGCGAAAGTTTTTTCCAAAATATATATCCTTATCTGTGTGTGCTTTAGGAGTGCACCGATAAGGCTGGGACTAAAAACCGGAGCACTTCCATTAAGGGAGTATTGACTATCCACCAACACAAAGTCAATGGTTCCGGCTCTATTTTAATTAACTAAGCTTAATATGAAGGCTTAAGGAAGTAATTATTCCTCATCGAGGTTGTTTATTTGGGTATTTAGCTCTTTGCTTCGAGATATAAGCTCATTGGAAAACTGATGTATCTCCTGTAAAGAGTTATTTATCAGGGACATGCCCTGTGATATTTCTTCCATTCCCGAAGTAATATGGGAAGACACATCAACAAGACCGGACATATCAGTATTGATACTATGAGATGATTTACTAATCACTGTTATACCTGTTTCCATTTCGCTTGATGACTCAGAGAGTGCTGTGGAGGTATTCAGAATATCCTTACCAGCATAATTCAATTCATCTGCACTACTTCTGATCTCGCCCATAGCAATAGATACACTATCAACTTCATCTTGTATCTCCTGAAAAAAGATACCAGTCGAATCTACTTGTTTGTTAGCCGTTTCGATGGAATCAATAAG
Organism: Spirochaeta cellobiosiphila DSM 17781; assembly: GCF_000426705.1. Lineage (NCBI taxonomy): Bacteria > Pseudomonadati > Spirochaetota > Spirochaetia > Spirochaetales > Spirochaetaceae > Spirochaeta > Spirochaeta cellobiosiphila. The sequence continues at coordinate 433,014 of NZ_KE384556.1, forward strand.
TTCTTTTAAGCGATTACCAATCTCTTTGGCATTGCCTGATGATGATTCTGCGAGATTCCTGATCTCTTGGGCAACAACAGCAAAGCCCCGTCCCAGATCCCCCGCATGAGCAGCTTCTATGGCCGCATTCATAGCCAAAAGGTTAGTTTGAGCAGCAATCTTGGATATGACGCTCGTCATACCCCGAATATTATCCAAGTGACCAGTTACCTGGGAGAAAGCCTGCATGGTATTCTTAACGATTGACCCCCCTTCATTGGCTTTACTTTTTAGTAGGGATACCGATTGTTCTTCCTTGGCAATGATAGTACCAACAGACTTAATAGAGGCAACAATTTGCTCAATAGCTGCTGTTGCATGGGATACATTCATAATCTGATCTTTAACACGTTCCTCCATCTCGCCTACAGAGCTTTGCATCTCTTTTAGAATAGTTTGGGTGGATTTGATTCCTTTATCCAGGGACCCTATATTGGCGCCTATGGAAGATATGTTTTTATCTATTTCAATAACAGAATTTGAGGTTTCCTGAGAGTGCTGGAGCAAGACTTCTGATTTAGCCAATTGATCAGCGGAACTTCTGAGGATCTCCGACTCCCCTTCACTCTTTTTAATTAACAGATCCATTCGATCAACAGAGTCATTAATCACTGTATCAAAAATCCGTCGTGTAGCTATTATCGAAAAAGTTATGAATAGCATAGCAATGAGAGGATAAAGCACAGGGATCATGGTTAATCCCGTTCTATCAGAATTAGGAAGGAAAGCAAATACGACAGGCCAAAGAGATACAATATTGGCAAAGGCAGCGAGGCCGATCAGGTACCTTCTTTGATTAATAAAAAGACCTGACATAACCAAAAAAGATCCCATCACAACAGCATTTAGCGCTACCGTTTCTGGACCAGTATATGTTTCTAACATCCGGAGTATTCCCATAGCTAAAGAAACGAAGCAAAAAAGTAGTGTGGAAGAAAAGTTATATTTCTTGAGTAATAAACTAACAACACTTATGATCACGACCAATGCAATGGCCACATGAGATAATAAGTGAACTAAAGCAACACTGGACATCACATCTATCACTAATACTAAGCTGATAGAGAATAATATCATCACTTCAAACCAGAATAGGATAGGAACCTTTAAACGCACTTCATAGGATTGATCTTTATATTTTTCACTTAAATTAAACACAACTTTACTCCTACTTTATTAATACGAAAATATTTTAACTTGATCACTAGAATTAGGGTAGTGAAAATATCTCATTCTAGTCTATGATCTCCAATTCAAAGTGAACACGATACTCAGCCCAGCGGCGACGCTTGGTCCAAAGATCGTTATACTGATATCTTACAAGGAGATTGTATTTTTCTGGTTCCGACGTTTTTTCCTTTGAGACCTTTGGCAGTTGGTTAAACAAAATAGACATGGATAACGTTCGATTGCCCATTTGCTTTAACTCTGTATTAGTCAAAGAATATGTCTTTAAGGAATCTTCCTCTACGAGAACTTCCACATAACTTATATTTAAAGAATCAGATAGGTGAGTCTCATCTGGTATCTGAAAAAGCAATTCATAGGTATAGGAGGGGACTTGAGGAACAACGACATCTATGGGCAGGGAATCAAAAGGGATCACTAGAAAACTTTTTATTATCGATCTATTTGAAGTCGATGCGCAGGCTGATATTAAAAACAGAATTGATAGACCTAAGTAAATATTCTTCCTATATGTCATATTTATATTATGTGGATATCATCCCGGGAATATCAATATAGTTATTATTTATCATTGCAATCAGAAATGAATCACCTTTATAATATTTTATAGGATGAAAGTATGAGAGTAAAAAAAAACCAATTGCTTCATGTTCTTAAATTAAATTCAGAATTGAACGCGATAAAAGATAAAGATGTATTACTTGAAAGAATATTAACAGAAGTTCGTATTGCCCTTAATGCCGATGCAGGATCAATTTATGTTAGAGAGCAAGATCAATTAACCATTCATTATGCTCAAAATACTACTTTAGAATCGAAATTACCGCCAGGACATAAACTACCCTATAAGGTAGTAAAGGTACCTATTAATAAAAAATCCATATCAGGTTATGCCGCCTATACAGGAGAGGTAGTTAATATAAAAGATGTTTATCACATACCAGCTTCCGAACCTTACACTCATAACAAAGCTTATGATGAATTGTCTGGATACAAGAGTGTTTCAAATTTAACGATTCCCTTAGTTAACAATACTGGAACAGTATTGGGTGTGCTTCAAGTCATTAATGCCAAAAACCAGGAGGGAAAGGTTACGGCCTTTAGTAAAGATGATGTGATATTGGGAACAAACTTTGCAACCAATGCTTCTATGGCTCTGGAAAGAGCTCAGATGACACGAACTATGATATTACGAATGATAAAAATGGCGGAACTACGTGACCCCAAAGAAACAGGTGCTCATGTTAATCGAGTAGCCGGATTTAGTGTTGAGATATATGAACGATGGGCTCATAAACATTACATACCCCATGATGAAATACAAAAGACAAAGGATAACCTTCGCATAGCCGCTATGCTACATGATGTGGGAAAGGTATCAATATCCGATTTGATATTAAAAAAACCTGACAGGTTCACAAATGAAGAGTATGACATTATGAAAACCCACACCCTTCAAGGAGCCAGACTTTTCAGTGAAGGCAACTCTGACCTCGACGCATTAGCACGAATCATCGCCTTGAACCATCATGAAAACTGGGATGGCACCGGCTATCCAGGATGGATTGATCCAGAAACAAATACTCCCATTAAAACGAACTCCAATGGGCTGCCTCTCGGAAAGAAAGGAGATGAGATCCCCTTATTTGCTCGCATAGTCTCCCTTGCCGATGTCTATGATGCATTAAGATCAACAAGGGTTTATAAGAAGTCATGGGAAGAAGAAGATGTGGTGAATGAAATAATTAAATTATCAGGGGTTAAGTTTGACCCTGAATTAGTGGACATATTTACTGAGGCCCACACATCTCTACAAGGAATTGCGACTAAGTACAATGACCTCTAAAAGTTTAGCCTTGTGCACTCTCGATTGAGAGGGCACAAGTCCTCTATGCCTTTGTTCTTCGTACTAAAGCTTCAAAACTAATATATAGAATCCCAATGTAAACTAATATAAAGATAGGAAAGCTCTCCATAAAATGGGTACTGGCTACAAAGCCAAAAAAGGGAGGAAGAATGGTTGTTCCAATATAAGCAACGGCCATTTGATATCCCATTATGGATTGAGACTTGTCCCGTCCAAAACGAGCGGGGGTTTCATGAAGCATACAAGGATAGATAGGAGCACAACCTAAACCAACAAGTAAGAAACCAGCAACAGTGATAGGAAGTGGTAAGGGCAATATCATAAGAACGACACCTAGCAATATAATAGAAGCTCCTATACGTATCATCTGGTTATTAGTGAGTCGATAAGTGAGAGCCCCTGTTAAAAATCTTCCGATGGTAATAAAGGCAAAGAATAAAGAAACAAAGGTAGCTCCATCTGCAGGATTCAAATGTTTTACTTTATATAAATAGGAACCTCCCCACAAACTCATTGAAGCTTCAATACCGCAATATAATAAATACACAATCAAAGCAAAGGATACTCCTTTGATTTTAAAGACATCCATTATATTGAAGGATTGATTCTTCTTATGATCTTCTTCTCCTTCCTGTTTTTGTGGAACATTATGCACCTTCTTCCAAACAGGTAATGACACAATCAATAATACAACCAAGCCGATTTGGAAGATACCCACAAACCTATATCCTAATCTCCAGGAATGACCATGACTTAGTAAGTAAGACAAAATAAAAGGACCACTTAAGGCCCCCACGCCCCAAAAGCTATGAAGCCAACTCATATGTCGAGATTCATAATGTTCTGCCACAAAAGAATTTAAAGCAGCATCTACAGCGCCAGCCCCTATTCCTAATGGAAGCGCAAGGAGAATCAACCATAGATAATTAGGAGCAATAGAATAACCCAGTAAAGCTATAGCCGTGAGACTGACACTGGCTACTGTTAACTTGTCTGTTCCCATTTTTTTGATCAGCCAACCAGAAAACATACTGGATAAAATAGTTCCACCTGCTATTATCATTTGTATAATACCGGCATAACTATAAGGAACATCTAAATCCGGTTGTATAACAGGCCAGCCTGCCCCCAGGACAGCATCGGGTAAGCCCAGACTAATAAATGCTATGTATATTATTACTAATAATAGAGTTGCCATATATACCTCAATTAAATAATTTTTCTAACGTTATTGTTATAAGACCCTGTTCATAATCAGAACTAAAGTCGTCTACCCTGGTCAAAGAAGGGAAAGATCTTTGAGAAAGGAGAGTTTTACATTCTGTACCAATCTCATCCAGATATTCATCATCAATAAACTCTCCATACACAACGAGAGATTCTGGATCATAGAGAACCACTAGACTAACCAGTAACAAGGCAGCCGCTTTCACAAAAGCAGGTTTGTTATTAACAAGTTCTGCCCCCCATTTGATTCCAAAAGGAAGCCAACCAACTTCACCAGCAGAGTTTTTGGCTCCCTTAATCAGTTGGCCATTCCAACGAATACCTGCACCAGGACCAGAGTTACTAGCGAAATATACATATATTTCCGATTGTGCCGCTTCAAAACACTGCCCTCTTCCCATGACCGCGGCATTAACATCATTCTCTATAACAACAGGGATGTTATAGCGTTCCTGTAATTGTTGTATTAATGGAGTGCCCACAAGTCCTTTGTAGTCAAGAGAGACAATCTGCCCCTCATATTCGATACCCGGAAGACCTAAACTGATTGCACCTATTTGAGGAAACTTTTCAAACATTTTACCGATAACATTATTAATATATTCGGAATCTATATATGTGCACGATTCGATCTGAGAATCTAAAACTTGTCCATAGAGATCGATGATTCTGATATAAAGAGAATCCAGACCTTCCAGCTCTTTGCCGAAAATGACAAGTCCTAATTGAGACTGACTATTAAAGACATATTGCTGAGAAGGTCTCCCCCCATTGGAAGGAACACTTTCTCCTTCCTGTACTTTTCCCTGGTCTATCAGCTCATTCAAAAGAGATTTGACGGTCACAATAGTAAGCTTGGTGATATCAGCCAGCTCACGAATCGTTGCTTGCCTTTGATCCCGTAATGCCCTAATTAAAAGCTTTTTATTAATATCTTTAACATATAATGTACTCGCCATAAGGGCTTTATAAACATCTTTTATTAAGTTGTCAAGAAAGAGGATGCCATTTACTTACTTTTGAACTATTATACAAAAAGACATATCACTCTTATAGGAAAGAATAATGAAAAAAGCCCTTTTAATCATAGACGTACAGCAGGCCCTCATGGAGGAAAGCCCCTTTAAAGGAGAGGAAGTAATATCTAACATTAAAACCTTGGCAGAACTCTGTCGTAAAAAGAATATTGAAGTTATTTATGTGCAACATAATGATGACGAAGACTTATCCAAAGGGTCTACAGGCTGGCAAATCTGTACAGCAATAGAACCGAGACCTTCCGAAAAGATCTTCCATAAAAGATATAACTCAGCCTTCAAAAACACAGGTCTAAAAGAATACCTGGATCAAAAGGGGATTCAACAACTGCTCCTTACTGGTATGCAAACGGAGTATTGTGTAGACACCTCTCTTAAAGTGGCTTTTGAATATGGCTTTAATATCATTATCCCGGAACTAACAAATACTACCATAAGCAATGAATATTTTACTGGGGAAAGGATATATGAATACTACAATTTTAAAATATTTGATAAGAGATTTGGTGTGGTACAAAAACTTGATGACATCATTAAGGACCTTAAGATTGGCTAATATTACTTATTAAATTAGTAACACCATAGCACTTCCATAAGTAATACTTATGGAAAATATATATTATTCTGTATTGTATGAAATACGGGAAATCTTTAAACTAAAAAAGTAAAGACTTTTCCTTCCTATAAGCTGAATTAGCTTCGGATCCTGTTCTGAAGCTTTTTCTTTACCTAAGCACAAATCAAAATAGACATCCCTGGACATTCTTACTATGAGAGAGTTTTTCTATTGACCCTAAATCTTTTTAGATATATTACCTCCTTAATAGTTTAGTAACTTAAACAATAAAGAGGAGTGCTATATGGAACAAGATAATGCCCTGCTTATACTAGAATCCATCTCTTCCTTACAGAGAATCCTTCATAAAAGTATTTTTACAACCCTTAAAACATCACTAAGCATGAGTCAAATCATGGTTATGAGTCGTCTTATGAAGTGTCATAAATCCAATCAATCAGGGTTAAGAGTATCAGAGATAGCTACATTCATGGGAATCACCGTATCTGCAGTAACTCAAATCATTACAGATTTAGAAAAGAAAAATTATATAGGTAGACAAATGGATCCTCATGATAGAAGAGCCGTCAATGTGTACTTAACAGAGGATGGCGAAGCCATACTCAAGTCCTCAAGAAAACCTCTTGAAGAAAGCTTTCATCAATTGGCTCTCCAATTAGGGAATGATGATAGTAAAACTCTCATTAACTTACTTCACAAAGTAACCACTTTTTTTGAACAGGAATAACATGAATAAAACATTAATTACTACATTTTTAAGCATTTTACTCTTATCGCCTTCCTTAATAGCTCAAGATATAGACCTGTCACTATCAGAAGCTATTAATAGAACTCTATCAGGAGATACGAGGGTTAAATCATCCCAATTATCCATTCAAATTAATGAGGGAAAATTAAAAGAAACTCAGTTAGAACGTTTACCTTCTTTTAATCTAGGCGCCTCCTATACCAGATTAAGTCATATAAGATCTACAGTTAGTTTGGGAGCGGCCTCCTTTGACATAGACTCTAATGATAATGCTTATGCCCTAAAAGCAGATCTCCAATATCCCATCTACACAGGATTCCGTATTCAGGAAGCCATAAATTTAGCCAAGGAACAAGTTAGTAATAGTGCCTTACAACTGGAAGTTCTACAAAATGCCATTCGCTTTGAGACAGAAAGAGCTTACTGGGAGACCTTACGTGCTCAGAAAAACGTTTCCATGCTAAAGGAAAACCTTACCCTTACAAAACAAAACCGGAACATCACACAGGAAAAATACAAGAATGGAACAGTCCTAAAAGTAGATCTTCTGGAAGCTCGAATGAGATACGATCAAGCAGAAATGGATTTGGAAGCTGGTATCACTTATGAAAAGAAAGCTTCTATTAACTTGGCTGACTTAATCAATCTTACACAGACTGATGGTAAATTTACAGAACCTCTTTTTTCCCTGACAACAGATCCCTATCTTATTCAGATGTCCCAGGACCTTAGCTTAGAAGAATTAGTAAATAAAGCCCTCCTTAATCGCCCTGAAATAAAATCCAGCAATATGGCCATTCTAATGAGTGAAACCCAAAAGAAAATCCAAGAAGCTAACCTACAACCTACGGTATCTTTCTTTGGTAATTACACCTATGCAAACCCCAATTCCCGAGTGTTCCTTCAAAGCGATCCTGACTTTGTGGGGACATGGAGCTTAGGCGTAGGGATCAACTATGATTTGGGAGGACTTCCCTCACATATGACAGCAGCCAAAACCAGCCAGACTAGTATTAATAGAGCCCAGGTTCAAAGACAACAACAAGAAAATAGCATCATTAAGGACGTAAGGAATTGTTACCTGAGTTATACACAATTAAAAAAAGATCTAGATCATGTCAAGAAAATGCTGGGATCTGCACAAGAAAATGAAAGAGTAACAAAGCAACGTGTGGCCTCAGGAACGGCTAGCGATTTAGATCAACTTGAAGCCTCTGTCCTAAGACTGCAAAGAGAATTTGCTATTGTAAATAAACAGATTGATTTGCAAATTGCCACTGCTGATTTACTAAGAGCCACAGCCATACCAATGGAGATTAAGCCATAATGGGTAAATTATTAAAACTGTTTTTAGGGCCCTATGGGTTGTGGCTCATAGCAACCATAATCTGTGTCTTTGGACAAAGTATGGGCGAATTGTATTTACCCAATTTGATGTCAGATATCGTAAATAAAGGAATTACAAACAGTGATATTGACTATATCACTCGAACAGGGATCCTCATGCTACTTGTTACTATTGGGGGAGCGATATGTGCCATTATAGCCAGCTATCTATCTTCCCACCTAGCCATAGGTTTTTGTGAGGACTTAAGAACCGCCTTATTTACAAAGGTATCCAACTTTTCTTTACATGAGTTTGACAAGTTTGGAACCCCATCATTGGTGACACGAAGTACAAATGATGTCACCCAAATACAGAATGTCATGGTCATCGTCCAGAGAATGATGTTTAGAGCTCCTGTTACTGCTATTGGAGGAATGATATTAGCTTTACAAAAGGATAAAGGACTAGCATGGATTATCTTTATAGCCATTCCGGTTCTTGGTATATCAATTGGTTTAGTTGCCGCAAAAGGCTTCCCCCTCTTCCAATCTATTCAAAAGAAGGTTGACCATCTTAACTTGCTACTAAGAGAAAACCTCACTGGTATCCGTGTTATTCGAGCTTTTGACAAGGATGAATACGAGGAGAAACGTTTTACCACCGGGAATGAAGATTTAATGAAAACATCCGTGAGGGTTAACCGGATTTTTGCTTTATTATTTCCTTTAATGATGTTCATTATGAATGGAACAACTATTGCCATCCTATGGTTTGGTAGCCACCGTGTGGATAGAGGTTTGTCCAATATTGGTGACATGATTGCCTTTCTCCAATACGGGATGCAAATACTGGGAGCTTTTATCATGGCTTCAGTTATGTTCATCATGATTCCAAGAGCACAAGCTTCAGCAGAGCGTATTAATGAAGTACTGGAAACAGAGAGTGATCTTAATGATCCAGAAGTTAGTGTCACCCCTGAGACTGACTATAGGGGACATGTGGAATTTAGAAATGTATCTTTCCACTATCACGGAGCAGAGTCACCCGCCCTCTCAAAGGTATCCTTCACAACCGGTCCGGGAGAAACAACAGCCATTATTGGAAGTACAGGGAGTGGAAAATCAACTCTCCTTAGTTTGATCCCCCGCTTTTATGACATTAGTGAAGGAGAGATCCTGGTGGATGGAGTCAATGTAAAAGATATGACCCAGAAAGATCTTAGATCACGTATTGGGTATGTCCCTCAGAAAGCACTACTCTTTACAGGATCTGTAGCTGACAACATCCGTTATGGAGACGAGACAGCCTCAGATGAAGAAGTAGCACGAGCTGCCCGTATTGCCCAAGCAGAAGACTTCATCTCTGATATGCCATTGAAGTTTGATTCTCCTATATCACAAGGGGGAAGCAACGTATCCGGTGGTCAGAAACAAAGACTATCCATTGCAAGAGCCCTGGTAAGGCGACCAGAAATATACCTTTTTGATGATAGTTTTTCTGCTTTGGATGTAAAGACAGATGCCAACTTAAGAGAAGCCCTGGGAAAAGAAACCAAAGAAGCCACTGTAATCATTGTCGGCCAGAGGGTCTCGTCCATTATGAACTCAGATCGAATCATTGTTCTGGATGAGGGACAAGTTGTTGGAGTTGGTACACACACAGAATTGTGCAGGACATGCCAAGTCTACAAAGAGATCGTTAACTCTCAATTAACGGAAGAAGAAACAGCATGAGTGATAACAAGAGAAAACCACCAGCACCTGGCTCAATGGGCAGAACTAATGCTCCAGCCAGGAAAGCCAAGGACATAAAAGGGACCATTCTTCGTCTTGTAAAATACTTTAATGTCCGTAAAGTCCAATTAGGAATTGTGGTATTACTGGCTATATTTAGTACGGCCTTTAATATAATTGGGCCAAAACTGCAAGGGAAAGTTACAACTAAACTCTATGAAGGATTCATGGGTAAATTCGTAGCTATAAAACTGGGAAAACCAATGCCTAGCTTAGATTTCAATTACATGGAGAAAATCCTACTACTAGTATTGGGACTGTATTTAATCAGTGCTTTATTAGGCTATTTGCAGAGTTTATTAATGTCCGATGTTGCTCAGAAGATTGTTTTTGATATACGGGAAGAGGTTAATAAAAAGCTTCATAGACTTCCACTAAAATACTATGATAGTCAAAGTCATGGAGAAGTAATGAGCCGTGTTACCAACGACATTGATAATATCGCTAATACCCTTCAACAAAGTTTAACTCAATTTATTACATCAACTTGTACAATCTTGGGAATACTAATCATGATGTTGTCCATTAGTCCCTTACTAACCTTGATCAGTGTACTAACATTACCAACAGCCATGCTTGGAACCTTTGGCATAGCAAAAAGATCTCAAAAGTTTTTTGGAGATCAGCAAAAAGAATTAGGCAATATGAATGGGCATGTGGAGGAAATGTACAGTGGTTTTACCATTATCAAATCCTTCGACAGAGTGGAAGAATCAAAAGAAAAGTTTTCCAAAATCAATAAGAACTTAGGAGAAGCGGGTTGGAGAGCTCAATTCATCTCAGGAATTGTTATGCCTGTTATGAATTGTATTAACAATATTGGTTATGTATTGATATGCGTTGTGGGAGGCGTTTTAACATCCAAGAACATTATAGACCTTGGTGATATTCAGGCATTTATTCAATATTCGCGCAGGTTCAATATGCCTATATCACAACTATCTAACATAGCCAATGTCCTGCAATCAACTCTAGCTTCTGCAGAACGGGTCTTTGAAGTATTAGATGAACCAGAACTGGAACCAGATCACAAGGATGCCTATGCAATTGATAAACCAGAGGGATATGTCACTTTTAAAGATTTGCAGTTTGGTTATCTAGAAGACCAACTTCTAATGGACGGTGTGAATCTTAAGGTTACTAAAGGTCAAACAGTAGCTATTGTAGGCCCTACTGGAGCAGGGAAAACAACCCTTGTAAACCTACTCATGAGATTTTATGAAATCAATGGCGGTTCCATCAGCATAGATGAACATGATGTACGTGATATCACCAGAGGTTCCTTGCGAAAATCCTTTGGAATGGTATTACAAGACACATGGTTATTTAAAGGTTCCATAAAAGACAACATAGCTTACGGTTGTGATAATGCAACAGAGGAAGAGATCCATAGAGCAGCCATTGCCGCTCACGCAGATCACTTTATCAGAGCTCTACCACATGGTTATGACACGATTATTAATGAGGAAGCTAGTAATCTATCCCAAGGGGAAAAGCAGTTATTAACTATTGCAAGAGCTATTTTATCTGATCCAGCTATACTCATCCTTGATGAGGCTACAAGTAGTGTAGATACACGAACAGAAGTTTATATACAAAAGGCTATGAACAGATTAATGAAGGGACGAACCAGCTTTGTCATTGCGCACCGATTATCAACAATCAGGGATGCTGAAAAAATAATTGTCATGAATAAAGGTAATATAATTGAGTCCGGGAATCATCATGAGTTACTCGAACAGAAAGGATTCTATGCGGATCTATACAATAGTCAATTTGCCGAGTAATCAGGCAGCATGAGGAGATAAGAGAATGGAAAAAGAAAAAAAAGGGCGTAAAGAGCCTAAAATAGTTAGTCGAATTATTGTTATTATCGTTGTCTTGGCAGTTGCAGCTTGGGGTATTACAAAGACAATTGACACACTCAAGTATGTAAGCACCGATGATGCCTCTATTGATGGAAAACAATTTAACCTAAGTTCAAAGATGCTTGGGAGAATTAGTAAAATTAATGTCAAAGAAGGTGATAAAGTTAATGCAGGTGATATCCTTATAGAACTTGACTCTACAGATCTTAAAGCCCAGCAAACACAGGCACAAGCCTCTTTGGTTTATGCCCGTAAAAACCTACTACTTGCACAAATCAATCAAGATAAAGCTAGTGATGACTATGACAGAATAAAAGGTCTATACAAAAGTGGAGCCACTACAAAAGAAAGCTATGATCATGCAGTAAGCGCTTTAGAGGCAGCAAAGGCACAATACAATGTAATGCAAGCCCAGGTTGACACTTCCCAAGCTCAGATTGGGGTCATAGAAGCTCAGCTGATGAACACCAGAATTCCTTCACAAATAGATGGAATTATAGATACCATTGAACAGGAAGAAGGAGACGTGGTTCAACCCAGCCAAACCATCTTAACAGTTAATAATTTGGATAAACTTTGGGTTATAGCCAATATAAAAGAAACAAAGATCAACCGAATAAAGGAAGGTGCAACAGTAAGAATTACTGTTGATGCCCTCCCCCACCAAACACTATTGGGATCAGTGGACAAGGTTTATCCCGGGATCGTGGCTCCTGCCTTTCAAATTGGTGAATTTACCAAAACGACTCAAAGAGTACCTGTAAAGATTCAATTCCATAATATTCCTTCTGATTTTCAATTATTACCAGGATTATCAGTAGAGGTGAAAGTAGAAGGCAAAGCGCAACTATTCTAGATATTTGTATCACCACAAAGAACTTATGGCTTTGTGGTGATACCTTGACCATTAAGTATACCGAGGCCGTTCGATCAAACATTTCTTTCCTTCTATTCGTTTGTCAGATAAGCAGATCAAGTATAGAATGATATATATGAAATACATACTCTTTGACATTGATGGTGTACTTCTCAGGCCTACTATGTATTATGAACAATTTCTGGAAGAACGAATTTTACCTAATGCAACTAGTGTACTACAGCAATTCTATCATGAGGGGACAGCCTGTTTGACAGGAGAACAAGATCCTCTTAGGGCGATAACACCCTATCTGGAAAAATTGGGTTGGCAATTAACTCCAAAAGAATTTTATGACAGTAAGAACGATTTTGAACAGAAATATTTAGATAAGGAATTACTCATCCGGATATTAAACTTACGTAAACAAGGGTACAAATGTTATCTAGCTACTGATCAAGACCAAAACCGGAAATCTTATCTATTATATAAGATGAATCTGTCCTGTTATTTTGATGGTTGGTTCATCTCTTCTGATTTAGGCTTTAGAAAAATAAGCCCCCAATTTTGGTACAAGGTTTTGGAACACTTTGGTATAAAAACGGGAGAAGAAATTTTATTTATTGATGATCGTAAATCCAACATAGATATGGCAAAACAGTTTGGCATTAATGGTCTACATATATCAGATGAAAAACAAATACTACTACTTAGCCAACATATAGATGATAATTCGCTGTGTGATTTGTAACCTTTTCGAATTGACTGCAATAATAATAGTAAAAGGAATGATTATTACTCTTATTTAAATACTGCCTAATTCCCTGCTTGTTTTGTTCTTTGTTAGTTCTTAAAATGGATCTTATGGCGACACAAACAATTGATGAACTTGATGTACTTTTAGTCTTACCTCAGAAGGAAACTCTGCATAAGAAGCAATTAGTATTATGGCTACCTTATTTAGGAGGAACGAAAGAAGGGGTAAAACCTCACCTGGATTACTTAGCTAGCCAAGGGTATCATGCCTTAAGTATTGATCCCTACAGACATGGCGGAAGATCTCGACTGAGTCCCAAGGATCTACATCAATTAGTGTTTAGCAATTTTAGAACCTATATGTGGGAAATATTAGGTAGAACGATCTTAGATTCCATGAAAGCCATAGATTGGTGTTTAAAGGAATTACCATTATCCCCCCAGGTTCTAGCGGGAGGGCTCTCAATGGGAGGTGACATTGCTATTAGTTTATCCTTAGTAGATGCGAGAATAAGCAAAGTTGCAGCCCTTGGTTCAACGCCGGATTGGACACGACCAGGGATGACTGAAGTCTTTGATTCAAATAAGATAATCCCTCAAGGATCGCCCTCGTTCCTATCTCAGTGGTATAAGGATCAGTTTGATCCCATGACAAGACAACTTCCTTCTGATAAGAATTTAAATTACCACATCACTCTAGGAGAACTAGATACCCATATCAGTCCTAATATGGTACGACCATTCGAGGATAAGATTCTTACCCCTCATAGCAATAGCAAAATAAAAATAGATATCATTCCTGATGTTAATCATATCGAATTACTACAGAATGAAGATCTCATATATAAGGTTCTTAGGAGATTAATCCATGGCTAGTGATATTGACTATATGAGTTACATTGCAGAGCAAGTTAAAGAGGCGGGACAGATTACTTATCGAAAGATGTTTGGAGAATATGCTCTATACTGTGATAGGAAAGTGGTTGCCCTAGTATGTGACAATCAATTATTCGTCAAACCCACAAATGCGGGTAGGCAATTCATTGGTGAACCACAAGAACATCCTGCATATAAAGGTGCTAAACCAAGCTTTTTGATAGAAGACCGGATTGATGATAAAGAATGGTTAACAGAATTGATCTACCTTACAGCTAAAGAACTCCCCCTACCTAAACCGAAGAAAAAGAAAACTCAAGAACTGTAATGAGTGTCGACAAACTCTACTTTACAGTACATTCCTTTACTCCCATCAAAAAGGACAGTCCCATTCATTTGGTTTTCTGCTATTGTCTTAATCAACAGGAATCCCAAAGACTGAGATTCTTCCAAAGAAAAATCTGAAGGAAGACCAACGCCATTATCCTGATACTCAATAGTAATATAACCATTCCCATTGTATTTTGCTGATACAAATATTTCTCCCTCTGTTAAATTGGGGAAGGCATACTTAATGGAATTAGTGATTAATTCATTCATGATCAATCCACAAGGAACAGCATAATCAAGAACTAAAGGTATGTGTTCTAATTTGGTATTAAGAGAGATATTTAAATCACTTCTATCAAAAGAACCTATTATAAGAGCCAATAATTCAGCAATATACTTATCCAGATAGATATGAGACAAATCATCTGAGCGGTATAGCATTTGATGAACTAATGCCATAGACTGTACCTTTTTTTCTAAATCCCATATAACAGTCTTTATCTCTTTTTTGTCTGTTTCATCTGCCTTAAGGGATAAGATAGAAGAAATAACTTGTAAATTATTTTTGGTTCTATGATATAGCTCTCTAAATAAATTATCCCGTTCTGATAGAGTATTTTCGAGTTCCAAAGTTCTTTGTTGAACCTGATCTTCCAAGCCCTTATAGGAACTTTTTATTTTTTTGACCATCTTATTAAACCCATCCGCTAAGAGGACAAATTCCTTACTCCCTTCACCTAGAAAAACTTGTTGGTCAAAAAGACCCTTCTCTATATCTTCTACAGCATGTATCAAGACCCCCAGTGGATTTCGAATGCTTGTGATGAGATTAAGAATAATTAGAAACCCAATAACTAAAGCAGCAAATGTTAATATATAGGCTAGGGTTATACTTTTATCTGACTTAACATGTGAACTATTCAGATATTCTGAAGCTTTATTTTGAGCAAAAACACTTAGATACTCCATTTCCCTTTCAAAAACCAGCTGATTATTCATGGAACCAAATGTTGATATACCCCCGCCTGATTCCATATACTGATTTATACGTGATTCACGAGAGCTCCGCCATTTTTCATATTCCCTGTAGGCGATGTTCATTCTGTCCATATCACCAAGAAATCTTTCCTTTACAACAGAAAAATCATCTTCAATGAGTTTGTCCCATTCTTTTATCTGGGCCAGATATAGCTCTTCTTGGCTTTGGTTCCAATGAGGAGATTCAGCAATAGCTCTCTTTATTTTCTCAATATTTAATTGTATTCTTAGTAAGGCGTTGCTGACTGAGAAAGGATGGTTATAAGTTAATTCTGTTAACTCCCCTATATCCCGCATCTCATTAATTATGAATAGATTAAGACTACCAAAAAGAATAAAAAACATAATATAGGTAGCTTTCAATAAAGTTAGTACTGAAAAACGATATCCATTATTACTCATAGACAATCCCTTTAAGTAAACATCTATTACTAAGCATATGGATATTGGTTGAGACATCAATGGAGAAAGAAAAAAAGCTGCCCTCAGGCAGCTTTTCTGATTTAGATTTATTTCTTATATTTCTTCATGCCATTCTCTACAACACGAACAACATAAGGACGCATTTGCTTGGCAGTGATTATATCATCAATAGAACCTACTGATTTAGCTCTCTCAACAGAATGAATCTTATCAAAGCGTTGACCAAGTTCAGTCTGCTTCTCATTTTTAACCTTAGAAAATAAGGTGTCAAAATCTTTTTGACTACATTTCTTTTGATTAAGCTCTTCCTGCTTATCAATGATTCGTTGATCAGAGTAAGTATCTTTCAATACATCCCTTGGGAAAACAACCGCCGCAGCTGGAGCTCCACCAAGAACAGAGGCATAAGATCCTTGTATCGCTGCAGATTTTAAGTTCGGGTTAAGAGACTTGGAGAATACAACATAGGCACCTCCATGATATCTTGAAGTAACAACGAAAGCTATTGGACCTTCAAAGTTAACGATAGCTCTGCCGATTTCTGCACCATACTCCAATTGCAATCTTCTGAGTGACTCAGGTGATCCATCAAAACCAGACAAGTTCGCAACGATTACTAAAGGAAGTCTCCTGGAATAGGCATTAATACCTCTCGCAATTTTCTTACTTGCTTTAGGGAATAGAGTTCCTCCATTCCAACTCTCAGGACCATCAAAAGGGATAGATCCTACACGACTTAAATTACGACTTTCTATTCCAATCATTCCCACAGGATACCCACCTATTTGAGTTTCCCAAACAATGGAGGTATCAGCATCCTGCATATTTCTCCATCGTTCCAAATATCCAGAATCAGAATCAATCAAAGCATTCATAACCTGTCTAACATCAAATGGTTTTTTTCTTTCTCCATTCTTTTCTAGACTGAATATATCTCCAATAGTCTCAAAACCTTGTCCCAGAAAATCCTTATAGGGAGTAACGGTAATATCACGATCTACAGGGTCAATACTAACACGGCGGCTTGGATATACTTCACCAGGTGACACATAGGTATATCGATAATGCTCAAATAAGACTTGATAAGCGGCCGCTAAGTTGGACACTTTGATTTGAGATTGTCCATTTGGTCCCATGATCTTCTCAGCTCCACCGATGTCTAGATTGGTTTCACCAGATACGGATCCAGCAAAATCCAATGCCTTTTTACCTGTAAGCAACATGGAAGCTTCCTCTGTCATTATTAAGAGACCTTTAGTGTGCATTAGCATGGTAGCTTCAGCATTCCAATAAGACTGTGCTCCTACATTGACCCCTGTTACAATGATATTGATCTCTCCACCTTTCTGAGTAAACTCTATAATTTTCTTAAGAGTTACAGCAGTCCAGTCTAAGTTTTCAGTACCACTTTCCATATTAATCTTGGCCCCGGAGGAAATAGGAAGCCATTCTACTGGTAAGTTCATTTCATCAGCCAAGTCGATCGCAGCATTAATTCTACGACATTCAGGTTCAGATAGAGAACCTAAATCCTTTGTTGGATCAGCCAGGATGAGGACTCGTTTAATAGGTACTTCAAGAGAATCATCATAATTAGTGATGATACCAAAAATAACATTAGAGTCATTCTCACCAGGAGCTCTATCAGAAACACATATAGTCTCCTGTTCTTCCTTACTAGAGACATACCTTACGTCGTATTCCTGGAATTCTCCTTTAAGGGTTTCCTGATCCCTGGAAAAACCTGCAGAGGTCAACATCTTAATGATTTCATAAGGATAAACGGTATTCCTTTGTCTGGCCTTAACAACCTTGGACACATAGCTATCCAATGTAGCTAAAGGTTGAGAGGAAGGAGTTCTCACTCTCAAGCTGAATTGATCTTGGGTTACAGTAAGGAAGTTTAATTCTAACTCCCTGATTACTTTTTCACTCCAGCGTTTGCGTCTGGTATAGACAACAAGCTTTTCAACACCCAGGTCTTTTGTTCTAGCGGTTAACTTCTGACCATACATTTCTAATTGTTTTGTTCTAATTCCCAACAAAGTTCTGTTGTACATAATGATCCGGTTCCACTGTAAACGGTACCGATACCTTGCCTGAGCGGCTCGCATTACATAAATAGCTTCTAAAAGATGAGTTTCAAACATAACCAATCTGTTGATGTCATCGTCTTCATTTAACTCAGGTTCAATCTCAGATACATCCGCTAATCCAATCAAACGTATGTCTTTAGGATTTTCTTTTGATGTAGCTTCTAATAAAAATACCCCTTCATTCTGATACAGGATATTCAAATTGAAGTTCATCAGTCGGCGTACTCGTAACTCTCGGAATTGAAGAGGACTAAACCCTCTCCTCAATTCATCTTCAACAAGCCCCTCATTCCAGGTATAACTACGATAACTATGAGTTCTTGCGGTTGTGAATATGCCGACTGATAACCAATCTGCTTTGAAAGCATCAGTCCTCACTTGATCATGGAAGATATCTAAAGAGTCTTTTGAACCTTCACAATGAATAAATAGACAAACTTCTACTTTCTCACCGACTTTGACATGATCTAACCATTTTTGAATAGGCAAGGTTTTCGTTAGGTCTTTATCTGTTAGATAGACATTTAAAGAACTTCTCTCCTTTCCCTCATAGGTACTTACCACCTTATGGAGGAAAGTTTCTCCGCAGAGTAATCCTTCACTAGCAATAACCTTTCTATCTCTATTTTGACGCTCTGCTAAAACTTGTAGAGCGATTTGGCTAATTTGTTCATCCTTTTTGTTAAACAATCCTAAAATGTCATACATAATATACGGACTGGAATCTACGAGCTTATTGATATAAGCATCGATATTCTTGGACTTGGCTAATTGCTCAACCATCTCCTGTAAAGTTTTATAATTTTCCTTCTTAAGATCTTCCAGTTTCTGAATATCAATAACACGATACCGCGCATGAATAGCAGCATCAGCTAAACTCTGAGCCGTTGTTTGGGATAGCTCAATAATAGCATCAATATTCTTGGACAATTCGTTATGATACTCTCGATCAATATCCATTACTTCAATAGCTTCAAGAACTTTTAGAATAGCTTTTTGCTTTGTATCAATGGAAGTTCTACTTCTAAAGGCATAATACAATGCAATGTTAATGCCTTCTGTATCCCCATCGAGTGAAGGATAACAGGCTTTCATCTCATCAAGCATATCAAGGAATTCCTGTGGCAATCCCTTCTCTTTATCTTGAGATCTCCTAAAATAATGACTTAGCATTTCCTGGTATGTTACAGGACGACTAAAGGTATCAGCTTCTACTTCTTTACTAATAAATAGACGCTCAATTCTATAATAGTAGCCTAGAGCTTGAATGAATGTTTGAACTAAATCGTCTTTAAGATGGGGATGCTCTTCAGAGTACTCAACCATTGCAGCGAGAGAACTTTTAAATTCCCCTCTAGAATCATATCCAAGGAAAAGGGCTTTAAAATCCTTTTTTATACCAGACCATATATCTTTTTCACAATTGGAACATTGATTAAAGGGAACAGGGTCTACTTCAGAATGACTTTGCTCTTCTTCCCCTTCCACCTCGATTTGAACAAGAGATTGTCCTGCAGCTATTTGAGCCCCAGGTATAACACAAATCTCTTTTACAATACCATCAGAAGGAGCTTCTACAAGCATTTCCATCTTCATGGCTTCAAGGATTAGAAGAATATCACCTTTCTTCACTCTATCGTTCTCTTTGACATTCACAGATAAGACAACAGAGGGAGAAGGAGATTTAACATATCCCCCTGATTCGCTTTCAAGGAAGACAGGAGAACCATCTACTTCACATTGTAAAGTATCACCACGAGGTATAATAAGGATATTATGAGTCTTTCCATTGACTGTAAGTACAGATTCCTGATCTAGAACTTGATACTGGCAAACCAAAGTTTTATCATCAATCGATAAATGATAGTGATGATCACCTACATAACGAACGAGGAAATTATAAGTATTACCCTGAGAAGATATATTAACTTCATGACCTTCTGCTTTTAGAGCATAACGGGGTCGGCCCATTCGCTGAATTTGTTCCTGGAAGTTAAGAAACTCTTCTTTGGATTCCTTAATATACATCTCAACAGCACCTGCCATGAGAGCAACTTCAACTAAGTCTGGTTCAGCAATAATTTTTCTGTTTTTGATAAGATCTTCTACAAAGCCTGTATGAATACCGCCCTTTTTCACCTCTGGATTATCAAGAAGTTCAAGTAGAAAAGATCTATTGGTTGTACCATTCTGAATTTTTATACGTAATTCTTTAAGAGCTCTCTTGAGACGAGCCATGGTCTCTTCTCTGGTTGGAGCAGAGGCTATGATCTTAGCGACCATAGAGTCGAATTCACTTGGAATATCCGAACCTTGCTCAATACCAGAATCGATTCGAATACCAGGCCCGGATGGAGCTTTAAATAATTCTACCAAACCGGGAGCTGGACTAAAGTCTCTATCAGGATCTTCTGCGTTCAACCGAACTTCCATTACCCAGCCATTTGGCTGTCGATCTGATAGATCAACAACATTACCTAATGCCGCATCAATCTGACCTTTGACAAGGTCAATACTATAGAGGGTTTCTGTAATAGGATGTTCTACTTGTAATCGGGTATTAACTTCCATAAAGAAGAACTGTTTTCGATTGAGGTCATACAAATATTCAACAGTTCCTGCACCAACATAACCTGCGGCCTTAATAAGTCTGGCAGCAGCTGCCTGCATAGCTTCCATTACTTCTGTGTCAAATCCAGCTGGTGGTGTCTCTTCAATGATTTTTTGATTCTTACGTTGGGCAGAACAATCCCGAACTCCAAAAGTATTCACATTACCATGAGCATCCGCTAAACATTGAACCTCTAAGTGACGTCCTTTCTCTACGAGAGCTTCTATAAATACAATATCATTTCCGGTTATTCTAATCGTTTCTTCTTTAGCAGATTTAAATTGTGATTCTAATTCTTCAGGAGTCCTAACAAAACGGATTCCCCTACCACCACCGGCATTACTGGCCTTAACAATAACAGGATATCCAATATCTTTTGATATTTTCTTTGCTTCTTCTAAGCTATCAACAGATTTCTTACTCCATGGAAGGATAGGAACATCAGCTTTCTCTGCTATTTCCTTGGCCGTAATTTTATCACCTAGTTCTGCCATGGCTTTTGAACTTGGCCCCATAAAGACTATTCCAGCTTGTTCAACCTTTTCAGCAAAGATAGAATCTTCTGAAACAAATCCCCAACCGACCCAAATTGCTTGAGAATCACTGGTTTTGATAGCTTCTAACATTAATTCATGATCAAGATACGGGCTTTTTTGCTTACCTGGGAAGGAGGACAGGGCTGATAATGCTAAGCTATCATCAGCCATCTTAACGAAAGGAGCATGCTCCTCCTTATCTATATAATAAGCAACAGTCTTAAGATCTGTCCCGTGTAATGCATTATACTCTTTTACAGCGCGAATGAAACGAAGTGCTGCTTCGCCTCGGTTAACAATACCGATACGGTCATTATTTTCCAACTTCTTAATGAGCATGTCTGACACAATAACTCCTTTTGCTTTAAGTACCATAATTGAATAAATTTAGACTTATATTCAATATGCAACCACAGAATAGTATAGCTCCATGGTTTAATCAATTCCCACGACAAGGGAGAATTGCAAGTTTTCTATAAGATTAACTCTATTTTCTCCATATACATTGTTATTTTAAACGATGCATACGCTTTAAAAATCGATAGATAGTTTTGATATTGGCTTTACCAGCCAATGTATTTGGGCGAAATCCAGTGTAATGACTTGCCCAGGGATTTTCCCATTCTAAAGTGGGATGGCTTCTTTGAATATGCTTAGTACTTTGATAGGATACTGGTATTATGAGATCTCCTATTCCCCGTCCTTGATTCATTCTATTTTTTCTCTCCCTCTCCGCTCTTAAGATAAGCTCATTATCTTCATGAGGACAGTCTCGTAATACTTTAGTTGAATAAAAAAACTCAGCTCTTTGCATATTAGCTTCTAGAGTCTTCCCAAATACATTGATGTATCTCATTAAGTGAATACCTAACATATGTCCTAAAGATAAGACGGGACTAATAATCAACAAACTAAGTTTGAGCTTCTTGCTTTTCATGCTTGTTTCCACTATATCAGATAAAGAACTGGAAGCTCCTGTTATGGAGGCTATCTTCACTTTTTCAAATTTATGATGATTTACAAGACTTAGAACAGAATAAGGGTCTAGCAAATTAGAACTGTTAAGATCTGAGAAAGCATACTCAATCTCACCTTTAAGTCCTGATATCCATTTACGAAAATTAAGCAAATGATTCTCCATTCTCAATCCATTATTGTCATCATTATCCAGATCAGCTTTCAATGCGATACCCAGCATATCTAAAGTCCTAATCATAGAATCAACAGATCCATCTTTTGGCCGAATGTATTCAAGAGCTTCATCATACATCATCATAAGCCCCGGATCGGTGTGATATAACCCTAATATACTGAATAGTATATCACTAAACCCCTGGGACACAGTTAGTTTGTTATCAGGATTAGCTAAAGGAGAACCTAGGACAGGGGTTTGGAAGACACAGATAGATTCAATAATCTGTTTATCAAATAAATTCTCATCAATCCATGCAAGAAAAAGAGCAACTAACCCACCTTGACTATACCCAATCAAAACATGTCTTAACTCATCACCAGGATGATTTTTTTCAAACTGGATAGAATCCTCTAATAATATCTCATAATACCCTTTATTATCTTTGGTATTCATTCGGGTAAGAGAATCCTTTTCATGAGCTTTGTTGTCCAAACCAGTAATCCAGTATTGATCCAAAATGGCTTGAGCATTCTCCCCATAAGGCTCTTTTAATTTCTTGATGATATGATTATCCCATAGCAAATAACGACCAAGACATTTTACAACGATTGGGACAAAATACTCGTCATAGTCTTTTCTCCCTGTAGCTTCATGAAGTTCTTCATACATTAAAGCATTTGTATTGCTGGGAGGACCAACATTAACATGTGAACGTTGTCCCCAACTCCCATAAGAACCATATATTTTTTGAAACTTCTTTTTTTGATTTTCTAAAAGGACAGTAGAGGCATTAAGAGTCCATAACCTGTAATACAAACTCATTCAATAACCTCAAGGCCATCCCATCGTACAGGTGTCTTATGAAAAATATCCTTTAATCTTGATAGATAATATTGGCAGACCCCATCATCAGAATTTTCACTAAAACCATTACTAAAGGTCGTTTTACATTCAGAAAAATTGCCTAGCTTATAATCAATAAGTGCTTGTTCTATTAACTGTTTGGTCTTTGTATAACGAGCTTTGAGAATAGGAGGTTCTGCTTCTATAAGATGATAAGCCGCTATAGGGTTTCTCTTTCCCTTGACTTTAAAGATTCCTAAAGGACGATATTGATCAGGATGTATTTCATTAACAAAAACTTCTGAAAAGACAACAGCAGCTCCAAAAATCCGCGATAAATGATGCATACGTTCAGCCTGATTAACCGCATCTGCAATAACAGTGACATCCATACGGGAAGGCTCACCTACACAGCCTAACATCACATTACCAGCATGTATTCCCATAGAGAATTGTAGATCCTGCCAAACCCTTTCCTTGTTAATACGAAGTATAATATTTTGTATTTCCATAGCCGCTTGTACAGCACCTAAAGAAATATCAGGAAAGAGAGCATTAAATCCATGTCCCATAAATCTCTCAATATAACCCCCATTCTGTTTAATAATAGGGCCAATCTCATAATAGAGCTGATTAACATAATTCATGACCTCACCAGGTTTCATAGAGTCCGTAAGGGCACTGAAGTTTTTGATATCACCCACGAGAAGGGTCATCTTTGTTTGAGTCTTATCTCCTAATCGAACTTCAGCAATATCTTTCCTTCCTAACATTTCCAGATACTGTCGAGGAACAAAACGGTCATAGGCCCGGTTAAGAATGAGCATACGATTACTATAATTTTCCATAAAAGTGATAGCGTGTACAAACTGATGAACAAGAAGCCCTCCCTGGGATAAAATGACAAGAACTGTTGCATTCCCCCACCAGACGGAAGGCAATAATCCAGAATGAGAGTGGTACATTGTGTTAACAACCGGAACGAGTATGGATAAGGGAATAATAGGCAATATTGTCAGCAAGGCCCTTCGTTTATTAAACCTGGCTCCATAAATGATAAGAAATAAACCAAAGGCCACCATTAACGCTGCATATGTCTCAAGAATAGAGGACCAAGTCCGATTATGGATCAGATAAAATGTGGGAATATCACCCACTCCAAGTAAGAGAAAAGGAGTAATCTCTATGGACACGATCAATAACCAGACAGACAAAACAATCCTACCAGCCCAACGAGGCCAACTATTGGGAAACTGGGTTTTCAGAAAATATATAATCCCTACAAGAGGAATAAAATTGACCAGATGATTAATGAGTAAAAAAAATATGGGAGATATACGTTCAAAGAGGATAGCAATAGGAGGTAGATATACTTCCTGATTACTAACAAGCTTCCATCCCATAAAAAAGGAAAATATAGCAAAATAGAAAGCCCCTTTTTCTTTATGACGAATAATAAATAAGACAAAAAACAACAGGGCAGTGAGGAGAAGTATCCCTCCTTGAAACCAACGAAAGGATAAGTTAATACGTTCATTATTACTCATCATGTCATAGCTGCCGATCTTCCAGTCTTCCCACAAGTCATCAGAATGAACAAAAGCACTATTTACATCGATAGACCAACGTAAACGTAATTCTGATTTACCGGAAGGGATAGGTATCAAATGTCCCCAACCAACAGGACTTAAGGCTAACAATTCATTATTAAGATATAAGCTCCAGGAACTGGGTATAGTCCCAACTTGAAGACTTAAAGTGGGGCTGGCGGCAGGCAATTCTATAACCAAATTCACATTAACCCGACCAGACAGTATATTAGTAGATTTAAGAGAATTTCTTAATAATTGAGCAATCCCCAATGACTCTGTCTGGTATTCCATCTCAACTGGTCTTTGAGGGTTGTCTTCAATGTTCCAATTCGAATAATCCAGATAGTACTGTAAAGTCAGATCATCCCCAAAAACAGTAACTGGAGATACAAAAATAATTAAATAGGCACTTATTATTAGGATACATTTCATGATCGTTGCCAGTATAATCGATTTTGATTAAAACGTGAAGAAATCTTTATACTATGATAAAGTGTAATAATCACGTCTACAAAAGGAGCCATGAATGAAAGATTCTTGGTATTTTATTGAGCCATATAGGGGGAAGTTATTCACCCATGAATGGCCGGCAATCCATGAGCTCATAGATATTAATGCTGCTCGCTTTCCTGATAAAAAAGCCTTCCTCGTTTTTGACCCTAAGGAAATGGTTTTAACTTATGGAGAAATACAGAATAAATGTAAAAAACTGGCCTACTACCTGATATCTCAAGGATTAAAAGAAGGAGATAGAGTTGCACTAACAGGAAAAAACTCACCCCAATGGGCATGCGCCTATTTAGCGGTTCTATACGCAGGAGGAGTTATTGTTCCTATTGATTATCAATTAGGAATTGAGAGAATATCCCATTTAGTTAAGTTTGCCGGGAGTAAGTTTTTATTCTCAGATGAAGAAAAGGAAAAGGATTTATCCCTTACAGTTGATAATATTCCCCTTCTGTCACTGGCTCCAGGCAAACCAAACTATCTCTTCGAATTAGAAGCAGATGCCGTTAAACTCCCCCAGGTCGATATAGATAAAGTCGCGGCTATACTCTACACTTCTGGAACAACAGGTAATGAAAAAGGAGTTATGCTAAGTCACCGAAACTTCGTAACAGATGTCTTTGTTGCAGCAAGTCATAACATCATGCGGATCTATGATAAAGATGTGTTCTATGCTCTGTTACCAATACATCATTCTTACACCATGACGGCCGTATTTCTTGAAGCATTGGGTCATGGATCTTCCGTAGTATTTGGAAAGAAAATGGCCATTAAACAAATCCTAAAAGATCTAGATAAGGGTAAGGTCACCATGTTCTTAGGGATCCCCTTGTTATTTAATAAAATCCTCGCCGGAATCTTAAAGGGATTGAGAGAAAAAGGAATTATTGTTTACGGAATCATTCGTGGCTTAATGAGTTTTTCAGGCTTTTGCAAAAAATATTTAAAGATCAACATTGGAAAGAAAATGTTTGGCTTTATTCTTAAGAAAGTGAACCTTCATACAAATAGAATATGTATATCAGGAGGAGGCCCTTTAGCTCCGGAAACCTTCAAATTGTTTAACCAATTGGGAATCGACTTTGTTCAAGGTTATGGAATGACAGAAACGGCACCTATCATAACTTTGAATCCTGTTAAATCCTTTAAAGAATCATCTGTAGGGGTAATACTTCCCCGCTTGGATGTCCGTATAGCTGATGCGGATAGTAATGGCATCGGAGAAATACAAGTCAAAGGGCCTATTAATTGTCTAGGATATTTCCAGGATGAAGAAAGCACTAAAGCCCTATTCACAGAACAAGGCTTTCTAAAGACAGGGGATATGGGTTATATAGATAAGGATAACTATCTCTATATAACAGGAAGAATGAAATC
This sequence comes from Spirochaeta cellobiosiphila DSM 17781, assembly GCF_000426705.1. NCBI lineage: Bacteria > Pseudomonadati > Spirochaetota > Spirochaetia > Spirochaetales > Spirochaetaceae > Spirochaeta > Spirochaeta cellobiosiphila. The sequence goes on from NZ_KE384556.1 coordinate 459,661, forward strand.
CTTAATTGTTACTGAGGGGGGCAAGAATGTCTATCCTGAAGAAATAGAAGATGAGTTCCAACTTTTTGGAGAAATAGAACAAATCCTGGTTAAGGGATACATAAAAGATGAGAAGCTAAAAAGTGAAGGTATTGAAGCATGGATATACCCAGCAGAAGAAGCATCTAGTCAAATGTCAGAAAAAGAATTAGAACAACTTTTTCAATCACAAGTAGATCAAGTAAACACAAGATTAGTGACTTACAAAAAGATTAACAGATTTAAAATACTTAAAGAACCAATGGAGATGACAACAACGAAGAAAATAAAACGCCTTAAGGTTATTAATCAATTAGAAGGCACTCTGTAAAAATATGAAAAAAAACATAGGGTATATAGCCGCAGCATCTGCTTACATTACATGGGGGCTACTCCCTATATATTGGAAGACTCTACAAAGTGTTCCCTCCATAGAAATATTAGGACACAGGATTTTTTGGTCCTTTGTCCTTTTATTAGTATTATTAGGATTCAAAAAAAATAAAGCTCATTTAACATATCTAAGGGACAAAAAGAAAATACTAACTATTCTCACAGCTAGTATTGCCATAACCATCAACTGGGGTGTTTATATTTATTCTGTAACCCATGATTTTATTATTGAAGCCAGCTTAGGATATTATATTAACCCACTGATATCTGTCCTACTAGGAGTTCTTATCCTAAAAGAGCAATTAGGAAGATCTGGATGGGTCGCCTTACTACTTGCTACATCCGGTGTCATCTATCAAATACTCATGTATAAGCAGTTCCCCTGGATCTCCCTTGCTTTAGCTTTTAGTTTTGGTTTTTATGGTTTACAGAAAAAGCGTCTGAAAATGTCATCACAGGATAGCCTTTTTATGGAAACGCTAATGATTCTCCCTTTAGCATTAATAATAGTAATTCTTCCTGGTAAAGATTCTGCTTTGCTAACACTCCATGGTTATAAGAAACTTCTCTTAATACTATCGGGATTAGCTACAACAGTACCCTTATTTTTATTTGCTGAAGGGGCCAATAGAATTCCTTTAACAAGTATTGGTTTTCTACAATATATAACCCCGACAATGACCTTAATATTAGGTGTGTTTTTATATAAGGAACCATTTGATTCTCATCGATTGATTAGCTTTTTACTTATATGGATGGGGCTACTCATTTATTCCATAGACATTATTCATCAGTATAATAAAGTTAGAAAAACTAAAAGCTAGGATTATTACCTAGCTTTTTAATAAGAATCATTAAGGAAAAACCTAATATGGGAAAAAGCATAAGCCCTTTAAATATGTTTTGATAACTTGTATACGCTAATAAGAGAGAACCTAAAGACATGGACATAATACTGGCCCCATTACTCAGAGCATTATCTAAACCCGTTATCATTCCCCGAATGTCTGGCCGGGAAGACTTCATTAATAATGTATTAGAATTTATAGAGAAAAGAGAATTAGCTATTCCATTAACCAAACAAAATACTCCTACAAAAATGATACTATTCCCAAAGGTGAATCCTAGTGATACTAAAGCGAATAGGACCATGGATAAAGAGATTCCTTTCTCCATCTGAAAAACAGAAAATCCACTTTTAAGAACAAGAAAGGAACCGATAAGAAATCCTGTACCAATACAGGAAAATAAAACACCCAATGTTCGTTCAAAATCATCTGATAAATACTGAGCCATGGGCATCATTAAGACATTAGCAGCTCCCCCATATAGCATTAAGAGAACACCCAATATAAGAATAACAATAATGTGTCCATTTAAGTCAGATATTGTCATTTTACTTCCTTGAAGCTTGATATCCTCTACTTTTTCTTTTGATGAAATAAAGAACATAAACAGAGCCGCGATGCCAAAGGTCAGACTATCACCAATAAGTCCCCAGCGGGTACCAATGATTGATATAGTAACGCCTGCCAGGGCAGGACCAATTACGGTCATTAAATCTGTACTGAAGGCATAAAAAGCATTTGCCTTCAGCAATTCATGGTCTTCTACTGTTTGAGTCAAATACACCGCAAAAGCGGGTGTAAAACATACTTCGGCCATAGTAATTAAAGCCACTATGATATAAATAATGTAAGTATTATGGATAAAGAGAATAGATATTGTTAACATAAATCTTATCAGATCAGACCCAATTAACATATGTCTACTAGAAATACGATCACTAATAAATCCTGCACCAGGTGATACGACTATTCGTATGGTGGCTTTAATGATTAACAAAACACCTACATTCATAAAATTGCTTGTCTGTTCATAGATCACAGCAATTAAAGCAATATAACCAAATTGATTGCCCAGTTCAGATATACTTTGTCCTATGACTAAATTCCACAAACTTCTATTTTTAGATAATCCCATAATTAATTATATCATAACTTAAAGACACCTGAACAATTAAATTCTTTTATGTGTCTAGAAAACTGAACCGTTCAATAGAGCTCTATATCAACTGGTTACATAAAAACTGATTCTTTCCCACAACAGAAAGAATCATAAGGGGTGAAAAAAATGGCAATAGATTCGTCTCCAGCCACTACGGCACAAAGCATGCTTAATGGCATAGATTACGGAGCTCTCATTGGAGGGCCCTTACAAGCAGCTATCAAAGCACAAGCAATGGCCGCTCAATCTACATGGGAATTCATTCAACATGTAGGACTAAACACAGATTCTGAAGGAAACAAGAGTGCTGTCAATGTTTCTTTTAGTTATCAAAAAGATGGGGAACTAGTCAAATTGATTGTTCCTATCCTAACTATTGTTCCTATTCCTATGATTGTAGTGGATGATATTAGCATACAGTTCAAAGCATCTATTAACGCATCATCAACACAAAGTACTTCAGAATCTACAGCTGAAGACATATCAGGATCAGCATCAGGTAGAGCTAAAATAGGATGGGGTCCTTTTAGTATGAGTGTTTCCGCCTCTGCGAGTTACTCAAGTAAGAAGGATTCCAAGGCGACTTCCGAATCAAAATACTCTGTTGAATACACACAAGATGTATCAGTCCATGCTACCCAAGCAGATATGCCAGCGGGATTAGCCACTATACTAAACATTCTATCCAGTGCAGCAACTGGGGCAAAAAAAGGAGGCAAGTTAACATTAACTCCTGATGATGGGGTAATGGACTACAATGGAAAAGAAGTAACCTTTGCCTTAAAGCTTACTGATTCCAATGGGCTTAATATGAAAGAAGCAGATATTACAGTAACAGGAATAGGAAAGGATGGCACAGATATCACTTCAAAAATCGGGACATATCTAAAGGTCACATCAGGTAAGATAAAAATGACACAAGATATTACATCACTCAAAACAAATGATAAAGGTGAGTTATTGTTAACTGTTTCTTTATCAGATGGAGCACAGAGTGACAATCTACAAGGATTTGTTCTTAACTTCGAAGCTACTGTTGATGACAAGACTTTGACAGAATCAGCTTCTATCCTAGTAGCTTCTTAAACTTAAATAACAAAATAACCAAAAAAGAAGCAACTAATTTTACTAAAGATTAAAAGGGGGAATACCATGCCGAAACTCGAATTGGTAGTACAGTCTTTTCTCGAATCACTTAACAAAGCACAGGATCAGATTAATAAATTATCTTGCTCAATGAGTAAGATATACCATGACGATAAGTTTCTAAGGTATTTCCCTGTTCCTAATGCTGATTTATCAGAAGTAGAATTTGATTTTGCTTTTGCTGTTCGAGAACAACATGCACTAAAAAATAAGGAAAACAAAAGTACTTATAGGGAGGCCATTCCTGGCCCTCCCTTTTTACGAAGTAAAGCCAAATCTATAGTGGTAAATACAACAGACATATTGTCTGAATCCATAGAGGATGAAGAACTAAGTGATATCATTACATCAGAACATATAAGAAAAGAATTAATGGAACATGTATTATCTGACTTAACGAATTTTGCAAAAAAAGGATTATTAAACAAAAAAAACAGGATAAGACGCTACAAAGAAAAGTTAACAAAAGCATTAATTGCAACAATAGATAAAGCCTTCGACGAAGATCCTGATTATGTAGCCTATATTGCGGACAAAAAAGAAGTTGATAATCAACTTGATACTGCTTTATCAAAATGTATCGAAGATGAAATAACTTCTCTATATGAAGATTTAGATAATTCATCTGTAGAACATAAAACGGCCGACCTCGATATCATAGTAGATAGTGATATCTTAAGAAAATTGTCTCCTCAAGTCATACAACGTATCAAAGTCAAGGCTAGTGTTCGTAACTATAAATGGGTAGCTGATAAGAATGGTTCCAATCTTATAGCCCAAGACGAATAGGAAGGAGTAGATTATGGCTGAAAGTCAATTCAATGTAGTACCATTACAAGATCTATTCTCAGCACCAATTGCAGCTGTTATAGAAGCAGATTTTATGGCGGCCAGGCAATTTGTCGAATACATAAAGCAATTCGGGTTTATACCCAAATCAGATCATGAATCAGAGTTTGGCGATCTAGATTATATTAGCTTTGATTATGAACAACCAAGTTCAAATGGTTCTACAGAAAAAAGAACAATGAAAATCCCTACATTATCTGCCATTCCCCTCCCCCTATTAAAAGTTGATAAAGCAGATTTTTCATTTGGTGTAAAAATTCTAATGAGCCAGGAAACAGCACAAAAAAAGAAAATACAAATGAAAGAAAATCCTACATCTAAAGACACAATCCCTAACTCAAAATCTTTCAATTGGCAGGCAATGCTCGCAGCAGCACCACAAAAAAGTAAATCTGAAAACTCATCAAATAAATCTACATCACTCAATGCAAACATTGATGTCAAGATCTCCGTAACTCAAGCAGATATTCCTGCAGGAATATCCAAAATGCTATCCTTACTAGGTAGCAATATCCAGGAAAAAGGAGGAGACAATGAAAGCTGAATCAACCAATCTCAACACCCCTGAAGGCTTCCTATGCCCAGGTTGCAAACAATTCAGAATCAAGTTATCCCTTGAGCAATTATTATATAAGAGAGTCATACGTTGTCCTTATTGTGGATTGGAACTAGGTCTGGATAAAAGTACCTGTGCAGAAGCATTAGACAAACTACAAAATTTGTATGTGGCCACAGAAAGAGTTATCGATATAAACAGTAAAAATAGTTGAGTAGATAATATCTCTTTATAAAAAAACTGTCTCTTCACAGGGGCAGTTTTTTTATGAAGAGAATATTCAATCAATACCGAACAAGTTATTCCTGTCATGTGTCTATCTTCATATAAGTAAATATAAGGAGTAACGGCATGTCACCACCCAAAGCACTATTAATATTATTCGGTCAAGGAGAAGAATCACAGGCAAACTTTTGTCTTCGTAGATCAAACTTTGCCTCTATCAAGATCTATTCATGGACTCCTGAAGGGATTCCCATATGGGATACAGAAATTATGTTAGTCATGGCAGATGCTATGAATAAAGGAGTCATAAGAGAATCTTATTCAACAATTATCAAAAGCCGAGAAGAAGGAAGAGAAGCGAAAGATTATATTTTGAGTTCTCTTAATAATGTTCCTTTGCCGAATAGTATATCTACTTATCTAAATCAAACTCATATATCTAATTTAGATGCTACGGTCTATCATAACAAATCGACTATCATCGACAGTGACCGTATGCTACTAACCATTGAGACTCCACAATCACATATCAACTTATCGACCATACTTAACAATTACAACTTCAATGCTAGATCCCTGGATGTACTGTGGTGTGCTTGCAAAATGCAAAAGGAGACAAAATATGAAATTAATTACTAAACCCTTAACAATAAATCCCTATTCAAGACCAGGTCGAAAACTAATAAATGTAAAGAGTATTGTAATGCACTGGACAGGAGTCCCTAATCAGCCTGCTGAAGAAGTATGGAATTGGTTCGAAATGAGAAAAGAAGGGAAACATGGCTATGGTTCAGCACATTATATTATAGATCTAGATGGTAAAGTTATTGATTGCATCCCCAATGATGAGATGGCTTATCATTGTGGGGTTCCTGACTTTCAGGATATTCATAAAGATCCTTTAAGTGGAAGGTTTTATACAAATTACGCAAGAGATATTTTTGGGATCTATGCAGAAGACTATAAACACAAAAGTCCTAATAATTGCACTATTGGGATCGAAATGGTTGCCTACGATAAGGAGGGACATTTTCATTCTGCTACATTGAACGCAGCAAGTGAACTTGTTAGATCCCTATTAGATCAATATAAACTAGATAAAAATACAAATGTCACTACTCATCATAACATAGTTGGTTGGAAGGATTGTCCAAGATTATGGACAAATAATCCACATGAATTTGAGAAGTTTAAACAAACTCTTTAAGATTCATATACAGAGCACAATAGAATAGCGTATCCTATACAGTTCTGTTGTGCTTATCATAGAAAAAGGGTTACAAAATGTCATACAAAGGTATCAAATTACTCTCTCTGTTATTACTTTCTTTATTAGTAGGATGCCATAGTGGTTCAAAACAAATCCATATTGCTGTGGTCGGACCATTTGAAAAAGATAAAGAAACTTTACAAGCCACATCCATCCGAAGGGGAGTAATGATGGCTTTAGAGGATTTAGAGGCCTCGGAATCAATTCCAAAAGATAAGTTTACCTTTGATTTTATATCTGATCATGCAGACCCTGACCTAGCACAGAAAATAGCACATAACATTGGAGTTGAAGATTACTATGTAGCTGTTATAGGTCACTTTTTTAGTGGTCAAAGCTTAGCAGCTGCACCAGAATATGCCAAGTATAAAGTTCCTGCCATAACCCTAGGAGCAACGAATGACAGAATAACAGAGCATAATCCCTGGTACTTCCGCACTATATTCAATGACCAATTACAAGGGCAATATCTAGCCAACTATGTATGTGATATATTAGATGCCAGAGAAGTAATAATTATCTATGAGAATGATCCATATGGGAATGGCTTAAAAGACGTCTTTTCAGAAACAGTAATAGATCTAGAACATGATGTATTTCCTATAGAAGTATCTCAAAAAGACCCAACCAATATGGACAAAGTAATCGATGATATTGTCGCTCATCAATTTAATAATGAAACCAATGTAGAGAATCCGATCTTTATTGCAGCCCACAATGCACTTGGGGCCGCTTTGATCAAAGAAATACGGGACCGTAAAATAACAAATCCAATTATCGGCCCTGATTCCTTTGCTTCAAAACAATTCAGCCAAGGCTTTGCCAATTATCCTAAAGAAAAAGAGGATCCCGGATATTACACCAGAAATATAATAGTATCATCTCCCTTTATCCTGGATATCGCAGGCAGTGAAGCACAGAAATTCAATATGAATTATGAAGAAAAATATAAGCAAGATGCAGACTGGACAGCTGTATTAGGTTATGATACAGCGCAAATTCTACTACAGGGCATAAATAATCTATCACAGAAAGAAGTTCCAGAATCAACGAGTTTATATAGATATGAGTTAAGAAAATATCTAGCAAATATTAACACACCGAATAAAAGTATTAGTGGTCTCATTGGTAATATCTATTTTGATTCAGAAGGAAACTCACAACGACCAGTCACTATTGGAACCTACAAAGGCTCTAACAGTGTTATCTCTGCTCTTAAACAATATAGTGAGATTGAAAATATAAGCAATCTGGAAGTGAACTCTGGTAATATTATAACTATCAATGGGGTTCAAATGTACAGAACAGACATTGTGTATGTAGGAGCACAAGTCAATTCTATCAACAACCTCAATATGGACAGCCAATCTGCTGATTTAGATTTCTATATATGGTTTCGTAGTCAGAGAGAAATAAATATTAAAGATATAGAATTCTTAAACAGTACAAGCCCCATTATATTACCAGAGAAGCCATTGGTTAACAAAAAAAATGGATTAATAGAATACCAACTATATCATATCAAGGGAAACTTCCGTCTCAACTTCTCCGCCAAAACTCCAGAGTTCCATAAACATATATTAGGGATATCAATTAAACATAAAAACCTTCCTAGAAATGTCTTAATTCTAGTTCCTGATATGTTAGGAGGATCAGCGACAACGAATACGATTGATAGTAATCAAGAAAAACTAATGTTGAGTCCTGAATATAGATTACGCATTGCTGGTTATGATACATATCAACATGACTATAATGAACCTACATATGGTGATCCAGATTATATGTCACCACCTACAATGTCCATTGGGTTTTCCTCCTTTAACTATGAAGTATATCTAAAACAAATTGAACTACTTGAATCAATTCAAATCCCTAAAGAGATAAGAAAACAGCTCTTAATTATTTCCATATCAGTGATGTTTCTATCTTATATCTTTGCTCAATTTCGCGGATTAAGGACTTATCACAGAACTTTTTGGGTTTTACAATTCTTCTCTACCATCATTGCACTATATTGCGGAAGAACACCATTATTAAATATTTTTATTAAGTATGTTGGTGTTGAAACAACGGATATCCTTGACAAGATCTATAGTGCCTTTTTTGTCCTAATGCCGGCACATTTTCTAATTATGTTTTTTAACTATTTTATTTGGACACCTGTTGAAATCAAAAAAGGCAAACGGATTCCAGATCTGTTAAAGAAGATAATAGCTTTTGTTATTTATCTAATAGCTACATTTATCATATTTAAATTCATACTAAATAAGTCTATTAATAGCCTACTGGCGACTTCAGGAATTATTGCCATTACAGCAGGTTATGCTGTACGTGAAAATCTATCTAATATCTTATCAGGAATAGTAGTGGGAAGCGAAAAGAACTTTCATATTGGAGACTATGTCAGAATAGGATCGAAATATGAAGGGCAAGTGGTAGACATGAATTGGCGAACAGTAAGTATGCAGAATGAAAGTAATGATATTGTTTCAATACCCAATAACAAAGTAGCAGATATGGATATTATAAACCTAAGTTCCATCGATAAACCAAAATCTGTAACTATTACAATCCAGATACACAGTCAATATGCGCCGCAGAGAGTTATAAAGATATTAAGAGATGCAGTTCTATCAACAAATTGTATTCTCTTCACACCTACACCAGACATATCCTTCAACAATGTCCTTGGAGCTTCATGTGAATATAATATCTGTTTTTACATCAAGAACTATGTAGAAAAAAATACTGCTAAAGACAAAGTGTGGCAACGGATATGGATTCATCTATACTTTGCTGGTATTGGTCCCGCTTGGGATAACCAGGTTATGGATGCGAGTGTTATCTATATAAAAGACCGTCCATCCTTAATAATCAATCATATCCCCTACTTTAAAGCCCTAACACAAAAAGAAAAAGAGATGCTATCTTCAGAGGTAAGACTGGAAAGTTATTTAAGTGGGCAAGTTATCGTAACCCAAGGAGAAATCAAAAGAGACTTATACTTAATAGGGGAAGGAGTTGTATCTATAACTCATAGAACAGACGAGGATCTAGACATCACCTTAGCTAGATATGGTGTGAGCGACATCTTTGGTGAATCAAGTCTGATGACAGGAAAAGAACGCACAGCGAATGTAATAGCTTTAACTAATACAGTTGTTTTTAAAGTAGAAGAGAATACTCTTGTAAATATTCTTAATCAGAATAAAAACTTTTATGATAGTTTGAACAACTTACAACATACCCACCATCAAAATACGGGATTACAAGTTGATAAAGCAAAACAGGAAAGGATTATTAGGGACCGTACTTTTCTCGATATAGTGAAGTTAAAATTCCGATACCTATTCCCTAAAAAATAGCTCTCTGCTAATACTATATTTTAACAATCTCTTTCCTGTATTCAATCGAGACTTGATTGTCCCTATAGGGACATTGAGTTCCTCAGATATCTCTTTATATTTCATACTATAGAAAAAATAGTAAACAATCACTATACGGTATATCAAAGGCAACTCCCTGATACATTTCCTAATCAGGGAAATCGTTTCGTCAGAGTTTACTTCATTATAGCGTAACATAATAATGCTATTATCATCCCAGTCCTGAAACTTTTTATATATATCATAGCGTCTTTTTTTATAGTTAATACAATGATTTCTAGCGATGGAATAAACCCATGTTTTATATTTAGATCTGGATTCAAAACTATGTTTATTAATTAAAACTTTTATAATAATCTCTTGGGCTAAGTCTTCCTTTGTACTGTCATCAAAATGAAAAGATCTAATTACCCAGTTAATATAATGATAGGTCTCTGTAATATTAATTTCTTTGCTCATCACTTTTTCCTCTTCTTAACTTGAGGTTAGCAAGATAAGAGAGAGGAAAATATCAATGGGATTTCAATCAACATTAAATTGAAACCAAAATTAACAACAAAAAAACAGCTCTTTTATTTGTCCTATCAATGATGAATCATATATTAGTAAAATTGAATCACTTAACCTGTTTAAACTGAGAGGGCAATACACCATACTTATTTTTAAAACACTTTGTAAAATAAGCAGAAGAAGAGAACCCCACTTTATATGCAATCTCAGTTATATTACAATCACCAATATTTTGTAACATTTCCATAGCACGTCTAAGACGATAAGACTGAATATATTGCTGTGAAGATAGACCTGATAACTTTAAAATCTTACGGTTAAGTGTAGATCGACTATACCCCAAATCATGACATATAGTATCTATTGATAGTAGAGGATTAGACAAATCCAATTCTATTAAATTATCTATCTCATTTAAGACTTTACTTCTAGTAATATTCATTTTATTTAGTTGTGTCTTATATCTTAGGTGTATATTAATTCGGGTCAATAAAGTGCTAGTATCAATAGGTTTTACAATGTAATCATCAATATATTTAAATATTTCTTCATTTGATAATCCTTTAATAGGAATATCAGACAATACAATTATAGGAATATAACTGTCTTCTTTGCTATGACGTAATGATTCTAAAAAAACTAATAATTCTTCTATAGGTTGTGTTATTTCAGTTAGGATTAAATCAGGATGCTCTAAATGACAGTTTTCAATACAATTGTTTACAGAATCTGAAATGATAAGACTATAATTCTTTGATAATATAATAGACAAAAAGTCAACATAATCCTGTTTATCATCACAGATAAGAATTTTTTTTTACTTATATTGTACGTTTTCTTGTATACATAATCATACTGATCATTCTTATTAGGCTTATCAATTTTTATATTGCTCATCGGGAAACCAAGTCTATAAATCATCCCCTTTCTATTATCAATACTAGAAGGATATAAAATATTTAAAGTTCCTTTGTGTAGAGCCACTAACTCTCTCGAGTATACAATAGACACACCAGAACCATATGGTAAGAGATTAGCATGATAGTGTTCATTATATATTATTCCATTATCACCAACAGAATCACGTTTCATACTAGCTCCATTATCCACTATACAGATTTGAACACGATTAGGAAAAAGCTCTTCTACTGTAATAGAGATAAGACCCAAGGGGGGTGTATGTTTAATGGAATTTGAAATGATATTCACTAGTATTTCACGCATTCGATCTAGATCGAAATCAAAGACTATATTCTTTTTGGGCTTTTCAAAATGAATAGCGATGCTATTTATCACCAATATATTATGAAAGCCATCAATGACACTTTGAATAACAATAGCAATATCCCAATTGCTAATATTTAATTTTATTGGTGTATGAGATAACTGTGCCAGAACAGATACTTGATTAACAAGATCAGCCAATCTTCTTGACCCATTCACTATGGGTCTTATAGATATGTCATGACTGGATAAGGTACGAACACTTTCCATAATCATTTCTAAAGGGCTACGCATTTCATTAGTTATTGCTATTTGTAACTTCCACATATCTAAAAGAAAGTAGCTATCTTTAAATACAGCTTTTAATTTTTTAATAAACAAAAGAACGAAAAATACAAGGAAAAGTATCAATAAAGGAATTTTCTTAGAAATGGGAAAAAGTAAGCAAACGAAACCATACAAACCAAGAAAGACAAAATTTCCTAGGGCAATATATTTATTAATTTTTTCTACTTTATGATGATAGTTACGGATTAAAAGACTTATATAGTACATGTAAAAAAAAAGAAAGATTAACTTAGAGACAATGTATGGTTTATTAAAAATAAATAAACTCACCCCTTCACAAATCGCTATTAGAAAAAATAAAGAAAAGGGTATACAATTGGGAATCCTGGATAAGATATCTATGCCTAGATTGTCTATTATTATTAAATAATAACTAATTAAAATGACCAAACTCAGAGAAACACCTAAGAACCGCCACTGAATAAGTATGGATTCATACAACAGTAAATAAATCCCTACAGTAGACAGAAAAACATTTGAGATTAAAAAACTATTGACTCTAAAGTGAAAATAGAGAGTTAAACTATACAAGCTCAGTAAAAACATAGCTCCTGAAATAACTCCTATCATATAATGGAAATTAACTAGTCCTAAAGAATAAGCATAGACAAGAACTGTGGTAAAAAATGACAAGAAAAACATAGTTCTCTTCATGTAGTACTCCTTTTTTATTAATTTGTTGCTATATTTTGCTTTATTTGCTTTGTATAACTATACAATTCTTTAGACCCAGTTAGTTTGTCTTTGTTCTCAAATAGAAAAGATATTTAGACTTTTTTGCAATAATACTATACTAATACTGTCATGCAATTATTAGATTTAATACTTCAAATCATCTCTTTATCCACAGGGATAGGGGCTCTAATAACTTTAATCAGTATTTATATACATCAGAAAAGAGCTACTAAGATTAAGTGGGCCTTACTACTGTTATTTTCTAGTACATTGAATTATTTGACAGGTATCATCTTATTTCTTACCAAAGATAGTCTTGATATTTCTCATATTGCTCTAATACAAATGATAACAGGGTTGTTCTGCTTCTTTAGCGCCCTTAGATTTATCGATATATTAGATCAGCACAAATATCCCTTTATCCAAAAAATAAGTAACTATTTATTTTTTTTAATTGTCATCTTAAATCTACTGCAATATATATCCTATTCCAGTTTGTCAGTTCTCAATTTAACAATGGAAAGTCTCTTTATGTTATGCCTATGGATTAACCTTCTCACAGTACAAACTTCTAGAACTTTTATAAATCGAATCAAATACACTGGGTTATGGGGTTTTGCAATAATTATTCCTAGCTACAGACTTCAACAACTATTTGATCCCATCCCCCTCCATGTAATGGATGCTATTATCTATTCCTTCTTGACCATGTCTGCCCTATCCTTTTCTCTCATATATCTCTTTTCAAAGCGCACTAACAATGTCGAAAAGTTATCAACCAGCGATATAATTCTTAGATTTGGATTGACGGAAAGGGAAGGAGAAATTTTTGATTTGCTGGTTGAATCTTATTCTTATAAAGATATATGTAAACAACTTAACATCAGCTTAGCCACTGTAAAAACACATGTATCACATCTCTATCAAAAGACAAATGTAAATAATAAATCAGAACTTAAGTATCTTCTCACTCCAAGGTCTAACTAAGTCTTCACTTCTGGGAACTATTTTCTTATTCCAGTAAGACCCCTTTTATGGAAGTTCCTCATAATGAGGTGCTTTATACAAATCAGTATCCCATTTAGCTTTTTCATTCAAATATATATGTCCGGTTGGTTCGATATTAATATCGGTATCCAAACTACCAGCAGGAACCATAACCAAGGCCCCCCCCTGTTGTAGATTAGGTAAGGCAGAACTACAGTTAGGGCAAAAGCTCTTTATATGTCCAGAATTATTATGATCATAGGATTTTACCTCATCCGCTCCCTTTAACCAGGTTAAAGTAGCTTCATGAGAGAATAAATTAGCAGCATGCGCAGACCCTGTATCTTTGCGACAGGATTTACAGTGACATAAAAAAAAGGCTTCAAATTCTCCTTCAACTTCATACTGAATACGCCCACAAAGACATGAACCACGATGAGTCATTACTACCTCCAAGGATTTCTAAGATAAGGTATATTAGTATATCTAAAATCATATTATCAATTAAGTTTTTTAGGAATTATTCTTTTATGAAAAAGAATGATATAATTTCGTTCAGTTCATTAACCTCTTCCATCAATGATCCTGAATTCATAGTAACTCTGTCAGCTTCATTAGCAAACCCCTGGGCAACTTCAGACAACTCTAATATTGCCTTGGAAACCTCATTACTGGAAGCTTTTTGTTCTATTCCAGAATCATTGATTGCCTTAACCAAATCACTTGTCTCTTTTATATCAGGTAGTAAATCAGACAGCATAACACCAGCTTTTTCTGCTTCTTCCATGGTATGTATACTAAGTTGTGTTATTTCTGAAGCAGATCTTTGACTTCTCTCTGCCAATTTTCTGATTTCAGCAGCAACTACAGCAAAACCTTTGCCACTGTTTCCTGCTCGCGCGGCCTCTATGGCCGCATTCAAGGCTAATAAATTTGTGTTTCTTGCAATCTCTTCAATGATCTCAATTTTTGTAGAAATTTTCTTAACTGCAGAAATGGCATTTTGTGTTATGGTGCCACTTTTGTCGGCCTTTTGTGAAGCTCTTTTTGCTATCTGGTCTGTCTGCTCTGCATTGAGAGAGTTTGAAGTGATCTTTTCCAGAATAAGCTCCATGGAAGCAGAAACCTGCTCTGAGATAGAGGCCTGTTTGACCGCTCCTTCTGTAAGAGTCTGACTAGTGTGATTAAGGGTCTTACTAGTTGTGTCGATATGGGATGTTGCTTTTTTTACACTCAGAACAATATCCCTAATGGAATCAATCATAGTACTTGCACTATGAGATAAAAGGCCGATTTCATCCTTTCTTGTCAGTAATTTTTTAATCTCATCATTTTCGGAGATATTCCCTTGTGATATTTTATCAACACCCATGGTAATAACCTGCAAAGGACCCAGCATAATATTCATTATGACTAAAGTAAGAATAGTAAGAGAACCGATGACTCCAATCGTTTCAAATATATTTGTAAAGAGCACAGACATTCGTTTCTGTTTAATGACGTTATCATTATATAATATGGTTAGAGTGCCCAGCTTTTCATCCCCAAGAATTAGTTCTGATTCACGTAGTTCATAGACGTTCTGTCGCATACTTTCATATTCTTCTTTATCAGAAAGTTCAACGACCTCCCCATTATTATCTAGTTTCCATCCACGGATATCTCCCCTTATATTGATATAGTAAATCGCTGTTACCTCTTCATCATTGAGGCCTAGCTTGAATAAATCATAAGCTGTTTCCAATTCAAAATTGTATATAGGAGTAAGTGAGGACTGTGCCATCTGGGCAATATTGTAGTTGATTTTCTTTTCAAAATCCTTAATCACCTCGCTATTCTGATAACGTATATTATAAAAACCTATTATAACCATGATAATGAAGATCACAGAACTCAAGATCAAGGTTATCTTTCCACTTAATTTCATACATACTCCTACCTATCCTTTTTTGATCTTCCTTACATAGTCAACAAACAAATGAGATTTCCGGACCTTAGAGAAAAGACTAATGGATATCATCAAAGATTTCCAATAACATCTGTTAAATCAAACAGCTTCGTATAGATAACTCACACGGCACAAGGACTTTCAGAATATTTCTATCGAGAATTTATATTGGATAAAAGAAGGGTTATGTACAATATAATTTGAAAAACAATAAAGAATGAATAAGACTGAGAATATTATAGGCTAGAAAACGTGATAAATTTCCGGCCGATTTTCAGGAGGATATAGGAATGAAAAAGATACTATTTTTAGTCTATTTATTTGTTACAGGAATGGGAACATTAATAGCTCAGAGCTCTATTAATCTTAGCTCTATTGAAAGCCAGACGAATGCATTGTCCGAAATAATTCTTGAAGAAGCTTATACAAAGTTGGGTATAGAGCTTACATTTACAATTCTTCCACCAGAACGTGCTCTGGCAAGTTCCAATTCTGGAGCGACAGATGGAGAAGTTCATAGGATTAAGGGTACAGAGAAAAGCTATCCCAACCTTGTAATGGTCCCTGTTCCTATCAATAGTGTTGAGGGTTTAGCTATAACCAAGAACCTTGATCTTACTATTACAGGATGGGAATCCATACGTCCCTACAAAATTGGGATACGAAGGGGAATAAAGTATATTGAAAATGGAACTAAAGGTATGGACGTTGAGTTTAACACCACTGATGAAGCACTGTTGCAGAAATTAATTGCCGACAGAATTCAAGTCGCTGTGGAAAGTCGACTTGATATTATCAGTATTTTAAAATCGCCAAAATATTCTCAATTGCAGATTCTAGAACCACCATTACAATCTATTAAGCTTTATCATTTCTTGAATAAAAAACACTCTTCACTGATTCCACAAATCACAAAAGTATTAGAAGAAATGGAAAAATCAGGTAGGATTAAAGAGATAACAGATAACTATATTTCTTCCCTATAGATGTCTCTGTAAGAAGGGAATCGTTTCATACAGACTATCAATGAGATTTACATTATTCTCATTGTATTGTAGCTTAGATCCAGGAAAAAAATGAAACGAATTCACACACTATTATGTTTACTTCTATTACTGTCCTATTCAATTTTTGCTGAAGATCAAAACCTGGAGGAAGAATCTGCCAAAGGGAATGATGCAGAGATATCAGAAGCACTATTAGCTTTTGAAGAACTAAAAAATATTATCCAGGATAATTATGCTGGATATACAGAGAAAGTGGATCAACAAAAAAAGCAATTTGCCTTACTTAATCAAAGTATTCACCAATCTATCACACAGGGAAAATCACAGGATTATCCCTTGGAATATGATAGATGGCTATCCTTTTTTGAAGATCCACATCTTATATTGATGAAAGAGGGAAAACCTCTATTTGTAAAGAAAGACTACTCACATTACGTGCATCATGAAATGGGGGTAATAATCTTAAATCCTACTACAGCGATAATATCGATACCCTCTTTTGAGATGCAATATGAAACAGATATTAATAATATGTTACAAGATCAATACAGCAAGCTTATCGACATAGAAAATCTTATCATTGATATCCGTGGTAATGGAGGAGGAAGCTTCTTTTCAATGTTTCCCCTTCTCGATTTAATAGGAGCACCAGAATATGAATCCAGTTGGAAAGTATGGGCTTCAAGAGACAATTTACGTTTATACAAATCAGCTCTAAATCATTATGAAGATACAGAGAGTAGGGAATATATTTTGATCTCATCTATAGTTAGTAAAATGGAAAACAATAGAAACCAATTTGTTAGCTATACCTACCCTAAAATTAATAAAGAACCACAACTTACTCACATAAAAAAAATATATATCCTAGCTGATCGATATGTGGCAAGTACTGCCGAGGAGTTTATACTTGGGGCTAAACATAATCCCAAAGTTATCTTGGTGGGAGAAAAAACGGAAGGAGCATTGGATTATGGTGATGCTATTCCTTATCAGCTACAGTCAGAGGGCTTAATGATTCTCGTTCCTACACAAAAGAGAATATGGAAAAATCATCCTCCTATTGATAATAGGGGAATTGAACCAGATTTTAAAATTAATCCTGAAACTGAAAATATTTATGAACAAATACTAGAGTATTGAATTCCTAATGTCAGTATAATCCATTCCATTGAGTCTATAAAATGAAGAAAATAAAAATATCCGGTGCAAGACAGAACAACCTTAAAAATCTAAGCTTAGAATTACCCAAAAACAAAATAACTGTATTTACAGGAGTTTCCGGTTCAGGGAAATCATCCCTTGTATTTGAAACCATTGGGGCAGAAGCCCTACGCCAGATTAATGAAACACAAAATAGTTTTGTCCGAAATCGAATGCAACACCTTGGAATAGCTGATGTTGAAAAAATAGAAAATCTGAATGTTCCTGTTATTATTAATCAAAAGCGTTTAGGAGGAAATGCCCGCTCTACCGTTGGAACAGTAACGGACATATTCACACAACTTCGTTTATTATTTTCCAGAATGGGAGAACCATTTGTTGGATATTCCAACGTTTTTTCATTTAATAATCCTCAAGGAATGTGCCCGAAATGCCAAGGCTTAGGAATTATTCAGACAATTGATATCAATAAGCTATTTGATAAAAACAGATCACTAAACGAAGGGGCCATTGATTTTCCAACATTCCAGCCAAAGGGTTGGCGATGGACACGTTATGTTGATTCTGGATATTTCGATAATAATAAAAAATTAAAAGACTATACCCCGGAAGAATGGGATTTATTGTTATATGCATCAGAGCATAAACCTATTCAACCAAACGCAAAATGGCATAAAACGGCTCTCTATGAAGGTGTGATCCCACGTATTGAACGCACTTTTTTAAATAAAGAATCCAAAGAATTTGATCAGAAAAAACAGGCTATTCAAAAAATAGTAAGAACAGAAACTTGCCCAGATTGTAAAGGATTAAGACTCAATAATAGAATTTTATCCTGTAAGATAGAAGGAAGAAATATTGGGGACTGTTCCCAAATGTCAATACACGAATTGTTAGCTTTTATCCAGAAAATTGAAAATACAGCCTATTCCAGTATATTGCAGGAGTTAATAAAAAAACTTAACAATATGATCAGTATAGGCTTGGGATATCTAACTATCAGCCGTTTAACCAACACTCTCTCCGGTGGAGAATCACAACGGATAAAGATGGTAAAGCATCTGGGAAACAGTTTAGTAGATGTTTTGTATATTTTTGATGAACCCAGCATAGGCTTACATCCAAAAGACATTGATAATTTGGTTTCAATCATTACCCAACTTTGTAATAAAGGGAATACGATTTTAATCGTTGATCACGATCCAGATATCATAAAAATGGCAGATCATATTGTAGATTTAGGCCCCCTAGGAGGAAAAAAGGGAGGACAAATCATTTATGAAGGCAATTTTACCCAGTTAAAAGACTCGAAAGGAAAAACAGGACAGTATTTTTTACAAGAAAAAACATATAACAGAAACCCGAAACGGGGAATAGACTTTCTAGAGATCAAAAATAGTCATCTGTATAATCTAAAAAATATTACCGTCAAGATTCCTAAACAAGTATTAACAGTAGTGACAGGGGTTGCAGGCTCAGGTAAAAGTTCATTAATAACCAGAGAATTACCACGGTTTTACCCCGATGTCACGATCATCGATCAGTCACTATTTGCAGCAAGCCCCCGTTCCAACTTATTGACATATTTAAATATTTTCGATGATATCCGAAAGTTATTCGCTCAAAATACTAATGCAAGCGTCAAGTTATTTAGCAATAATAGTGATGGGGCCTGTCAAGCTTGCAAGGGACTCGGTATTCAGAAAATAGATCTTGCTTTTATGGACGACATTGAAGAGATCTGTGATGAATGCGGCGGCAGCGGGTATAAAAAGGAAGTCTTAACTCTCAAATACAAAGACAAAAATATCGTAGACCTAATGAGAATGAGCGTAAACGAAGCCATAACATTCTTTTGTGATCATAAATTTATCCACCCACTAGAGAACATTGTAAAATTAGGGATTGGATACATAAGCTTGGGACAAAGACTGAACACCTTTTCAGGAGGGGAAAGGCAACGGCTTAAGTTATCACGAGAACTCGATTCAAATAATAATATTTTTATTTTGGATGAACCAAGCACAGGATTACATCCTTTTGATACACAGAAACTTATGAACATATTAAATGCTTTGGTGACAGCTAAGAATACTATTATCGTGATAGAACATAATTTAGATATTATCGCCCAGGCAGATTGGATCATCGACATGGGACTAGGTGCAGGAAAGGATGGAGGAGAGGTCATCTATGAAGGGATTGTTGAGGATTTATTACAACACAATGTTTCTGTAACAGGCAAATATTTAAGAGAATACACAAAGCCACTGAAAAGCTGATACACAGGCATTTTCTGTTATCAACGGGAATATACCAATGTCTCGTTTACTATTACAACATGGTGCGGATATGTATGTTGAGACTTCAGACGGGACACCCATAGAACTAGCAGAAGAATGGGGGGATGAAGAAGTTCTAGCTCCCTTCATAGCCAAAAACTAATTTGTCAGATAACCAGTCTTCCTTTGGGAAGACTGGATTCGTATTATACAAACTTTAACTTCATTACTTTTACTAACCTCATGGTAGTAATTTTAGCATTAACTATGTCTTTTTCTGGTAAAGAAGATATCAGGAATATTCACTCACATCGAACTCTTAAGAAAATCCCCTTCCGTATATAGTTCAACCTCACTATTCTGAAGGAAGGCAGAATTGTATAATTCCATGTAGTATTGAATATCCTCATAGAAAATGGACTCAGTATATTCAGCTGCTTCTTGTATCAGTTTCTTTCTAGCATCAATCTCAAGTGTTCTGAACATCCTCTTCTGATACAGAAATATTATGTTTAAGAATATAACTATCATAGGTAGATACTTGATGATTCTCATGGGTTTTATAGGTGATTTTGGTAAATGTATCATCGTCATAACCCTTATGAACAAATACAATACTCCTTCGGTACAGAACACCCCGTTTTCTTGAAAAATCCTTATTTGTATTTGATCTGTTTCATCAGATAAGGTGTATCTACAGAATACTCACACTCGCCAGTAACGATAACTTTTTGTCCTAAAGGTAAAATTCTCTTTTCTTCAAAGGCCTTATTATAATCAGGGATTCTTGTTGCCCAATTAACTTTTAGGATTTTATAGGAGTAATCATCCTTAAATCTCTTATCGATGATGACAATATCTGAAGTATTCAAAAACTCACTACCTATAGGAGATGCGATATTGGGGGCAGAAAACAAATACATAAAATCTATGGCAACACCAATTTGATAATCCTTATCAAAGACAGCAGATGATATTAAGCTATCATAAAAGCCCCCCCTTTTTATCCAAAGTAGAAGAATATCTAACAGGTACAACGACAAGATCAGACCCTAATCGATATGGTTCCGGATCACCAGCGATAATCACTTTATCTCCCAAGTTTAAGACTTCATTTTTACTTCATAGATTTATGTAATAAAGACATCAAGATCCAGACTCATAGTATATTTCAATACTATCCTCCCTTCAACAGGGAGGACAGATACTTAATGAGAATAAAATCCCTACATTTTCTTCTTCATGGAGATTGTAAAATCCTCATCCCCCAAGTGAATAACATCGGACACATCCCATACCAAATCCTCGGAAGCTTCCCCTAAGGCATTGTCATATAGTTTTTGTTTCTCTGAATCCTTTAGGGAGCCTTCTAGCTTAAGATAGATTCGGTCATCTAAATTATAACCTGCATCTTTACGCATGTTCTGAATGGCCCTATTAAGATCATTGAGGATCCCTTCCCGAATAAGTTCTTCTGTTAGTTCAAAATCAAAAGCCAAAACAATACCATCCTCACTTAGGACATTGAGATCGTCTTTACCTTCATAACCAATCTGGATCTGATCAGGACTTAGGTCCCAGGTTTTATCTTCCGAATAAACAGTGACATGATCTTTATCAATCTTCACATTACCAGCTTTGGCATTCTTGATGATAAATTGCACCTCCGATCCATAGAGAGGACCTAAAAGCTTAGGATTTGGAATGGCTTTGATTCGAGCCAATTCTTGGTAATCTTCTAAAAGACTAATGTGTTTCACATTGAGTTCTTCTTTTAATAATTCAAAATCTAATGAATCCCTTCCATACTGATCAGGAAGACAGAGCTTTAACTCAGCCAGAGGCTGTCGTACCTTCATTTTTTGCTGTTGTCTCAGGGATAAGCCTAACTTTGTAACCTTCTGCATTAACTGGTAGCGCTCTAACAAACCTTCCTTATCCTCAAAGCTGAACTCGGGCCAATCACTTAAGTGAACAGATTTATCATTGGTAAGGTCCTTATATAATTTCTCTGCAAGGAAAGGCATAGCAGGGGCTAAAAGCTTTAAGAGCTGTACAATACAATAATACAGGACCTGATAGGCATTTTCTTTTTCATGGGACATTCCTGACTCCCAGAAAAGTTCCCGGCTACGTCGTATGTACCAATTACTCAAGTTCTCAATGAAGCTAATAGAAGGAGCTAAAACCTCATTCATCTTATAGGCTTCATAAGCGTCGGTGGTGTCCTTAATAGTCTTGGATAAGAGAGCTATAATCCACTTATCAAGATTTCGTTCACTCTCGGGAGTCCAATCTAATGTGGCTTCAAAGCCATCCAAATTAGCATAGGTGGTAAAGAAGCTCACCACATTCAACAGGGGGATTATAATTTCCTTAACCTGATCACGAACCTCTCCGTCGACGAACTTAAGATCACCCAATACGGAAGCCGCAGAATTAATCAGATAAAGCCTAAGAGCATCCGCTCCATATTGATCCAGTAACTGAATAGGGTCTGTGTAATTCTTCTTTGATTTGGAAAACTTCTGTCCATCAGAAGCCAATAAAGTTCCATGAACCAAACAATTCTTAAAAGCAGGACGACCTAAGATGCCGACAGCTAACACATGAAGGTAATAAAACCATCCCCGGATCTGTCCCGGGTATTCCACAATAAAATCAGCAGGAAAATGATTCTCAAACCACTGTTTATTCTCAAAAGGATAATGACATTGGCCAAAGGGCATAGCTCCTGACTCAAACCAACCATCGAGAACCTCAGGTGTTCTTTTCATGGGTTTACCACATTCACAGGTGATTTCCAGTTCATCAATGAACTCAATATGCAGATCATCAATGTGCTGGCCTGATCGTTCTTCCAATTCAGCCACAGAGGAAGGAATCCATTTATGCTGACACTGAGAATCTTCACAGATCCAAACAGGAATAGGAGTTCCCCAATAGCGGTTCCTGGATAAGTTCCAATCCCGTGCCCCTTCTAACCACTTACCAAAACGGCCTTCTTTGATCGTCTCAGGTATCCAGTTGATTTTCTTATTCTCTTCCATAAGCTGAGGTTTGATCTTTTCAATGTTGTAATACCAAGCATCCATGGCTCGATAGATCAAAGGAGTTCGGCATCGCCAGCAATGAGGATAATTATGCTCAACAGTAGCCTGTTTAAAAATCTTCCCCTCTTCTTTGAGTTTACGAATAACCTTGGGATTAGCGTCATGAACATTTTCACCTATAAAATCCACTACTGTAGAATCATAAGTACCATTGGCCAATACGGGGTTCTTGATCTCAATGTCATAATTACGGCTTACCCAATAATCTTCTTCTCCATAAGCAGGTGCTGTGTGAACAATCCCTACCCCATCTTCTGTACTAACATGATCCCCCAGGATGATCTGGAAAGCATTCTTTGCCTCAGCAAAATAAGGGAATAAGGGTTCATACTTCTTCCCTTCCATATCCCTTCCTGAAAAACTACTAATGATATGAGAATCTTCAGGGAAGTCCTTAGGATTATAAAGACTCTTAGCCAAGATATATTGGGCCTCAGCTGTATCGAGGAGAACATATTCAATATCAGGACCTACGGCCAAGGCTAAGTTAGCAGGAAGAGTCCAAGGGGTTGTGGTCCACGCCAGATAGTAGGTTGGTTTATTAGAATTCGTACCCCAGGAATCTAAGGATTTAAACTTCACAATAACAGTGGGATCCTGTCTGGGTCTGGTAGAATCCGATTCCCGTGTATCTGAGATGGAGAGGGAGGTCTCACAATGATAACAATAGGGGGTAACTCTGTAGTCTTTGTAGATTAATCCTTTTTTATAACTTTCTGCAAAAACCCAGATCACACTCTCCATGTAGTTCTTATCAAGGGTTCTATAGGGATGGTCATAATCTACCCATCGACCAATGCGATCAATGTACTCTTCCCAAGCATCGTTGTAACCACTAACAAGAGCCCGGCAACTATCATTGAATTGTTTAATTCCAATGGTTTGGGTGATATCCCTTTTATCACTTATGTTTAGTTGCTTTTCAACAGCATTCTCGATAGGTAAACCATGACAATCCCAACCCCATACTCTGGGAACAGACTTGCCCCTCATGGTCCAGAAACGGGCAATGGCATCCTTAAGGATGGAAACAAATACCGTACCATAATGGGGAGACCCTGTAGGAAAAGGAGGGCCATCATAGAAGACATGTTCATCCTTATGTTTATCGACTGATTCCTCAAAGATTTTGTCTTCCTTCCAAAAAGTCAGAACTTCTTGTTCCATGGAAGGTAAGTTCATTTTTACATTCGTTTCTTTATACATGTCATACCTCATTCCTTTTGTTTGGATAAAAAAAAGCCCGCCGAATGGGCGGGCTTGTTGATTTCCGTTGACCTATTGCTAAACAATAGGATGTACCCGCCACGGATTGAGTGGAATAATAATGCTAATTATAATGTTTCCGTGTGCGGTTATATTCATCTGTCTAATATCGATGAATTATTGGATTGTGTCAAGTTTTTGCTATTGTCCATATTCCGTCAATATCAGATCGACAAACTCTTGGTGTACCGAAGGGGTGAAGCAGCATTAAGTCCCTTCTCATACAAAGATCAACCTAATAGGAACAGGATCTCATACTATGGCTGATATACCTATAAAGGGGATTCTGTTTACCTTAAATACAATAAATATTTAGGAGTAAAAGAATGAAAGGTATACTATCGATATATCTGGCCCTAGTCCTTTTTAGCTGCGCTACAACAACCAATCAACCAGAATCAGAAATAGATAATTTGATCAGTGAGACAGTTGCTGAAAATAACATCACAGGGCTAACGGTATCTATAATCCATAAAGGAAAGCCTTTATTACGAAAAGGTTATGGATATAGAGATTATAGTCAGCAATTAAAAGTAGATTCAAATACATTGTTTCAAATCGGTTCCACTACAAAACTTTTTACAGCCATAGCCATTATGCAATTAGTGGAGGATGATAAGATAATTTTAGATAATGATGTTCGAATGTACTTGCCCGACTTTAAACCCAAAAGTCTAGAAGAAAATTCAACAGTAACAGTACGAGACCTGTTAACACACCATTCCTCTCTCCCCTCTGCTTATTTCAGAAATTTTGTTCAGCAGGAACTGGATGACACTGAGTTTATGAAGACTTCGGCTATCCTTGGGGATGAGTATTTAGTAAAAGATTCCCCCCGTGTCTTTGCCTATAATAACTTAGGCTTTAGTTTATTAGGAGAAATCATTGCTACAGTATCCCAAGAGAGTTATGAAGAATATATAAAAACACACATCTTTAACCCTCTTGGAATGGATAGGGCACAGGTTTTAATACATGACAAGAATTTGAAAAACCTATCAAAAGGATATAATGCCGGTGAAGATCAAGAGCTCATGTGGTTTATTAAGGATATCCCTGCTGGATCTATCCTATTAACCAATAAAGATATGGAAATATTCCAAGAAGAATTAATCAAATGCAGTATGGGAGAGTCTAATAGATTATTATCACAAGACAGCTTACAGAGGATGTTTGTTCAACAAAACAAAGACGTTGTCTTAGACGAGAATTTTGAAATAGGTTTAACATTTTGGATCGAACATATAGCAGGTTATGATGTATTTGGACATGGAGGAACTATCCCGCCTTTTTATTCAGAAATGAAAATAGTCCCTGAAGCTGGTACAGCCGTATTTTTAGCTTCTAACGATAATACAGGTAACAATGAAGTTCTCACAGATTTAAGCATAGAAATAATTAAACTTTTATTAGGTACAAAGATTGATGAACCCAAAAGTCCTCAATTCCGTCCTATTCAAAAAGAAGATATTAGCCAATTATCAGGCTATTATATGATGGGTAATATTGGATTACTTCATATCCATGATAAAGAAGGAAAACTTGTTGCTAATATCCCGGATATAATAGAGAACACTGAAATACTTATTACAGAAGACAATGTTGTTTACCTGGGAGAAACAGGAATAACATTACATCCTATTGTGAACAAATATGCAGACTTTATTGGTTATCAAGAAAAATTTTTCATGGGTCCCGTCACAAAGAGTATGCCCTCAGTTATATCAGAAACATGGAAGAATAGATTAGGTACCTATACATCTAATGGATTATTCGAGGAACTTATTCTAAGTTATGATACTAAGAGCGACTTACTATTAATGAAAGCCCAGTCTTCTGATCTTGGGACTCTTAATGTCTCTCTGGATATCATCAATGATGAACTATTAAGGGTACAAGGTTTAGGTCGCAATAATGGCAATATATTAGAATACCATCAAGAAGGCAGTGTTGATTACTTAAACTACGCGGGAATAGAGTTCTACAAAAACAATAATTAAAATTCCTGTTTAAGGTAGTCCCTAGGGACTACCTTAAAATGTGGTTATTTAACGAAATCAATAGTAACGATACAAAGACCGCACTGTAATGTTGGCTGATTACGATAGTAGCCATACTTCTTATCCCATTCACCAGAATTAAGATCCTTTTTTAATCTATCAATCAAACGAGTCTCCGTTTCTGTATCTATAAAACCCCAGGCCGATTGGGCCTTGCGCACTTCTGATTCAAGAAAAGCTTCTGGTCTAGCATAAAAGGCTTCTTGAAATCCATCTTCACAATCTCGGGGTACATCTACATACTGACATTGGAATGTATCCTTAGGTAAACAAGACTGGATAGCCTTCAGTTTAGGATATCTACGTCCTTCCACAGCCAGTACTTCCGGGAAATATTCTTTACTCCAGTAAGAGTCTAGTCGATCGGGATCGAAGGTTAAAATAACAAGACGCTTCTTTGTCACCCGTTTAATTTCTTCCAAACCCGCTTTCAGATCTGGCCAGTGATGTATAGTTAAAGAAGCCATAGCCGCATCAAAGCTATTATCATCAAAGGGTAACTTATCAGCTGTAGCCTCTATGGCGGCATGTAACCCCTTGGCCAAGCGAGTCTCTCTCATAGATTGAGAGGGTTCAACAGCAGTGACATCCATAGTAGTAGGTTCATAAGCTCCTGACCCGGCTCCAATATTAACAAGAGTGTTAACCTCACCCAGGGAAGCAAGAAGAGCTTTAGCTATATTGGGATCAGGCTTACGAATGTTAGTGTAATCAGGTTTATTACTATCGTAATCGTATGCAGGCTTATCAAAAAACATATTGTTCTCCTATTAATCATTAAAATTATTGAGTTATGCTTTTCTTCTATGAAGTGTTAGAAAGGAGATTTAGAAGTAAATCCATTACTCTCTTAGTATTCATGAACATATATTAATTTACAATAATCTTTGAGACTAGAAAAGAAAAAGCACCAGTAATCATCTGGTGCTTGTACGCATTATTTGATTGCCTGAAGTTGCCATCTTTGTCGACCGGAATCATCATCGACACCCCATAGATCTACAAGAACTCCATCATTTGTACAACTTAGGTATTTACGTCCCCCGTTAACACCTGCATAAATAGCAATATTACAGGTAAAAGGAGTTGGACAAGAGGTAACAGGAGTAATGACCCATTGCTGGCGTCCACTTCCATCATCAACTCCATATAAATCGACTTTAGATCCATCAATAGTCGTACTTAAATAACGTCTATCATTGTTCACACCCTTTTCAACACAAATATGATAAACATTTGCTTTTCCAGGGATGGGCTCGATTCCCCAGCGCTGTCTACCAGAGCCATCATCAACACTCCAAAGATCAACCTTGGTTCCATCTTCTACACAGCTCAAGAGACTTCTGTTAGTCCCTAATCCTCTCAGGATTTGAAGATTAAACATCCCTTTAATGGGACTAACCCGATCATCGTTATGATCAAAGAAAATCTCTTTAGCCAAGCCTGCAAACCCTTCTTCCATACCCATTTTATTCTCCTTATCTTTTTATTATTGAGATATAGAGATAGACACCAAAAAAGGAATTAAAGTTCATTTAATATTTGTACTTGTATTGTAACATCCAATCGTAGATGTTTTGATCAAAGGGATCATAATCGGAAGATTCCTTTCCCATACCACTACTGTTGTACACCTTTGTCCAACAATTATGCCCGACTCCTGGGAATATAGTGAGCTTTGCTTTTGTGGTGGGTGAAGGTGTTAGATTATTATATGCTTTTACAAGGTTTATAGATTTCTCGACATTTATCTCTTTATCAGAATCCCCATGAAAGACCCACAAAGGAACATCTCTTAAATTATTAACATCATTTGTGTCCACTTTACCACAAAGAGGCACCGCTGCAGCAATACCTGCACGACTGCCATACTTTTTAAGATAAGTGTAAAGCCCCTCACCACCCATACTTAAACCAGTAAGATATATTCGCGAGGCATTAATACGATATGTATTTTGAAGGTATGCTATAAACTCAGCAAGTTCTAAAGCTTTCCATTTTGAACCTGTTGGTATTTGAGGAGTGGCTACAATAAAGGGAAAGGAAGGAGACCAAGTGCCTTCCTCAATCATTTCCTGGGGACCATATTTGAGAACCCTCTCTAGTTGAGAAGTACTACCATCACCCCGTTCTCCTGAACCATGGAGTGAAATCAGTAAAGGATAAGCCATGTCCGTATCATCATACCCTCCTGGAATATAAACGTAATGTCCATAGGGTGATGCAGATTCTTTGGCGAAAGGATATTGATAATGAGTTCCCCCAGTATCATGAGGTAAATCTCTTAGATCCTCTCCGAAACTAGCATAGCCAACATACAACTGACATGATGTTGCAGAAGATAAAAAGAGCACATATATGATGATTGACCAAGCAATTGATTTAACCTTCATAATATTCATAACATATACCTTTTAGCTTTAAGAAACTAAATATATAGTGATTTTTTTTAATATATAGTTCATTTAGTGAATACGAAAAGACTGGATTTTATCTATTATTTCAGGATCCGGACAGGATCATGTAAGCTGTTAAGAATTATCCTTAGCCTTTTGAAAATACTCACCTGCTTTATCTGGGTCATTATGGACACGCTCATATAGAATACCCAACAGATTCCATCCATCAGCATAATGGGAATTGATTTCAACAGAACGTTTAAAACATTCCTCCGCCTTAGTCATATCATCATAATTATTGCCATAGAGGACTCCCAAACTTGACCAGGCTTTAAAATTATCAGGTTCAATGGATATTAGCTTTTCAAGACATTCCAGACTTTTCCCGGCATCACCCATTTCGTTGTAGAGAAATCCAAGGTTGTATAGGGCATAACTATATTCTGGTTCAAGTTCAAGACTTTTAAGATAATATTCTAAACCTTTCTCCTTATCCCCTAGAAAAGTAGCATAGATATATCCCATATTTCCCCAGGCCTGATAATAGTCTGGGTCACAGCTCACACATTGTTGATAAGCATGTACTGTCTTTTCATATTCCTTTGTATAGATTTCATATATATAAGCGATGCGATACCATAACGATGCCTTATCTCTATGATATTTTAATGCGTTTTCGTAACACTTCTGAGCATTAGCATAATCTTCATAATGGAACTCATAAGCTCTACCTGCGTAATTCCAGATGGTAAAATTACCTCTATATTTATCTTTAACTTTTTCAAATAGGGTAATCAGCTTTTCATAATCCTCTTTTTCATAACACACTTCGATAAGAGCGCTCCAGGAGGATTCCTGTTCATCATTTAGTTCAATAGCCTTTTCAAAGCTTTCTTGAGCTTTTTCCATATCCTTATGAACTTTGTGATATACAAAACCCAAGGTCTGCCAAGCGTCGGGATCATTTGGATTTTCTTCTATTTTATTTAAGGCAACATTTAGTGATAAGTCATTAAAATCTTTTTCCATACCTTCAGTCTAACACAACAATTATGTTTTTAAAGGAATTTTGCCCCACCCCTTCTTTTTATTGTTATACAGCATAAAGCAAAATTCTCATTCCGGTGTATCTTTGATTATAGTCTTGATATGATCCTTTTTTACATAGAACTCTTAACAAAGTCACCTTCACTATAGAGTTGAATCTCACTTATGGCCATATCAGGATCTATCGCCCCCTTATCATCAACTGATAATATTTCAATGGTCAAAAGAGATAATTCGGAAACCTCCATGTTCTGAAGAAAAGCTGAATTACTTATATAAATATACTGAGGTTTATTAGAGACCTTGCCATTAGTGTCTTTTAATAATTCTACTTCAAGGGAAGTGATTTCAAAATAGGGATCTTCTCTACTTTCATCAAAGCCCAACCAACGGATTCTGAGTTTTTCAGGACGACAATTTCTATCAAATAGTTTTTGGGATTTCATATACCCTGGATAGATAGCTATAACTCTAGGTATGGCATTGAGATTGACATCAAAAGTAATCGTCTGTCCTTCCCCTTTTCCCTCTACACCTTCAATCCAGGCAGAAGAGGAATCTCCATCCACTAGTCTATCTGCAGTATAATTACCAAGAGTCGATGATACATCAGGAGTATCCACAGGAATGAGACGTGGAGAATAATATTCTGTCATCACCCCATCAAAGGATTCTATATAGTCTAAATTATAACGTACCTTAGAATCCTGTGCTTCCACTGTGATAACTAATAGAAGAGAAATAATAACAAAAGATATGGTTCTCATTTTTTACCTCACACAATATGTACTGTAATCATAATAAAGCTTTAATAGGAAAGGAAGATAGTTTTTTCCATGGATCTTAATATCCTCTTCTAGAGTTTCTTCTATAAGCGTTATAATAACCCTGTACCTGCTCCAGCATCTAAAAACATTTTTCTTTTTTTTACCTGAAAAAATCATCAAGAGCGTTATATTTTTTCCATTGTAATTCTTTGAATTGTTCATCATAGTTTGAAGAACTTTTGTTGTATGAGTTAGTTAATATGTCTTTCATGGGCTAATTGACTACCTCCTTTCGTATCAATAATGTGATGTTATTAAAGTAGTAATCCTTTTGTCTACTTAAAAAAAATTGTGAAATAAAAATGGTAAAAAAATGAATGAATTTATTTATGGAACAGTAAGCAACAACACAGACCCAGATAGTATGGGACGTATCAAAGTAAGCTATTCATTGCAAGGTGAAGACACAGAAACAGACTGGCTACCTATCTTAAGTTTTTATGCAACCAATGGTTCAGGAGCTTTCTTTCTACCTGAAGTAGGAGACCAAGTTGTCATAGCCTTTCAAGATGCCAGACACCAGGCAGGCTTTGTCCTAGGAAGTCTCCACCATCAGGACAACCTTCCCCCCAGTACAGAAGAAAACACCGACAGTGATCTTAATGCAGATGGTGAAAACAATCTCCAATTCATTAAAAGTCGTTCCGGTAATAAACTGATCCTGGATGATAAATCAGGCGAAGAAAAGATCCAGCTTATCGCTGCTGACGGAGCAACCAGATTTGAATTTCTCATGGCTGATGAAATGATAAATCTGGAGACTGATAAGGATTTAAGAATATCTGCGGCAGGTAAAATCATGATTGAAGCGGAAGAAGCGGAGTTATCCCTATCAGGAGGATTGCAAGCTACAGCCGATGGAATATCTATAGAAAGTGATTCTGATGTAAGTCTTACGGCCTCTGACAATATGAATGTCGAAGGATCCTCAGTCAAACTCAATTAAGGAGAGCTTATTATGATACTCACCTACCAGGACTTAGATAAAGTCCGTCGGGAAAAGTATGATCCTTCTGATATCAGTTCAAGGGATAACTATCTACGTAATTACCCACCTAGCATGATCACAACAACCATTGGTATTGTAGAGAACAACAGTGATCCCGATGGATTAGGACGTCTCAGGGTCAGGCTTCCCTTAGTAAGCAATGCCCTAACCCCCTGGATATTCCAGGTTCAACCTTTCGCCAGTAAGGGCTACGGAACATGGTTCAACCCTGAGATTCAAGATCAAGTACTGGTTGGATTCTACCTGAATAATGTGAACCGTCCTTTTGTCATAGCCACCATGTTCACCCCCCGACACAGTCCGCCTGTAACAGCTGAAGAAGGCAACAATATAAAAGGCTTCTACACCAAGAGTGGTCATAGGGTGGAATTTAACGATGAAGAAGGAGCTGAGTCCCTAACGATCAGTACCTCCGAAGGACAAATGCGCCTGGAATTAAGTAAGGAAAAAGGTCTTAGTCTCGTAAATGAATTAGGTGATATCAATATATCCTGCCGTAAGTTAATTATGGAAAGTGAGGATGCAACCCTCCTCCAATGTAATAGTTCCCTCACCATAGGGACAGGGGATGCCCTGAGTATTGAATCCTCCTCTGGAATGGATATAGTAGCCTCAGGGGATGCTGTACTCGAAGGGAGTAAGATCGACCTTAAAGGCTCCGGGGGTGTTACTGCTGAAATGAAGCAAATAGCCAAGGAGAATGATCAGGTCCTTGGTATCGACTTCCATGACATCCAAGTTCCTTCACCATCAGGACTTACTCTTGTCCCTAT